>CABUUJ010000001.1 GCA_902494715.1 uncultured Collinsella sp.
AGGCGATCTGCGCGGGCTGCGGGCGCAACCTGCAAGGCGTGAGCGGGCGCGGGCGCAAGAACGTGAAATACGAGTACTACCGCTGCCATGACGGCTGCGTGAGGCCCGTGAGGCGCGAGGAGCTTGAGGGCGAGATCGTCAAGGCGCTGCGGGCGCTCCTGCAAGACCGCGAGGAGGCCTTGCGGATAGCCCGCATGGTTGCGGAAAGCTCGGACGGCGCGGAGGTGGCGGCGAGGCGCAAGCAGGCCGCCCAATCGCTCTCAGCAGCCGAGCGCGGCCTGAAGAACATCCTCAACGCCATCGAGCAGGGCATAATCGCTCCGGGCGCGAAGGAACGCATAGCGGAGCTTGAGCACCAGCGCGACCGCGCCAAGCTCGACCTTGAGGCGATCAGGGACGATCAGATAGACCCCGAGCGGCTGGCCGACTTCCTGCAATGCGGCTCCGCCCTGGACGACGCGACGCTGCTGATGGCGTTCGTCTACCAGGTGAGCGTGAGCGACGAAGAGTGCATAGTGACGCTGAACTACGACGTGGAAAGCAACGAACCCGCCAGACTCGACGTCCAACGGGTTCGTACAAAATGCAAATGGTGCCCCCAGCGGGATTCGAACCCGCGATATCCACCTTGAAAGGGTGGCGTCCTTGGCCGCTAGACGATGGGGACAGCGGGAAAGAGTATAGCAGACTTTTTTAGCCGTTCACATATCGTTGGCAAACTGAAAAACCACCACAAAGGTGCCTGTCCCCTTTGTGGTTGTGAGGTGCTAGGGGAGGAGCTTCATGGCGGCGTCGTGGGCGGCGTGCTCGTAGGTGTCGTCGAGGGTTTTGAGCGGCAGCAGGGCCGTGGCCTGCGCATCGCCGCGGCGCTCGAGGGCGTGCGCGATCAGCCAGTCGGCGAGTTCGGGGTTCTTGGGCAGCGCCGGCCCGTGCAGGTACGTGCCGATGACGCCCTTGTAGATCAGACCCTCAAGGCCATCGTCGCCGTTGTTGCCGGTGCCCGTGACGACGGACGTTCCGAGTGGCGTGGCCTCTGCATCGAGCAGGGTGCGGCCACCGTGATTCTCGAATCCCACAAAGGGCTCGGGTGCCAGATCGGTTTTGACGGCTACGTTGCCGATCAGGCGGTCGGAGCCGCGTACGGTTTCGGCGGCAATGACCCCCAGACCCTCAATGCGATTCTCACCCATATAGTACGAACGGCCGAGCAGCTGATAGCTGCCGCAGATGGCGAGCAACGAACCGCCATCCTCAACATAGGATGCGACCTTGTCTTTTTGAGCGAGCAGTTCATGTGCGACCGCCAGCTGGTCGCGGTCGGAGCCACCGCCCATCATGACGATATCGGCATCGGTCAAATCAAGCGTTTCGCCCATACGGACCTCGTCCACGCGCACGGGAATGCCGCGCCAAGCGCAGCGGCGCTCGAGCGCGATAACATTGCCGCCGTCGCCATAGAGGTTAAGGGCATCGGGATACAGGTAGACGATGCGCAGCGGGCGCGAAAGCTCGACTGGTACGATGCCGACAGGAAGAGCGCTGCCGTCGGCACGGGCTACGGCGCGCCCGGCAACAGCGTCGGCGGCAGCGCCTTTCAGCCCATCGAGTTCTTTGACCAGCGGCGGGAAGGCCGTGTAGTTGGCGACGGCGTAGAAGGTGTCATCGGCGGCCTCGTCTGCCACGGCGCCAATTGCCTGCGCGACGTCCGAGATAATCGCGGCATCGATGCCGGCGTACTTCAGACGTACCTGCATATCGTGTGCACGCGTGCCGCCGGCAAAGGCGACAAGCCCTGGGGTATCGGCGATGCGCTCGAAGTCGACGTCGTAGATCCACGATACATCGTGGCCGTCGGCATCGTTGTCGTTGAGGAAGAAAGCGCAGAGTCTGCCGCCTGCCGTCTTGATGGACTGGATTTGTCGATCGAAGCCCACGGGGTTCTTAGCCAGGTTGGCCTCGACAGTGCGGCCGGCGATATCCCAGCGCCCCATACGACCACCGGCGGGCACATAGGCATCGAGCGTGGGCTGCAGGTGCGCCGTATCCACGCCTAATTCATGTGCGGCAAAGAATGCAGCGGCAACGTTATAGACCATGTACAGACCGTTGTAGCGTGTGGCGATGTGTACGGCAGCCGCGTCGGGCGCAGATCCAAAGACCAGGTCAAAGCCGTAGCCGTCGCAGCCGAGCTCCACGCCCGTCACACGGCGGACCAGTGCGGGGCGTGCCCAACCGCACGAGGGGCAATGGTAGGCGCCGAGTTGACCATACTGCACATAGTCGTACTCCAACGGGGCGTTGCACTGCGAGCAAAAGCGCGAGTCGCTAATACGGTCGGACTCGGTGTTGGTGGCGCCGTCGATGCCAAAGGCGATGCTTGCATTGGGAACGCGTGCGGCGATCGCGGCACACAGCGGGTCGTCTGCGTTGTAGATGAGCGTTGTTGCCGGAGAGAGCTCCAACGCATGGGCAATGACGTCTTGGGTATGGTCGATCTCGCCGTAGCGGTCTAGCTGGTCGCGGAACAGGTTGAGCAGCACGAAGTACGTCGGCTTGAGCTTGGGCAGGACGCGCACAGTGTAGAGCTCATCGCATTCAAAAACGCCCACGCGCTTGCCGCCGCCGGCTCGCTTGAGGCCGCTGCGCGCCTCGAGCAGTGCGCCCACCACGCCCGGCTCCATGTTGTTGCCGGCGCGGTTGCATACCACGGTGGCGCCGCTGGCGGCAACGGCGTCGGCGATGAGGTTGGAGGTGGTGGTCTTACCGTTGGTGCCGGTGATCACCACGCTGCGGTCGACAAGGCCGGCGAGGTCGCTCAGCAGCTCGGGGTCGATCTTCATGGCGATGCGGCCGGGGAGTACGCCGCCCTGGCGCTTAAGGACGGAGCGCAGCCCCCAGCGGGCGATATCGCTCGAGGTGCAGGCAAGAGATGAGCGGAGATTCATGAAGCCGTTCCTAACGTGAATGACATGGTCGTGGCGTTTGCGCTGTTAAAAGCCGTAACGGCGCGCAAATTCCTGGGCAAGCTGCGACACGTCTTCGCAGGCATTGGCCCAGGGGGCAAAGTCGGGAGTGTCCGAGATAATGCCGTCCGCTTCCCAAACCGCCTGGTGCGAGAGGTCCCAGGGGTCGCGCGGCTCGGGTCGGCAGGGAAGGTACGGCGTCTGATACATGGGGTTCAGCAAAAAGAACGCGCCGCCCTCGCAGCGGTTGGCAAACTCACGCAGCGCGCGTGTCGCCGGGCGCATCTTGTTCGTTTTGAACAGCAAGATCGTGCGGGCGAGCAGGTACCAGGGGGAGTTCTCGAGTGCATCGGCTCCCATCTGCTCCTCGAGCTGGTGGGCCAGGGCAAAAAAGCCGTCCTCGTCTTCCAAGCGAGCGAGGGCGAGTAGCACGGTGCCTGCAGCTCGGGTGGGATAGCCTTCTGCCTTAAGAACACGGCGGGCGTAGTTGGCGGCAGCACGGTAGCGGGCGCTCGCCATGCACAGCTGCGAGATGGCCTCGAGCGTGTGGAGCCACCCGATAAGAGCCGGCTCGCTCACGGTAAGGTCTGCTGCGGTGACACCGTCGGCCAAAACATTATTGGCCCAGTAGTGCGGGGCCTCCATGTCGAACCCGGGCACGCTTTGCTGCAGGTAATCGGCCGTGGTCGCCTCGAGCTTCATCAGGTCGCCCAGGCAGGCGTCAACGGGCGTGTCCGCCAAAATGATGGCGAGCAGCTGGGCATCGAGGACATACGCATCGATGCGGACGATCTTGAGCAGCTCATCGCGCATATCGTCGAACAGGCGGTTGCGCGTCTGTTCAAACTCCTCGTCGCTGCCCATGTCCTCGATGCGATGGAGCTCGTCGAGCAGATGGCGATGAACACCGGCATAGGACAGCAGCGCCTGGGCATGCTCGGACTGCGCGTACTTTTGGGGATTCGCACTAATGTCGTTATGGACAAGCTCGCGTGCTGCATCGGTGAGCTCGGGGTGCGACGCCAGATAGGTGCGCTCCAAGTAGGCGGGGATGTAGACGCTCGGATCCATTAGAGGTCCCCTCCCTTAAATGGAAGCCCCTGCTCGGCTGCGCGCAGGATGCGCTCGTCGATCTGGGAACGCACGATGTCGTTGGTGGCGACCCAGGCGGCAAAGCTGGCGTTGTCGGGAGCGCCCAGGCCCTCCTGCAGTACCGGCGTCGCCTCGGACAGTGCAAGGACGAGCTCGTCGGTGGAGCCTGCGCCCACGTTGACGCGGGCATAGACGCCATCGGGAAACTCGGTTTGGAAGTAGAGCGCCTCGGCCGCGTGCGGACACGAGCGCGCAAGGATACGCAGGTAGTGCTCGGCGCCCTCGTAGTCCAGCTCGCGCCAGGCTGCGCTCATCAGTGCGATGAGCGTCCACGGGTCCAAGTCGCGCTCCGCATCTTTGGGGCGGCGGCGCAGCGGGGTATTCGCGAGGTACGGCACGGAGTGTGCGGAGCGAAAGCGCTTGAGCTCCTCGGCGGGGTATTCGAGCTTTGCCATGGCGAGCATCGCGGTGTGGCGGACACCAGCGGGGTCGTTGGGCGCAAAGTCCAGGCTGCGGTTTGCGGCTTCGAGCGACATGCGGTAGCGTCCGCTAATGAGGGCGCGCGATGCCAAGGCGGCAAGCCAGCGCAGATAGGGGCGGCGCGTAAGGTCGCCTGCGGCCTCGCGCTCGTAGGGGTCCTGCGCCGAGGCGATCTTGAGCGCCAGATCGTGCTCCACCTCGTCGCACTTGGACACCAGGTACTGCACGTATTCCTCGTTGGATTCGGCGGTGAGTGCCGTCAGCATGCGCTGGGCATCCCAGTTGGCCGGATCGAGTGCGGCCGCCTCGCGGAGCATGTTCTCGGCAGCTGCCTCTTCTTGCTCTGCCTGGGTATCGTCGGGGATAAAGGGAATGCGGTAGTCGACAGCCTCGACCACCTTGGCAATGAGGTGCCCGGCGCGGTCGCGGTCGTGCACGATGAGCGGTGCGGGGTTGCGGGTGAATTGTTCCATCAGACGCTCTACGGCGGCACCGTCGGTGAGCGGGATATTGTCGCGGCGCAAGGCCTCAAGAACGAGGCGATGGCAATCCTCTTGAATGGGATCGAATGCCATGGGGCCTCCTTTGCTGCGGTTAGGGTTCAAATGTTTCTATATAAGGTTCTAGTTTACCCGCATGTGGCACACCGGGGGTGCCGCACTTGGACTTGCACCTTTGCACCACGAAGACGGATGTCGCACAAATGTCGGCACCTTGGACGACCGAGTGGTATCACGGTGCCGCAAACGGTCGATTTTTGGCGGCGAACGGTGCATATTTTGGAGGGGCACGGTCCTGCCCGGGATATGTAGTCAACCTTGATAAAACGTTTGCCCAGCTTGGGAGTATGAATGCCGCACAAGGGTCTTCAGGGATAGAAAAAACGTTTCATCATTGGCGGCTTTAGGTGAATAACTGACCAACCAGAACGGTAAAATAGTGTTTGTCTGAGCGTTGAGACGTTTAGACATCGCGCATTGTCATCGCCGGCAACGCGCAAACCGGTCCTAACGGAGCCAATTGGGTGCTCCGTTATATACGCAAGTCTAAGAGGGGCTTGTTTAGGAGGCACAGTATGGGACGTTTTACCAATCCTCGCGATCTGTACTTTGGTGAGGGCGCTCGCCACGAGGTGAAGAACCTCAAGGGTAAGAAGGCCATCATCGTTTCTGGCGGCAGCTCTATGCGCCGCGGCGGGTTCCTGCAGGACGTTGAGGCCGACCTCAAAGAGGGCGGCTTCGAGGTCAAGCTGTTCGAGGGCGTCGAGTCCGACCCGTCCATCGAGACGGTCATGAAGGGCGCCGAGGCCATGCGCGAGTTCGAGCCCGACTGGATTATCGCCATCGGCGGCGGCTCGCCCATCGATGCCGCTAAGGCCATGTGGGTCTTCTACGAGTATCCCGAGGAGTCCTTCGATAACATCATCCAGCCGTTCAGCTTCCCCGAGCTGCGTCAGAAGGCTCACTTCTGCGCCATTTCCTCCACCTCCGGTACCGCTACCGAGGTCACCGCGTTCTCCGTCATTACCGACTACGCCAAGGGCATCAAGTACCCGCTGGCCGACTTCAATATCACCCCTGATGTCGCCATCGTCGACCCCGAGCTCACCTACACCATGCCCGCCAAGCTGTGCGCTCACACCGGCATGGATGCTCTGACCCACTGCATGGAGGCCTACGTTTCCACCTTCGCCTCTATGTTCACCGACGCCAACGCTCTGCACGGCATCCGCGAGATCGTCGAGTGGCTGCCCAAGTCCTATGCTGGCGACCATGAGGCCCGTCAGCACATGCACGAGGCTCAGTGCATCGCCGGTATCGCCTTCTCCTCGGGCCTGCTCGGCATCGTTCACTCCATGGCTCACAAGACCGGTGCTGCCTTCGAGAACGGCCACATCATCCACGGTGCCGCTAACGCCATGTACCTGGGCAAGGTCATCCAGTGGAACTCCAAGGATCCCCGTGCTGCCGAGCGTTACGCTTACGTGGCCAAGGAGATCCTGCACCTTCCCGGCGAGACCAACGAGGAGCTCATCGCTGCACTCGTCCAGAAGATTCGCGACCTCAACGACCAGCTCAACATTCCGCAGTCCATCAAGGATTACGCGAATGGTGGCGTGAAGGTCGACGCCGAGAACCCGCAGATGGTTTCCGAGGAGGAGTTCCTCGCCAAGCTGCCCGAGATCGCCGCGAACGCCGAGCAGGACGCCTGCACGCCCGAGAACCCGCGTGAGACCAAGGCTGCTGACTTCGAGAAGATCCTCAAGGCCTGCTACTACGACACCGACATCGATTTCTAATCGACTCTTGTTATCGTAACGAGGGGCTCCGCACGTATCTGTACGGAGCCCCTTTCTTTTTTAGAGAATGGGATAGTTATGGCTGCAATTTTCAATAGCCCCAGCAAGTACATCCAGGGTCCGGACGAGCTGGCCAAGCTCGGCTCCTATGTCGAGCCGCTCGGCGCTAAGGCCCTCGTCATCGTGACGCCTTCGGGCAAGAAGCGCGTCGGTGCCAAGATCGAGGGCGGCTTTGCCGAGGCTAAGGCCGAGCTGCTGTTTGAGGACTTTAACGGCGAGTGCTCCAAGGGCGAGGTCGATCGCTTGGTTGCGCTCGCCCGCGACAACGGTTGCGATATCGTCGTCGGCGTCGGTGGCGGCAAGATCCTCGACACCGCGAAGGCCGTCGCCTATTACCTGGAGTCCCCGGTTATCATTTGCCCCACCATTGCTTCGACCGATGCACCGTGCTCGGCACTTTCGGTGCTCTACACCGATGACGGCCAGTTCGACAAGTACCTCTTCCTTAAGGCAAACCCCAATATCGTCCTTATGGATACGACGGTTATCGCGGCGAGCCCGGTGCGCCTGACGGTTTCCGGTATGGGCGATGCGCTCGCAACCTATTTCGAGGCCCAGGCGACGCACGATGCCGACGGCGGCACCTGCGCTGGCGGCAAGGGCGGCATGGCCGGTCTGGCGCTTGCCAAGCTCTGCTACGAGACGCTTATGGCCGATGGCGTTAAGGCCAAGGTCGCGCTGGAGAAGGGTGCGCTCACGCCTGCCGTCGAGCATATCATCGAGGCCAACACGCTGCTTTCGGGCATCGGCTTTGAGAGCTCGGGCCTTGCTGCTGCTCATGCCATCCACAATGGCCTGACGATGCTGCCCGAGTGCCACGGCATGTATCACGGCGAGAAGGTCGCCTTTGGCACTATCGTCCAGCTGGTACTCGAGGATGCCCCGACTGAGAAACTCGAGGAAGTCTTGGGCTTCTGCATTGAGCTGGGCCTGCCGGTCACGATGAAGGAACTTGGCGTTGCCGAGCTTACGCGCGAGCAGGCCATGATTGTTGCCGAGGCCGCCTGCGCACCCGATGACACCATGTGCAACATGCCGTTTGAGGTGACGCCCGAGATGGTCGCAAACGCCATTCTGGGTGCAGACGCACTGGGCCACTACTATCTCATGGATGAGTAAATCAAGCTAAGGAAGGGGCAAAGCCAGCAGATGGCTTTGCCCCTTTTTGCTATGGTGCAAAGGGGCAAGGTTACTTTGCACCAATCGTTGTTTGATGAAGGGCGGATTCTCGTATGGCACTTCCCATGGTTTATGGCGGTCCCGGCCGGTATGTTCAGGGGCCGGGCGAACTGTCGCGTCAAGGCAAGTATTTGTCATGGTTGGGCTGCGCTGCCTATGTCTTGTTTGACCAGGGCACCGAGGATCGGCTGTGCAAGCAGATCGTCGATGGATTTCTGGACGAAGATCTAAGCGAGCCGTTCTTTAAGATTTATGACGGTCCGTGTACGGAAGAGGCCGTTGTCGAAATGGCTAAAAGGAAGCCCAGGCCGAGTATTGCGACATGGTAGTGGGTATTGGCGGCGGCAAGATGCTCGATATCGCCAAGGCCGTTGCGTTTTATGCCGAGTTGCCGTTGTGCGTATGCCCCACGGCGGCGTCGATGGACGGTCCGTGCAGCGTGATTTCCGATGGCGATCTGCAGGGTGTTGCAAATGCGGTCTTTAGAAACGAGCGCAATATGGCTAACGAACAGGCCAAGGTGACCAAACAAAAGCTCGTGCAGCTCATGTGCGAGGCATAGCTTGGCGCTTGATTGATCTTGTGCAATCGAGACGGCGATAGGCCATGGGCTATTTGCCGCAAAGATGCTCCGCGTGTAATTTGCCCGAGGCGTGGGCCGATGGCGTATCATTATCTCTTGCTTGTTTGCACTGCTCAGGGAGGGGCCGCGCATGGCGCAGGAACACGATCTGTTTGATGACATTATCGAGATCAGCAAGGGTTTCGACTTTCTTAAAAACCCGCTTGGCGGTGTGACCGATGCACTCGATCCGTCGGCGCCTCAATGGAATCCTGCTGACTACAAGGAGCGCCCGCGCGGCAACACCATTCCGTGCCTGACCTGCAAAAACGAAAAGAGCGGCTGCACCGCGTGCATGGACGTGTGCCCGGTCAACGCTATCGAGGTCGAGGAAGACTCCATCGAGATCCTCGACTCCTGTCGCAAGTGCGGCCTGTGCGCCGCTGCCTGTCCGACCGAGGCGATCATCTCGCCGCGCCTGGCGCCCAAAAACGTCTACGACGACATTGTCTCGGCGGCTACGAGCCACGAGACCGCCTACGTCACCTGCACGCGTGCCCTTAAGCGCATGCCGCGCGAGAACGAAGTCGTCGTTGCCTGCGTGGGCGATATTACGGCCGAGACCTGGTTCTCGGTACTGGCAGACTATCCCAACGTGAGTGTGTACCTGCCGTTGGGCGTGTGCGATAAATGCCGCAACACCGGCGGTGAGGACATTCTGGGCGAGGCGATTGCGAAGGCCGAAGAGTGGTCTGGCACGGGTATGGGCCTGGAGGTCGATCCCAAAAGCCTCAAATGCCATAAGCGCCGCGAGTACGAGCGCAAGGAGTACATGGAAAAGATCGCCCGCACCACGGGCCTGACGGTGACCAAGCTCAATCCGGCGACGGCGGCGCTGGCCTCGGTGACGCAGAAGCTCAAGGCCCATCGCCATCAGATTACCCAGCTGGAGCGCACACTCAACACCATGTGCGGCACCACGACGACCAAGCGCCGCCGTACGCTTACACACGGGCGGCAGCTGGTGCTCTCGACGCTGCAAAACCACCCCGAGCTTGCCCAGAACATGCAGGTGAGCACGCCGGAGTGCGATTTTGACAAGTGCACGTCGTGCGGCGAGTGCGTCAATGTATGCCCCACGTTCGCCTGCGATTTGGTGGGAAGCGGCCGCTTTGCGTTGGAGTCCACGTATTGTTTAGGCTGCGGCGCCTGTGTCAAGGTGTGCCCCGAGCATGCGCTCAAACTGGTTGAGCACGATGCGTCCAACTTGGTTGTCGTCGACCCCGAGGCCGAGGAAAAGGCCGCCCAGAAGGCCAAAGCCCACGAAGAGGCCCAAAAGGCAAAAGCCGAGGCGAAAGCTAAGCTCGGCAAGATGCTCGATCAGGTGGAGAAGCTCGCGGACTAGCTAAAAGAGCGTAAATGATGGCCGGTGGGACAGATACTGCCCCGCCGGCCAAAAAAGTTGCGGTGGAATAGTTCCTGTTTTGCCCTTAAGCTGGCCATTCTAGGAACTATTCCACCGCAACTAATAAATGGTTAGTTCATGCTGCTTTGGTGGCCGGTTCGACCGGTACCGTTGCGCGTCACGGTTTCATGGAGCAAAAAGAACCCGGGGACCTGTTTGGTCTCGGTGTATTCCATAAGGATGCCGTCGGCGTTGTAGGTCTGCCCGCGTATAACGGCGAGTGCGTTAAAGTCGTCGAGATCGAGCACGCGCGTATCCTCGGGCGTGGGGTGCTCAATCGTTACATCGCGTTTGCCCGTGGCAATCTTAATGCCAAGATCTTCTTCGAGGTAACGATAGATCGAGTCGTTGACAATCTCGGGTGTCAGCCCCGGTACTTGTGAGCTTAGGTAATAGGAGTCGTCGGAGCACACGGCTTGTCCGTCTGCATAACGGATGCGTTTGGCGCGTGTGAGCTCACAGCCTTCGGGAAACCCGGTAATCTTGGAGAGCGCCTTGCTACAGATGAGGAGCTCAAAGACGGTGGTGACGGTCTTGAGCTCAAAGCCTCGGTTGACCGCGATTTCCTTAAAGGTCTCGAGTCCGCCGCCACCACGACTCTTCTCGTCGCTGATGTTGCGAATGACGCGCATGCCTTTGCCTTGCTGGGGGAGCACGTAACCATCTGCCGCAAGCATCGAGATGGCGCGACGGACCGTCATGCGCGAACAGTCAAACAGCTGCGTGAGCTCAGTCTCCGAAGGCAGATAGCTCTGATAGGCGTATGTGCCGTCGTCAATCGACTGCTTCACGTTGTCATAAATAGTTTGGAAGATGGCTCGCGCCATGACGGTCTCCTAGAGCTGGGTGCGCGAGTGGTGGATGAGGACCGCTCGCGCGGGTGTCGATCGATTTACTTGCTGGGGTCGATTATATATTTGCCCATGGCACGCAGGGCCGGGTCTGACAGGATGGCGCCGAGTTCGTCGAGGGAGGCTACCTTTGCGACCATCGAGGATACGTCGAGCCTGCCAGAGTCGATGAGCTCGAGCGCACGACGCTGCGTATAAGGGTTAATGTAGGACGAGGTAAGCACAAGCTCCTTCTGGAAGACCTCGAAGGGCTTGACGGTGATCGTCTCATCGGGCTTGGTGAGGCCGAACATCATGACCGTAGCCTTGTGGCCGGCGATCTGGATGGCCTGCTCGATGGTGACGGGCTTGCCAACACACTCGATAACGACATCGACGTTGCCGACGCCCTCCTGCTTCAGGCGGGCCGGGACGTCCTCGTGGATGGAATCAATTGCCAGGTCGGCGCCGAGTTTGAGCGCAACCTCGCGCTTGCCTTCGACGGGCTCGAGCAAGACAACCTTGGTGGCGCCGGCGTTTTTAGCAAGCTGCATCATGAGCAGACCGATCATGCCACCGCCGATAACGACAACTGTGCTGCCGGGCTTGATGTTGCACATATCGATGCCGTGCAGGCAGCAGGCGACGGGCTCGGTCATAGCACCCTGCTCAAAGCTGGTGTGATCGCCCAACTTGTAGACTTGCTGCATATCGACGGAGCAGTACTCGGCAAAGCCGCCGTTAACAGTGGTGCCGTAACCGGTCATATGCTCGCAGTAGTGGTTGATTCCGTCGCGGCAGGGTTCGCAGCAGCCGCAGGGATGGTTTGGGTCGATGCACACGCGATCGCCCGGTTTAAAGCCAGCGACGTCGCTGCCCACGGCCTCGACAACGCCCGCAAACTCATGACCAAGGATCGTGGGCGGGGTAACGTCGGCTGCACCCTTGTCGCCTTCATAGATATGAACGTCGGTACCGCAGACGCCGCAAGCTTTGACGTTGATCAGAACGTCGCGCCTGCCCACGGCCGGCTTTGCCGATTCCTCGACTCTGAGGTCGTGCTTTCCATAGAAGACCGCGCTTTTCATGGTGACTCCTTAACGTGGCGGTGAATGTTGTAATGAAGTATAGGCATGTCTATAGATATAGACAAGCACATCTAGACAAGTAGAAAAGAAAAATGAAATGCAGCCATCAGCTATGTCAGATTTAACAGGCGAAATACTGGACATATACCGTTTACGGCCAATAATCAACCGTTTACCGACCGTAGTATTTATGCTAACTTGTCTAGATAAGTGATATGATAAAAATAGAAGCGCAAGAAGTCAGGGAAGCGGGCCCACCCGTCCTATTGCACGAGGTACACGCAAACGGCGCGTCTGCGGTCTCGAGTGAAGCCAAAACCGCAGCCGCTCCGAATGAAGAGAGGGGGATTCCCCGTCATGATGCAAAAGATACAACGTTTCGGCGGTGCAATGTACACGCCTGCAATTCTTTTCGCATTTTCCGGAATCGTCGTCGGCCTGGGTACGTTGTTTACCACCGAGGCGATCTTTGGCGAGATGGCCACAGCGGGTCATCTTTGGTTTGATTGCTGGAATGTGCTGCTCCAGGGTGGTTGGACGCTCTTTAACCAGATGCCGTTGCTGTTTTGCGTAGCGTTGCCAATCTCGCTCGCGAACAAGCAGAACGCTCGCTGCTGCATGGAGGCTTTGGCCATCTACCTTACCTTCAACTACTTTGTAATCACAATCTTGGGGCAGTGGGGCCCTGTCTTTGGGGTCGACTACTCTGTCGAGGCGGGCAGCGGTACTGGTCTTGCCACTATCGCAAGCATCAAAACGCTTGATATGGGCATCATGGGCGCGCTTATCATTTCTGGTATCGCCACGATGCTGCATAATAAGTTCTTCGACACCGAGCTCCCCGAGTGGTTGGGCGTGTTCTCGGGTTCCGTGTTCATCTATATGATCGGTTTCTTCGTTATGGTTCCGGTCGCTCTTATCGCCTGCCTGGTGTGGCCGCATGTTCAGGCTGCCATCTCTGCCTTCCAGGGATTCATCCTTTCCGCCGGTACGTTTGGCGTGGGTGTCTTTGCTTTCTTCGAGCGCGTGCTGATCCCTACAGGCCTGCACCACTTTATCTATACGCCGTTCTATTACGACAACGCGGCGGTCAACGGCGGCATCTTTGCTGCTTGGGCCAACATCCTGCCCCAATTGGCTGCCGATCCGAGCATTGCTCTTAAGGATGCCGCACCCTGGGCTGCCTATACCTGCCCTGGTTGGACTAAGGTCTTCGGCTCGCTTGGCGTCGCCATTGCGTTTTATATGACCGCCAAACCCGAGCGCAAGCAGCGCGTCAAGGCTCTGCTGATCCCGGTCACCCTTACCGCTATGCTTTGCGGTATCACCGAGCCGCTTGACTTCACCTTCCTGTTCATTGCGCCCGGCCTGTTCGTCGTCCACTGCGTGCTCGGAGCGCTTGGCTGCATGGCTCAAAACCTCCTTGGCGTCGTGGGCATCTTCGACGGCGGCATCATCTCGATGCTCTCGTGGGACTGGCTGCCCCTTTGGGCCGCACACGGTCTGCAGTACGCCATCTCCATCCTTGTCGGTCTGTGCTTTACCGCCCTTTGGGTCGTGGTCTTCCGTTTCCTGATCGTCAAGTTCGACTTTAAGACCCCCGGTCGCGAGGATGACGACGTCGAGGTCGAGCTCAAGTCCAAGGCCGACTACAAGCAAAAGCAGAGCGGTGCTGCTGCTGGCAAATCGGTCGCCCAGAGTAAAGATGATGAGCGCTTGGTGCTTGCCGAGAACATCCTCGATCTGCTCGGTGGCACGGATAACATCATCGATGTAACTAACTGCGCTACCCGTCTGCGCGTTAACGTCAAGGACAAGAGCGTCGTTGCACCCGAGGCTTCCTTCAAGGCGATCGGTACGCATGGCTTGGTGGTCCAAGGTCAGTCAATCCAGGTTATCATCGGCCTTACCGTCCCGCAGGTTCGCGAGAAGTTCGAGAGTCTTCTGAAGTTCGAGAGTCTTCTGTAAACCATCGTCCATCGAAACAATCGGCCTTGCAGAGCCGGTATGCACCGCAAGGCCGATTCTGGAGATAAAAAACTCCACTTCTAGGTAACAATTCCAAACCGTACAGGCCGCGTGCGGGGATGGATTGAGCAAGCGGCCAGAATGAGGAGGACATCATGTCCAAGAAAAACTATGCCGTGACCATTGCCGGCGGTGGCTCTACCTTCACTCCGGGCATCGCCCTGATGCTGCTTGAGGAGCGCGACCGCTTCCCGGTCAACAAGGTGACCTTCTACGACAACAACGCCGAGCGCCAGGAGATCGTGGCAAAGGCCTGCGAGATCTACTTCCACGAGAACGCCCCCGAGGTTGAGTTCAACTACACCACCGACCCCGAAACCGCTTTTACCGGCACTGACTTCGTCCTTGCTCACATCCGCGTGGGTCTGTACGCCATGCGCGAGCTCGACGAGAAGATTCCTCTCAAGTACGGCTGCGTTGGTCAAGAGACCTGCGGTGCCGGTGGTATCGCCTACGGCATGCGCTCCATCGGCGGCGTCATCGAGATCCTCGACTACATGGAGAAGTACAGCCCCAACGCCTGGATGCTCAACTACTCCAACCCCGCGGCTATTGTCGCAGAGGCTTGCCGCGTGCTGCGCCCCAACAGCCGCATCATCAACATCTGCGACATGCCGATCGACCTCATGGATAAGATGAGCCGTATGTGCGGCATCAAGGATCGTCGCGAGCTGCAGTACAGCTACTACGGCCTCAACCACTTTGGTTGGTGGAGCAAGATCTACGACAAGGAGGGTAACGACCTCATGCCGCAGATCAAGGAGCACATGGCAAAGAACGGCTACTTGGACGGCATTGAGCACGAGGCCGGTAAGGAGCAGCACGTCGAGGAGAGCTGGATTCACACCTTCGGCAAGGCCAAGGATGTCTATGCTGTCGATCCCGAGACGATTCCCAACACCTACCTCAAGTACTACCTGTACCCGGACTATGTTGTCGAGACGTCTGACCCCAACTACACTCGCGCCAATGAGGTTATGGACGGCCGCGAGAAGAAGGTCTTTGGCGCTTGCCGCGACATCATCGCCAAGGGTACTGCCAAGGACGGCGGCTTTGAGCCCGACGTACACGCCAACTACATCGTCGACCTTGCCTGCGCGCTGGCCGAGAACACGCTCGAGCGCTTCCTGCTGATCGTCCCCAACGATGGTGCTGTGCCCAACTTCGACCCGACGGCCATGGTCGAGGTGCCTTGCATCGTCGGTTCCAACGGCTTTGAGAAGATCTGCCAGGGCCCGATTCCGCAGTTCCAGAAGGGCCTGATGGAGCAGCAGGTTTCCGTCGAGAAGCTCGTTGTCCAGGCTTGGGTCGAGGGCAGCTACCAGAAGCTCTGGCAGGCACTCACGCTCTCCAAGACCATTCCTTCGGCGAGCGTTGCTAAGCAGATCCTGGACGAGCTCATCGAGGCCAACAAGGATTTCTGGCCCGAGCTTAAGTAAGGACTACTGTCTCGAACCCTCACGCATCTCTGCTTCATTTGCGCCGTCGTGGCGTCCGGATTCGCCCGGATGCTGCGGCGGCGCTATACTTATGCAGTTTGAAGTACCTGTACCAAAAGGAGCTGTCGTGTCCCTTTCCATCGGTATCGTGGGCCTGCCTAACGTGGGCAAGTCGACGCTGTTCACCGCGCTTACCAAAAAGACTGGCCTTGCCGCCAACTACCCGTTTGCCACGATTGACCCCAACGTGGGCATCGTCGACGTGCCCGATAGCCGCTTGCAAAAGCTTGCCGACATCGTTAACCCGGGTCGCATTGTGCCGGCGACGGTCGAGTTCGTTGACATCGCAGGTCTGGTGAAGGGCGCTAACGAAGGCGAGGGTCTGGGCAACCAGTTCCTGGCCAACATTCGCGAGACCGACGCTATTTGCGAGGTCGTGCGCTACTTTAAGGATCCCAACGTTATGCGCGAGGTGGGTCGCACGGGCGAGTTTGTCGACCCCGCCGGTGACGCCGACACCATCATGACCGAGCTTATCCTGGCCGACATGGGCACGCTCGAGAAGCAGCTGCCTAAGCTCGAGAAGGAGGCCAAGCGCGACAAGGAGCTCATGCCCAAGTTCGAGGTGGCCAAGCGTCTGCTCGCCTGGCTCAACGAGGGCAAGCGCGCCGCATCCATGGAGATGACCGACGAGGAGCGTGCCGCCGCCAAGGGCCTGTTCCTGCTCACCATGAAGCCCATCCTGTATGTGGCCAACGTGGACGAGGATATGCTCAACGACGATCTGGCGCCCATCGACGGCGTCAAGCCGCTGCCTATCTGCGCCAAGATCGAGGCCGAGCTTTCCGAGCTCGATCCCGAGGACGCCGCCGACTACCTGGAAAGCCTGGGCCTGGAGCAGCCCGGCCTGGACGTGCTCGCTCAGGCTGCCTACAAGCTGCTCGGCCTGCAGTCGTTCTTTACGGCCGGCGAGATGGAGGTCAAGGCCTGGACGGTTCGTCAGGGTGCGACCGCCCCGCAGGCCGCCGGCGTCATCCACACCGACTTTGAGCGCGGCTTTATTAAGGCCGAGGTCATTGGCTATGACGACTACATCGAGCTCGGTGGCGAGCAGGGCGCCAAGGCCGCCGGCAAGCTGCGTATTGAGGGCAAGGACTATGTCATGGCCGATGGCGACGTCGTGCACTTCCGCTTTAACGTGTAAGGACGACGTGCATGTTTAAATATGGCAAAAAAGCCGGCTACATGGGCATCGCGCTGCTGGTGCTTGCGGTGATTCCGTTGGTGGTAGCGGCGTGTGTCCTTCCTAACATCGGCTCCGAGGTGGCAACGAAGTTTAATGCCGCCGGCGAGGTAACGCGTTGGGGCAAGAGCTACGAGTTGCTGGCACTGCCGGTGCTCAACCTATTGCTGAGCGTGGCGACGTACTTTACGGCAGGACGCCAGGCTAAAAACAATGATGACTCCGCCGCCATGGCACGCATCGTGTGCGAGCGCTACCTGCGCAACGGTTGCATCACGGGTGTGTTCCTCAACGTGATCAACGTTTACTTTATGTACTCGGCGATTACCGGAACGGGCTTTGGCTTTGGTTTCTAGCTTGTCCTTTTAAGCAACGAGCCTGCACGCATATTCAATGGCTGCTGCGAGGCCGCCGCTCGATCGTGGTTTAAAGACCATGTCGGCGGCGGCCTCGTTTTCGTATCCGGCGCCGCGAAGGGCGAGTGCGATACCGGCTTCCAGGAGAAGGGGCAGGCCACGCTGGCTGGTTGCGATTACGGCAGCCTGATTGAGCGAGCAGCTGTGCGCTTGGCATTGGATGGCAAGTTCACCTTGCGCCGGGCAAGGGACCAGAACGGCGGCGACGCGACTTGATAGCAATGCAAATGCTGTGCGCTCATCGGGCGAGAGACATTCTGCTTCAACGACGACGAGCTTGGGCGGTGCGCTGTTTGTGCGAAGCGTGGCTCGGTACGTGCGGACCGAAGAACCCGACATAGAAAACTCCTGTGTATTCGGCAAAACGTAAACTATAGTTTACGTTTATGTTCGGCTCCATTTCAAACTCGGCTGCATGGACGAACGTGCGAAACAGATTCTTGGCAGGCGGGTCGAAGAGACACGCAGGGACCTTGGTATCTCCAAGGTTGATTTTTGTGTGGCGACAGGAATCAGCCGACCCTATCTCGACCGAATCGAAGACGGGACGGCAAATTTCACGCTCAAGGTTCTATTTAAGATCGCGCCCGCACTCGGCATGACGGTGTCAGAGCTTCTCGAGGGTATCGGATAGGGGATACCCGTCGACAACTGGATTACGCCATCGGGATACGGTCGTGGTTGACTTGGCTGTAGAACAGGCGCTGGATTTCGGCGGCATCACGTGACTGGCCGAGTGCCCACATGGTCTTGGCCACGAGCGTCTCGGTGGTCATGTCATCGCCGCGCAGAATGCCCGGATGATCGGCGTATGCACGGCCGACCTCATAAACGCCCAAATCGAGGCCCTCTTCGGGGACCTGCGTGGTCATAACGACGGTGCGGCCCGAATCGACCCAGCGGAAAATCGCCTCCTGGAATGACTCGCCGGACTCGCCAAACTCGGGAATACCGCCAATGCCAAAGGTCTCAAGAATTACAGCATCGTAGCTATCGGCTAGGGCGTCCAGGATACCCGGGTTCACGCCGGGCGTCAGCTTAAGGACAAACACGCGCGGGTCGATGCTGTCGTAGAAACGCACCGGGTTTTCGCCCTGATGAGTGCCGTGGAGCCCGTTGCGCACGATGCGGTCGTTGCGGATGTAGGCAATGGGCGGATAGTTGACGCTAATGAACGCGTTAAAGCTCATGGTGCGCTGCTTGCGGGCGCGCGTGCCGGCAATGGCGACGCCACCAAACACAATCGACACATCGTACGAGTGCTCGTCGAGCGCATAGAGCAGGCTCTGGTACAGGTTGAGTTTGGCATCAGTAAAAGGGTTGCCCATGGGCTTTTGCGAGCCGGTGAGTACGATGGGCTTGGGGCTGTCCTGAATCAGATAGGAAAGTGCTGCCGCGGTGTAGCTCATGGTGTCGGTGCCGTGCAGAATCACGAAGCCGTCGTGATCGGCATAACCCTCGACGATGACATCGCGGATACGCATCCAGTCGCTCGGGCGCATATTGGTGCTGTCGATGTTCATGGGCTGTACCACGTCGAGCTCGCAGAGGCCCGAGATCTCGGGGACGCTCTGGGCGAGCTCCTCACCGGTCAGGGCGGGGGAGAGGCCGTTGCCGTCCTCGGTCGATGCGATGGTGCCGCCCGTGGCGATGAGAAGGATGCGCTTCATGCTGGTATTCCTATCGTATTTGCCGCCGCAGAGGCGGAGTCGTTCGGCAGTATTGTGGCACAGGGCGTCCAATGTTCAAACGTATTACATCATCTGTAACGTTTAGTAACACTTCAATTGCCGTCAAATAGGGGCCCAGGTCGTGCGTTTGCCGTGCGCTGATGGCAGCGAGGGACGAGAAACCCCATATAACGTGTACACTATGGAGGTTATTTTCGTTCATTCACGCGGGTGGGCACCGGCTCCCCGCCAACAAGAGGGGGAAACCATGGATCAAAAGGCTTCCGCAAAGGTCCTCGTACTCGACTTTGGTGCGCAGTACGGTCAGCTCATTGCCCGTCGTGTCCGCGACCTCAACGTGTATTCCGAGATCGTTCCCTGCGACATATCGGCCGATGAGATTCGCGAGATGAACGCCTCTGCGCTCATCCTTTCTGGCGGTCCGGCCTCCGTGTACGCCGAGGACGCTCCGTCCATCGATCCTGCCATCTTTGACCTGGGCCTTCCCGTCCTGGGCTTCTGCTACGGCCATCAGATCACGGCCGTGACGCTCGGCGGCAAGGTCGGTCACTCCGAGGTGGGCGAGTACGGCCGTGCCACTATTACGCGTACTGCCGGCGCCAAGCTCTTTAACTCCACGCCCATGGAGCAAACCGTGTGGATGAGCCACCGCGACGCCGTGTCCGAGGTGCCCGAGGGCTTTACCGTTACCGCCAGCACCGACGTGTGCCCGGTTGCCGCCATGGAGTGCCCCGAGCGCAAGATCTTCACCACGCAGTTCCACCCCGAGGTCAAGCACTCCGAGTACGGTCAGCAGCTGTTGAGCAATTTCCTGTTTGAGATCTGCGGCCTGGAGCCCAACTGGAGCACGGACAACCTGGTCGAGACCATGACGGCCGAGTTCCGCGAGAAGGTCGGCAACGACCGCGTGATTCTGGCCCTGTCCGGCGGCGTCGACTCCTCCGTCGTGGCTGCGCTGGGCGCCTGCGCCGTAGGCAAGCAGATGACCTGCGTGTTCATCAACCACGGTCTGCTGCGCAAAGGCGAGCCCGAGCAGGTGGAGGAGGTCTTCACCAAGCAGTTTGACGTCGACTTTATCCACGTCCACGCCGAGGATCGTTATGCCGAGCTTCTGGCCGGCGTGACCGAGCCCGAGGAGAAGCGCCGCATCATCGGTACGCAGTTCTGGAAAGAGTTCTTCGCCGTGGCGCAGCAGCTCGAGACCGATGGTAAGCCGGTCAAGTACCTGGCTCAGGGCACCATCTACCCCGACATCATCGAGTCCGGCGCTCGCAAGACGGGTGGCAAGACGGCCACCATCAAGAGCCACCACAACCTGATTCCGTTCCCCGAGGGCGTGCACTTCGACCTTATTGAGCCGCTCGACCACTTCTTTAAGGACGAAGTCCGCGCGCTTGGTCTGGCGCTTGGCCTGCCGGGTCACATCGTGTTCCGTCAGCCCTTCCCGGGCCCGGGTCTGGCCATCCGCATCATCGGTGCAGTCGACAAGGAGAAGCTCGAGATCCTCAAGAACGCCGACGCTATCGTGCGCGAGGAGCTCGACGCCTACAACCAGCGCCTGTTTGAGCAGACCGGCGAGCGCAACTCCGAGCACAGCTGCTGGCAGTACTTTGCGGTCCTGCCCGACATCAAGTCCGTCGGCGTTATGGGCGACGAGCGCACCTATCAGCGCCCGATCATCCTGCGTGCCGTCGAGTCCAGCGATGCCATGACCGCCGACTGGGCCAAGCTGCCCTACGACGTGCTGGCCCGCATCTCCGGCCGCATCGTTGCCGAGGTCCCCGGTGCCAACCGCGTGTGCTACGACATCACGTCCAAGCCGCCCGCGACCATCGAGTGGGAGTAAACGATATTCGTTGATTTCAAGCCTCTGACCTGCGAAAACAGGTCGGGGGCTTCTTATTTTGCAACCTCTGTGCGACCTTTGCGGTTTCGCGCCCCGTGAACAGGGGACGTAGCACTGTTCACGTCTGGGCCCATGTCGGCACCGATCAATGCCCGCGCTGCTTCTGCTTGCGCTTCAGCTTCCGCTGCTCGAAGCACGTCGCCCGGGATTCCTCGCCAGAGGAGAACTGACCGTTCCTTGCGAAACCGCGAGACCAGCTATATCCGCTTGTTGCGGGCTTGCTTGAGCTAGCTCCTCTTGAAAGAGCCTATACCTCCGAAGAACTTGTTGTACGTCTCACCGTTCTCCTTGGCCTCGTACTTGACCAAGGCAAGTTCGATAGTGTAGAGGTAATCCGCCACTTGCTCGAGGCGGTAGTCGGTCATCGAGGTCTTGCGGCGTCGGACGACCCCTTTTGAGAGGACCTTGCCCACCGAGTCGTCTCGCCCGCGGAACAGAAGGAGCGCATCCTCGCGACCTTCGGCGACCTGTGCTGCGAGATGGAGGGCTGCACCATCGCGCAGGGCCCTTTCCAAAGCGAAGTGTCGAGCCGAAGTGTTGAGCGTCGGCCCTGAATGTTCAATGGCCGTTGTTTTCTGCCCCTCAAGTGGTGAACTTCTCCTCGGGGCTGTTGATTCCCCCACGCGCCCCCTTCCGTTCTCTGTGTTCCCCTTATACTCCTTGTACAAGGAGGTAAGAAGTCATGGACAAGACCGCACAGGACAGCTTGGCAAAGAAGCCCGTCGACATGAGGGACAGGATTCTCGAGCATCTCGAGGCCCTCACCTCTGCCGTCTCGCTCGACGACCTTGCCCGTCTGTCCACCTCCGACATCGCCGAGACGCTCATCATCTCCAGGAGTCTGGCGAGCCAGTACCTCAACGACCTTGTTCGCGCCGGCCTTGTGGTTAAGGTGGCGGGCAGGCCTGTCCGTTATTTTCATCGCCGCGCGTTCCAGAAGCGTTTTCAGGTAAAGCTCTCTGCAAGCGAGTACGCCTCGCTCGCCGACCTCATCCAGGCGACGGGAATCGCCGATCACCGTGACTTCGCGCGTGCCGTGGGCTTTGACCTGAGCCTCAGCTCCGTTGTCGAGCAGTGCAAGGCTGCGGTTCAGTACCCTCCGTTTGGCCTACCCATCCTCTTGAGCGGCGGCGTGGGTGTCGGCAAGTCTTTCCTTTCTCGTCTTGTGTACGAGTACGGCAAGAACCAGGGCTTGCTGTCCCGCGACTCCTCCTATGTGCGCATCGACTGCGCCGGGGTCCCGGACGCCGCCTCGTTCAACGGGCTTCTTGACGAGTCGATCGCGAAATCGCGCGGGGGTGTGGTTTTTGTCAACGGCATCGAGGCACTCTCTCCCTCTGCGATGGAGCACTGCCTTGCGACGGCCCTCGGGCTCGATGCCTCCCAGGATGCGCCGCGCGCTCGCCTCGTTCTTTCGACGACGCTTTCCGCCGATGACCTGAAGGTTTCCTCGGCCTACAGCAAAATGCCCATCTGTGCCCGCGTCCCCTCACTCAAGGAGCGGACCCCCGAGGAGCGCGAGGATCTCATCTTGAGCTTCCTGCGCAGCGAGGGGTGCCGAATCGGTTCTGATGTGAAGATCAGCCGCGGCGCATACCGTTGCCTCGTGAACGCGGACTTTTCCGATAACATCGCCGGCTTGCGCGCCTGCGTGACGAACTGCTGCGCCAAAGCGTTCCTCAATCGCGAGGGCGACTACGTCGTCGTTCGCCCGTATCTTCTTCCCAGCGGGCTCCTCTCCTCCGCGCAGATTGATCAACAGCCCGACGATGGCGTTCTGATCGACGCGTCCCTGGATGCCGCCGAGAGCACAGGGCCGGTCGAGCAGGCGCTCGATGCCCTGTGCTCTCTCGATGAGCGATTCTGCGCCGGGGAGCTCTCTGCCTCCGAGCTCGTCTCGCAAGCTGTCTCCGCTGTGCGCGGCGTTGAGGATCACTTGATCTTCGGCCGCGGCGTTACCTCCTCGAGGTCGCGCGCCTTCGAGCGCATCGTGGGCGCGGTCCTTTCCGACGCAGGCTCTTCTTATGGCATCGAGCTTTCGAGGAAGGTCGCTTTTCTGCTGGCCCAGGAGATTTGCCTGCAGTTGTGGCCGGGCATCGGCCTGGCTAAGCGAAAGTCTGCCTGTGCGGAGCAAATCTCCCATCTCCTCGGTGCCGTGACCTCCGAATTGCCGTTTGCCTCGAGCGTCTCCGATCAGGTCGCCGCAGACGTGGAAGGGGCGCTGGGAATCTCGCTCGATCACTTCACGAAGACGCTTCTGACGCTGTGCGTCGCATCGGAGTCTCGCGACGCGAAGGCCCTTCGAACGCTCTGCGTCATCTTGTCCCACGGCTACTCAACGGCGACGAGCATCGCCGACGCGGCGAACCGTATGCTCGGCATGCATGTGTACGAGGCGGTCGACATGCCCTACGACCAGCAGCTGAAGGACATCGTCGGTCCGCTCCAGCGCCTCGTCGACCGCCATTCCTACTGCACCGGGGTCGTGTTCCTCGTCGACATGGGCTCCTTGGAGGAGGCCTATAAGGCCCTCGAGAACGTTACCGACTCCACTATCGGCGTGGTGAACAACGTCTCTACCGGTCTTGCGCTCGAGATCGGGATCGGGCTGCTCGGCGGCAAGTCCATCGCCGAGGTTCTTGGCGATGCGACCGCCGCGTGCGTGACGCACTGCAAGGTGATCGAGCGCGTCAACCGTGAGGACGCCATCGTCTTCTGCTCCGAGTCCGGGGTCGACGCCGCGGAGAGGATACGCCAGCTCGTCTCGCAGAGCCTCCCGCGCACCATAGGCGCGCGCCTGCTCACGAGGCCCTTCAAGCAGCTCGTCGCGAACGGGTCGAATGACGCCGTTTTCTCCGAGCACCGCGTCTGCGCCGTCATCGGCACGGGAGACCCCGGGGTCGCCTCCGTCCCCTTCGTCGCCCTCGAGGACATCATGTCGACGGCGTCCGCCTCTAAGGTTGATGCCGTGTTCGGCAGGTGGCTTGACGCTTCCGAGCTCTCTTCTTTCCACGAGAAGCTGCTCTCGAACATGACGCTGCAGAACGTCATCCGCTCCATCACCATCCTCGACCCGGAGCGGCTATTCCACGAGATCGAGAGCGCCGTGCACGAGCTTCAGCGCAGGACAGGCGAGAAGATCGGCAGCAACGCCATCATTGGGCTCTACGTCCACCTCTGCTGTCTCGTCGAGCGCCTTGTTACCAGAAACCCCATTGAGACCTACGTTGGTCAGGACCGCTTCGAGGAGGAGCGTGCCGATTTCATCGAGTCCTTCAGGCAGAGCTTCTCGAGCATCTCGACGCGCTATCGCGTAGAGGTTCCCGTAAGCGAGATCGCATATGTCTTCGACTACATAAGCGTGAGCGCCGCCCCGGCGCGAGAAGAGCGCCTCGGCTCCTCGGACCTCCTGCTCGACGAGTGACCTTCCCCGCGCCGCCGCAAGCTGACTGCGCGTCCTCAATAATCCGATAACCCCTTGCCCGGCGCGAATCCGGATAGCGCCGAGGCAGTACCGAACGTAAAACTTCATTTGATAGGAGCAAACATGAGTGTTGTTATGGCACGAATCGACAATCGCCTGCTTCACGGCATCATCGTGACGCAGTGGGCCCCGGTGTCGGGCGCGACCCGAGTCATGGTCATCGACGACAAGGTCGCCGGCGACGAGGTCCTGAAGTCCACTATGAGGATGGCGCGCCCCGCGGGCATGGCCGTCTCGATCATCTCCGAGCAGACCGCGCTCAAGAACTTCGCGGCGGGCAAGTACGACCGCGAGAAGGTCTTTGTCATCGCCAAGGAGCCCGAGACGATCCTTCACCTGGTCGAGTCGGGCATCGAGCTCCCGTCGCTGATCGTCGGCGGCTCGCTCGTCAAGGAGGGCGGCGTCCAGCTCACCCAGCGCGCCTATGCCTCCGCCGAGAACGTCCAGAGCTACAAGGCGCTCATCGCCCGCGGCGTCAAGGTGACGGCACAGTTCGTGCCCGCCGACAAGCCCGTCTCCGTCGCCGACCTCATCTAAGGAGGGATCATGGTCAACTTCACTATCCTGCAGGTCGTCCTTTTGACCCTGCTGGCCTTCATCAAGCACGTGGACTACTACGGCATCCCGATGATCTTCGTCAACTATGCCGTCTTCTGGGGCCTTATCACCGGCGTCGTCATGGGCGACTGGCAGACCGGCCTCGTCATCGGCGGCACCATCCAGCTCATGCAGCTCGGCGTCGCGGGCTTCGGCGGCTCGTCGATTCCCGACTACGGCACGATGGCCATCATCGCCACCGCCTACGGCGTGACCCTGGGCGCGGACACGGGCCTCGCCATCGGCCTGCCGGTCGGCATGCTCGGCATCCAGCTCGACGTCATCGTCAAGATCCTCAACGGCTTCGTCGTCGAGAAGTCCCAGAAGTTCTGCAACGAGGGTAAGTTCAATCAGATGAACGCCATCCTGTGGGTCTGCCCCGCGCTCTTCGGCCTGTGCGCCGCCCTGCCCGTCTTTGTCTCCGTGACGCTCGGCCAGCCCGCCGTCAACTGGCTCCTCGAGGTCATGCCTCAGTGGTTCCTCTCCGGCCTCACCCTCGCCGGCAAGATGCTCCCGGCCATCGGTATCGCCATGCTGCTCCGCTACATGCCCACCGGCAAGTACTTCCAGTACCTGCTCGTCGGCTTCTTCCTCTCGGCCTTCCTGAACGTGCCCATCATCGGCGCCGCCATCGTCGGCGTTGCCCTCGCGATCGCGTTCTACCAGCGTGCCGAGAGGGACACCGAGCTCGCCGCCCACGCTTCCGCAGACGCCTTCATCGGAGAGGATGAGTAACCATGGAAAACGAGAACATCACCGCCGTCGCCGAGGGCAAGCCCTCCGGCTACAAGGTCACCAAGAAGGATCTGCGCAACGCGAACTGGCGCTGGCTCATGAGCGTGTGCACCTTCAACTACCAGACCCAGCAGGGCGCCTCAGTCGCCTACGCCCTCTCGCCGGTCCTGAGGAAGATCTACACGAACGACGAGGACTATAAGCAAGCGCTCAACAACCACTTCCGCTACTACAATACCCAGCCTTGGCTCGCCGCCATCATCCTTGGCGCCTGCGTGGCCATGGAGGAACGCGACGGCCTAGCGGCGGCGGACGCCGTCCAAGACCTGAAGATCGGCACCATGGGACCGCTCGCCGGCGTCGGCGACTCCCTGCTCATGACCATGATCCCGACCATCATGGGCTCCATCGCCGCCTACATGGCCATCGAGGGCAACCCCGTGGGAGCCGGCATCTGGTTCGCGCTCATCCTGGCCATCTTCTGGGTCCGCATGCACGCCCTCGAGTTCGGCTACAAGCAGGGCGTGAAGCTCGTCACCGACTTCAGCGAGAAGCTTCCCAACCTCACTGCCGCCGCCTCCGTGCTCGGCCTCACCGTGGTCGGCTGCCTCATCGCCTCGGTCATCGGCGTCACCTGCCCGATTAGCTTCAGCTTCGGCGACGTCTCGATGGAGATTCAGCCGCTGCTCGACAAGATCCTGCCTGCCATGATCCCCGCCGCCATCACGGGAAGCGCGTATTACCTTCTTACCAAGAAGAACGCGAGCATGACGGTCCTCATCCTCGTGGTGATCGTCCTCGCGATGGTCGCCTCCGCCGCTGGCATCCTCGCTTAGCTTCGACCCAAGAGATTGGTGAATCAATGAGAAAGATAGTTGTGGCGAGCCATTCCCTTCTCGCCCAGGGCTTCAAGGACACCCTCGAGTTCCTTACGGGTAAGAGCGACGCCGTCAACGCCGTGTGCGCCTACGTGAACGACAACGGCGAGGGGCTCGACGCGGCGGTCGAGGCGGCTCTTTCGGGCACTGACGAGGTTGTCGTCCTCACCGACGCGCTCGGCGGCAGCGTGAACCAGCGCTTCTCCCGCTTCGCCTCCGACCGGATCCACGTGATCGCGGGTGTCAACCTCCCGCTCGCCATGACGGTCGCGCTCGCGCGCCCCGACGAGAAACTCGACTTCGACGCCCTCGTCGACGAGGCGCGCCAGCAGATCGTCTACGTGAACGGTGCCAGTTCCGCCGAGTGCGAAGACGACGAATAGAGGAGGTCGACGATGAGAGAGTTCCTTAAGGACGTGTGGATGCACGGCGGTGAGGAAAGCCGCGCCATCACCCCCGAGAACATCACGGGCGAGAAGGGCCGTGCCGCCATGTCGGCCAGCCACCTCGGCGTCGGCCGCAAGGGCTCGTGCTGCGTGCCCCTTGAGTCCGGCGAGACCATCACGCTCGCGGACATCGAGGGCCCCGGCATCATCCGCCACATCTGGATGACCGTCCCCGACAAGACCGCCGCCGGCAGCTTCGTCATGCGCGACCTCGTGCTGCGCTTCTACTGGGACGACGAGGAGACCCCCTCGGTCGAGTGCCCTGTCGGCGACTTCTTCTGCAACGGCTTCGGTGAGCGCGCCATCGTCAACTCGATGCCCATCTGCGTGAACCCGACGGGCGGCATGAACTGCTACTTCGAGATGCCTTTCAGGAAGCACGCCAAGGTCACGCTTACGAGCGAGCACCCCGGGTTCATTAAGTACATCTTCTACACGTTCAACTACGCGCTCACCGACGTGCCGGACGACGCCATGTACTTCCACGCCCGTTTTAACCGCGAGCGCAGCACCCGCAGGGGCGTCGACTACACCGTGCTCGACGGCGTGCGCGGTAAGGGCTACTACGTCGGCACCTACATGGCCCTGTGCGCCCTGGAGCGCTATTGGTGGGGCGAGGGCGAGATGAAGTTCTTCCTCGACGGCGACGAGGAGTTCCCCACGGTCACCTCGACGGGAGCCGAGGACTACTTCGGCGGTGCCTGGGCCTTCCTCGACAGGCCGCCCCACGCGCTGCCCGAGGCGCAGTGCTTCAACACACTGTTCGCCGGCTACCCGTACCGCTCGACGCGCGACGCCACGCGCGACCGCTTCAGCGCGGGCAAGCCGAACCCGAACCCGATGCTCGCGACCAACGACGACGCGCTGCCCAGGCATGGCCTCTACAGGTGGCACCTTCCCGACCCGATCTCGTTCAAGGAGGACCTGCGCGTGACGTTCCAGGACCTCGGCAACGACGACATCAAGCTCTATGAGCGCGAGGACGACATCTCCACCGTCGCCTACTGGTACCAAAGCGAGCCGCACGCCGTGCTCGCCCCGTTTGCCGCAAGGCAGGACCGCGTGCCCAGGTAGGGTCGCCTCGAAACAAGCCAACGTTATGGGCGCCCGCGGTTGACCATGACTGCGGGCGTCCCTTTGTAAGGAGGATCACATGAGCGAAAAGCAAATGAGGCTCGGCGCCCTCGAGGCCGGCGGGACCAAGATGGTCTGTGCCGTGGTGTCCGGCGACGGCGAGGTCCTCGACCGTATGGAGACCCCGACGCTTATGCCCGCCGAGACCGTCCCACAAATGGTCGAGTGGTTCACCGCCCGTGATGTGAACGCGTTGGGCATCGGCGCCTTCGGCCCGACCTGCGTCGACCCCAACGATGAGCGCTACGGTTCCATCCTTCAGACGCCCAAGCTCGCGTGGCGAGGCTATGGTCTTCGCGCCGCGTTCGCCGACGCCCTCGGGATTCCGGTGGCCTACGACACGGACGTGAACGTTGCCTGCCTCGGCGAAGTAGTCTTCGGCTGCTGCAAGGGGCTCGAGGACGCCGTCTACGTGACCATCGGCACCGGCGTGGGCGCGGGCGTCATGTGCGCGGGCAGGCTCCTTCACGGCATGCTGCACCCCGAGGCCGGCCACATGCTGGTAAGGACCCGTCCCACCGAGGAGGGACGCTGCGTCTGCCCGAGCCACGCGAGCTGTCTCGAGG
Organism: uncultured Collinsella sp.; assembly: GCA_902494715.1. Taxonomy (GTDB): domain Bacteria; phylum Actinomycetota; class Coriobacteriia; order Coriobacteriales; family Coriobacteriaceae; genus Collinsella. Next base: position 28,582 of record CABUUJ010000001.1, read on the forward strand.
GCCTCGCCTCCGGCCCCGCCATCGCCGCGCGCTGGGGAAAGCCCGCGGCCGAGCTCGCGGACAACGCTGAGGTGTGGGCGCTCGAGGGGGATTATCTGGGGCAGATGTGCGCGAACCTCGTGCTCATGTACTCGCCTCGCCGTATCGTCCTCGGCGGCGGCGTGATGCACCAGGAGCAGCTCTACGGCATCGTCCGCAAGAAGACCCTCGAATATCTGGGTGGCTACATCCAGACCGCCGAGCTTAAGGACATAGAGAGCTACATCTGCGCCCCGGGCTGCGGCGGCGACCAAGGAATCCTTGGCGCGGCCGAGCTGGCAAGAAGGGCGCTCGCGTAACTTGCGCTCTCTCCGCCATACAACGCGTTAAGAAAAGACGAGCGCTTCTTGCCAATTGGGCGGCAAGAAGTGCTCGTCTTTTGCATTTTTGCCTCTCAAAATCTTATTTTCACGATTTGCATTTTCATCCCGTTGTCACCGACCCTTGCGAGAAACCGGAAAAAGCCGCTGACGGAAGGGTCTCTCAAATCGTTGTAACCCAGCATATGGCCGCGACTTGTGACCTGCAGACGGCTGTCCCACGCGCCGATTTCCTTGGCGGCATCCGAAACCGCAAAATATGCCCCCACATCCTTGATTTTTGCAGTCTTAAGCCATGTTTTTGCGATCATCTTTACTGCCGTCCGATTGGCAGCATCAAAGACCAGCACACCGCCGGGGAAAGCGTCCGCCATCTCCCGCACCAGTTCCCGGACCTGCTGGGTCAGAAAGTAATAGAACACCCCGGAGGCAAAGAACACCACCCCGCCGGAGGCATCGATTTTGCTAAACCATGCGGTGTCTTTCAGGTCACAGGGGATATTTTGTTCTCGATCCCCGGCGGGCAGTAGCTGCTGCCGCAAGGCAATCACATCCGGGAAGTCCAGATTGTAGATCTTGCATCTACCGTTGTCGCAGGTTCTGCCGGTGTTGTCCAGCCCGCAGCCCAGATTGACCACCGCCGCATTGGGGTGGCCTTTCAGGTAATCCCGCACCTCGAAAGCAAGATCACTCTGCCGTGTGGCCACCTCGAGCGCACCAAAGCGCTGCATCAGGCTGCGGGAGTTTTTCTCTGCCTCTGAAAAGTCGTAGTCGATTTGGTCGAGCAGACGAACCGCTGTTTCATCCCTATAAAGGTTCGGGTACAGCTCCGTACACAGCTTCCGGGAATACAGCGGAAGGATCAGCGTCTCCTGCACGGTGTTTTTCTCAATTTTACATTTCATAGGTTCCTTCCTCAGTGAATAAAAACTGTCATAAGTGCCGCCGCCAGCACAGCCGCTATGACCGTCATGCCTATCGCCATGTGCAGGATGGATGCAAAAATGTTTGCCCCGCCGCCGCAGCCGCAATCCAGCACCTTGGCATTTGGCGCAAGTCGTAGAAATTGAAGTCCCCACTGCGCCACAGGGCTGTGGCCCAGATTCATCATGGCAACCATAAGTTTTCCGCCGAGTCCCACGGGCTTGCGGGTGTTTTCAAAGAACGACATCTGGCCTCTCCGATTTCGTGCATTCCGCATAGGTCAACGGGAACGAGGCCTTCAGCACCGCGCTTTTCTGCACCGCCCAGCCGTTTTGACGCAGGAAACGTAGGTATTCCTCGCTTGTCCACCTGCTGTGGAGGGGGAATCCCGCCATACTCATGAAAAAGGCTTTTGCCTTGCCGGAAACCGAGTTTCCCGCGTGGGTGAAGGTTGGCGCGATGAGCACGCCGTCGTCCTTCAGCACCCGCCTGATTTCTTGTAGGGCCTTTTCCGGATGCGGCACTATGTGAAGCGCGTTGGACGCGATCACCACTTCGAAGGACTTCTGTGCATAGGGCAGGCGGAACATATCTTGTACGGAAAAGTGCAGCTTTGCGGATTGATTGTCCCGCTTTGCTTCAAGGATCATCTTTGCAGAAGCGTCTGTAGCTTCGATGTGTGCCGCCGCATTCACGATGCTCTTTGCGATAAGCCCCGTGCCGGTGGCAACCTCCAGTACGGTTTTTGCTTTCACTACCGGCCTGATCAGCTCATACATCTTCTCATACGCCGCCCGGTCCTTTCGCATGAAACGGTCGTACCGACCGGCATTCTTGTCCCAGAAGCCCTTGCGTCCGTGCATGGCTGTCGCCCCCAAACAGTTAGAGCTATCTAACTATAACACACGAATCATGCAGCAAGATAAGGCTAACCTTATTCTCTTGGCTAAGACGCATCTCTCCGACCCTTTGAATCGCCCCTTTTCACGCCACCCGCTACGAACCCCGGCGGAAACCAGGGAGTGATTAAAGGAGCGACCTGCGGTTTTGCGAATCAATTGAGTCATTCCCGAAACCGCGAATCAAGGGCCTGATTTGCTCAAATTGCGCACGAATCAACCATCGGGCGGTACGACGCGACACGCATCGACAACACTCGGACTGGATTAGTCATCGAGTGGGAGTAGTAATAGAACATTTGCTCTTGTTTTTCATACGGTTTCGTACGGTTCCGATGGCGACCGATGGGGACGTTTCGCAACCGCCGCCGCACCTGCAAGCCACATGGTTTCACAATCGGGCAAAAACTCAGAAGGCTCCTCGTGAAAAACGAGGAGCCTTCCTGTTTCCTTCAGCGCGGGCGGATTGGGACCCGCTGCTGATCTAGAGGCACTCGGTCAGAATCTGGAATACCTCGCTGCGCTCCAGTTTCTTGGCGCAGCCGCCGGTGAGCACGCAGGTGCCCGCAACCTTGTGCAGCGTCTCGTCGGACGCGTCGGAGCCCATCTCGGCGAAGCTCGTGGGAAGCCCCATCTCGCCGATGAACGTCTGCAGGCGGTCGATGCCTTCGAGCGCCACCGTAAGGTCGTCTTTGCCCTTGGCGTCGACGCCCCACACCTCGCGCGCCCAGCGGGCGAACTGCGCGGGCGCCTCGGGGGCCAGGTGGCGGTAGAGCGCAGGGTGGATGACCGCGAGGCCCATTCCGTGGTTGGTGTGGGTGTACGCGCCGTACTGGTGCTGGATCATGTGCGCCTGGAAGTCCGTTGACTTGCCGATCTTGAGCACGCCGTTCTCGGCCATGGCGGAGTCGTATACGAGCTCGCTTCTGGCATCGAGGTTCTGGTCGTCGTCTGCGATGATCCGCATGTTGCGGATGACGTTACGCTGGATGGCGAGGTTGATGTCGTCGGTGACATTGCGCCCGCGCGGGCTTCCGAAATAGCTCTCCATGCAGTGCGAGAGCGTGTCGAACGCGCCGCTCATGAACTGCGCGTGCGGTACGGTGAGTGTGAGCGCCGGGTTGAGCGCCGCCCACATGGGCATCGCCCCAAGATAGGCGCCCTTCACGTGCGTCTCCTCGTTGGTGATGACGGCGCCGTTGTTCTGCTCGGCGCCCGTGCCGGAGAGCGTCACGATGCAGCCCATGGGGATGAACGAGCTCGGCATCTTGCCGTCGGCGTGCTCGAACGTCTCGATGTCCTCGTCAAGCATCGCCTGCGCGGAGGCTACCTTGCAGCAGTCGAAGACCGACCCGCCGCCGACGGCGAGAATGAAGTCGACCTGCTCCTCGCGTGCGAGCGCGGCGCCTTCCTGGCACTTCTCGTAGGTCGGATTGGGCATGATGCCGCCGAAGTCCACCACGCGCTTGCCCGCGCTCGTGAGCTTATCGACCACGTGGCCGTAGACGCCGGTTCGTTTGACCGAGCCTCCGCCGTAGGCGAGCATCACTGTCTTGCCCATGGCACCCATCTCGGCGTCGAGTGCCTGGTCCATGGCCCCCTCGCCGAAGTAGTTCCTGACCGGGTAGTCGTACGTGAATGAGTTCATGGCAATTCCTCCTAGTAAGTTATCAGTGCGGTCTGACGCTCGTCTACACGTTGCGCACGAGCCCGGACATCCATTCGATGGTGGCGGGGTCGTGGTGGTCGAAGAACGCGCTGCGTCCGGTGTCGAGCGCGGCGATGGCGACCATCTCGTCGTCGCCCAGCGCGAAGTCGAAGACGTCGAAGTTCTGCTCCATGCGATCGCGGTGCGTGCTCTTAGGGATGCAGACCACACCGCGCTGCAGCAGCCAGCGCAACACGACCTGGGCGACCGTCTTGCCGTGCGCCTCGCCGATGCGAGCGAGGACCTCGTTGCGGAAGAGGTCGTTTCTGCCCTCCGCAAAGGGCGCCCAGCCCTCCATGGCTACCTCCTTGCCGACCATGTACCCCTGCGCCTCGCGCTGCTGGAAGAACACGTTGCACTCGACTTGGTTCACGGCGGGGGCGATGCGGTTGAACGAGATGAGGTTTGCGAGATGATCGGGGTAGAAGTTAGCTGTGCCTATGGCGCGGATAACGCCCTGCTCGTAGAGCTCCTCCATGGCGCGCCACGCGCCGAAGACGTCGCCGAACGGCTGATGGATGAGGTAGAGGTCGACGTAGTCGAGCCCCAGCCGCTTGAGCGACGCGTCGAAGCCGCGCTTGGCCCCCTCGTAGCTCACATCCGACATCCACAGCTTGGTCGTTACGAACACCTCGTCGCGCGGCAGGCCGCTCGCACGAATGGCGGCCCCGACCGCCTCTTCGTTGCCGTAGCTCGCTGCCGTGTCGAGCAGCCTGTAGCCGACCGAGAGTGCGTCCTCCACGGCGCGCTGACATTCCGCGGCGTTTGGGATCTGATACACGCCGAAGCCGAGCTGCGGCATCCTGACGCCGTTGTTCAAGGTGATGTAGTCCATGGTGCCTTCCTTTCTCGCAACTTGACGTATCCACCATACGAGGGGCGCCGCGCCGACGGAAGTTTCCGTTGGTGAGGGTTCTATAACGCTGGGGTGCGCACAGGGTTATAACCTGCGGGTTCTAGGCGTCACCTCAAAGAGATCGGCGCCGAGCTCGTCGGCGATGGCCTGAGCTACGACAGCGGTGTGGCCCTGTGCCGAGTAGTAGGCCACGAGGACGTTGCCGTCTGCAGCGGGCACTGCGGCGGGCTCGTCCTCGACAGCCGACTGGTCCTCGGCGGCGGCTTGGTTGGTCCGTTATCGTCTGAGCGCTACTCCTGCGCGTCGAAATCGGGGCGCATGGCCAGGTAGCCCTCGAGTGCTTCCTCAGTGGCGGTGTAGTAGGTCATGGTCCCGTCGAGCTTGGCAATCTCGGCCATCTCGTCTTCGGTGAGGGAGAAGTCGAAGATGTTCGCGTTGTCGGCGATGTGGGCGGGGTTCTTGGAGCCGGGGATGATGGAGGTGCCCATCTGCACGTGCCAGCGCAGGATCACTTGGGCCGGGGTCTTGCCGTACTTCTCGGCGAGAGCGACGAAGACGGGCTCCTCCAGAAGACCTTTGTCGCCGTGGCCGAGCGGGTACCACGCCTCGATCACCGTGCCGTACGGCGCGAGGTGGGCGCGCAGGTCGCGCTGGGCGTGGTAGGGGTGGCACTCAACGGTCACGAGCTGCGGCTTGATGTCGGCGACCTCGATGACCTCGGCAATCTTGTCTTGCGGGAAGTTGGAGAGGCCGAGGGCGCGCACCTTGCCCGCGCGGTAGGCCTCCTCCATCGTGCGCCACGCGGCCAGGTAGTCGCCTACCGGCTGGTGCAGGATGAGCATGTCGACGTAGTCGAGCCCCAGACGCTGGAGCGTGGCGTCCACCGCCGGCATGCCCGCGTCGTAGACGCTCGGCCAGAGCTTGGTGGAGACGAAGATCTTGTCGCGCGCGATGCCGCTCTTGGCGATGGCACGGCCCACGGCGCGCTCGTTCATGTAGGCGTTGGCGGTGTCGATGTGCTCGTAGCCAGCCGCGAGCGCGGCGGTTGCGGCCGCCTCGGCCTCGGCCGGGGTCATGAGGAAGGTGCCCAAACCTTCGATGGGCATCTCTACGTCGTTGTTGAGCTTCAGATACTCCATGGTCTCCTCCTTAATGGTGACTTTTCGAATACAAGGCTACGGCGTTTACTGACGTGCGAGAAGTTCACGTTGGAATGATGGATATAACCATGGGGTATATACGGCACATAATGCGTGACAGGAGGATCGATGTACAACCCGCAGCTTGACACTTTCATCCGCGTGGCGGAGGCGGGCAGCTTCTCCAAGGCGGCACAAGAGTCCTTCATCACGCCCACGGCCGTCATCAAGCAGATGAACCTGCTGGAGTCGCGGCTAGGCCTTACGCTGTTCCACCGATCGCATCAGGGGCTTTCGCTTACGCGAGCAGGCAGGTCGCTGCTTGCCGACGCCCGCCATATCGTGCAGTACTCTCAAGAATCAATCGCACGCGCCCGCGTCGCCGAGCGCGGAGAGAAGCGCATCATCCGCGTGGGAGTGTCGCTCATGACGCCCAGCACGCCGCTCACGAAGCTGTGGCCGAAGGTGAAGGAACGTTGCCCTGGCATGAGCCTTCAGGTGGTCACGTTTGAAAACACACCCTCGGCGGCGCGCGGTTTGGCGAACCTCGGGCAAGACATGGATATCGTGGCGGGGATTTTCGACGATGCCTTTCTTAAAGAGCGCGGGTGCCTGGGCCTCGAGCTTTCGCGCGAGCCGCTCTGGTGCGCCGTTCCCGTCGACAGCGAACTCGCCAAACGCGACATCGTCACATTCGACGACCTCCACAATCACAGTCTTATGCTTATACGCCGGGGCTGGAACGCCGAAATCGACCGCGTGCGCGACGAGATACTCTTGCATCATCCTCAAATCGCGCTCGTAGACTTCCCGCAATATCGGGCGGAGGTGTTCAATCGCGGTGCGAACGAGGACCTCGCGCTTGCGACGCTGCCGTTGTGGGCCAACGTCCACCCCATGCTCAAAACCGTCCCTACCGATTGGGACTGTCTCGTGTCTTACGGGCTGCTTCATTCGTCGCACCCCGCAGGCCATGTGCGGGAGTTCCTCGATGCGGTGTCTGCCGCGCTCGAGGCAAAGCATCGATAGGCAATCGCGAGCAGATGCGCTTATGCCTATGGGAATAACGGGAACTGGCTTCTGAGCTTGCGCTTTGATACCGTCGAGTACCGCCTGATGCTGTTTCGGCGTCGCCATAGAGCAAAGCCATCAGCGAAATAACGGGAATAACGGCCTCCGAACCTTCTGGTTCGGAGGCTTTCTTTTTGCATGTCCGCCTAAAACGACTCCTTGCCAAAGCCCCTTGAGCATCGGGCGGCATTATTGAGTGTGGGCGTTATCGTAGGTATCTTTGATTTCTTCTGGCAAATTGTCGGGAATCAACGCCTTCACTCTATCCTCGTTTCCATCTTGGATCGCCTGCTCGTAGTACCAGCATTTGAACTTCAACATGTCCAGCGCGCGGTTCATCTTCGCGATCTCCGACTCCATGTGGGCCTTCCGCTCCTCGAACATGGCCTTGCGCTTGGGATATGTCGATGGGCCCTCCGCACACCATTCCATGAACAGTCGGATGTCCTTAATCTCCATCCCAGCCTTCTTTAAGCATTCGATGACCCGAAGCGCCTCGAGTTCTGTATCGCCGAATCGGCGAATGCCCGACGCCCGCTCCAATCCCGGGAACAGCCCCTGCTTGTCGTAATACCGCAGCGTGGAAACGGGCAGACCGAACATCTCCGCTACCTGTCCGATTGTGTACATGGCCCCTCCGGACAAATCTCGAATTTACTCCTTGACCTAAAGTCAGCTTTAGGTATTACCTTTATTTTCGTCAATACAAATCGGGAGCGCAAGGGATTTTCGCCAAAGGCGCACGCTTGCCGGAACGGTATTCGCCGGCGGCTTGAACGGCGTGGGCGAAATCGGCGGGCATCCCGCTCTTGAGCAGGCGCGACGAATGGGCACAGGAGTCTAGGCGCGGCTTAGCTGGACGGAAGCAGTTTTGCACTCAAAACCATCGACAGGAGGAAATCGATCATGGCAATCAAACAGACAGCGGGCAGAGATGCCCTGGGGGACTTTGCTCCCAAATTCGCACAGCTCAATGACGATGTACTGTTCGGCGAGGTGTGGAGCCGAGAAGACAGGCTTTCCCTTCGAGACCGCAGCGTGGTGACGGTGGTTGCCTTGATGGCACAGGGGCTGACGAACTCTTCGTTCCAATATCATCTGATGTCCGCAAAGAACAACGGCGTGACCAGGGCGGAGATAGCGGAAATCCTTACGCACGCGGCGTTTTACGCAGGCTGGCCCAAGGCATGGGCGGCCTTTCGCATGGCGAAGGAGGTCTGGGCGGATAGCGATGCCGCCGACGCAAGAACCAAGCATCAAAACGAGATGGCCTTTCCCATCGGTGCCCCCAACGACGCATTTGCGAAGTACTTTATCGGGCAAAGCTACCTCGCGCCCCTTTCCACCGAGCAAGTCGGCGTTTACAACGTGACGTTTGAGCCCGGCTGCCGCAACAACTGGCACACCCATCACGCCAAAAGCGGCGGCGGGCAGATCCTCGTCTGCGTGGCTGGCCGAGGGTTTTACCAGGAATGGGGCAAACCGGCACAGGAGCTGTGCCCCGGCGATGTAGTAAATATTCCCGCAGGCGTAAAGCACTGGCACGGTGCGGCGCCCGATAGCTGGTTTTCCCATCTCGCGGTGGAGGTTCCGGGCGAGGAGGCCTCCAACGAGTGGTTGGAGCCCGTGGACGACGATCAATACCTTAAAGCGACTGACAAGGAGGTTTAGGTATGGAACAGTTGAATCTGACGCAGGAATGGGACAAAGTGTTCCCCAAAAGCGACAAGGTTGAGCACAGCAAGGCGACCTTCCATAACCGATACGGCATCACGCTGGTGGCTGACGTCTACGTGCCTAAGAACGCGGAAGGCAAGCTGCCCGCCATCGCCGTCAGCGGCCCTTTTGGCGCGGTGAAGGAGCAGTCCTCCGGTCTGTACGCGCAGAAAATGGCGGAGCTGGGCTTTTTTGCAATTGCCTTTGACCCGTCCTATACCGGCGAGAGCGGCGGCACGCCCCGCTATGTAGCATCGCCGGACATCAACACCGAGGACTTCTGCGCAGCGGTGGATTTCCTCTCTGTGCAGGAAAGCGTTGACCCGGAGCGTATCGGCATCATCGGCATCTGCGGTTGGGGCGGCATGGCAGTCAATGCGGCGGCCATCGACACCCGTATCAAAGCTACCGCGGCTATGACCATGTACGACATGACCCGTGTGACCGCCAACGGCTATTTTGACGCCGAGGATTCCGAGCAGGCGCGCTTTGAAAAGCGGAAAGCGCTGAATGAGCAGCGCACCGAGGACTATAAAAACGGCAGCTATGCGCTGGCGGGCGGCGTGGTCGATCCGCTACCGGAGGATGCGCCGCAGTTTGTAGCGGACTATTGCGCCTACTACAAAACTCCGCGAGGCTATCATCCCCGCAGCCTGAACTCCAACGGTGGCTGGAATGCGACGTCTTCGCTGTCATTTTTGAATATGCCGATTTTGCAATACAGCAGCGAAATCCGCTCTGCTGTGTTGCTGGTGCATGGCGAGAAGGCGCACTCCCGCTATTTCAGCGAAGCCGCGTACGGCAAGCTGACGGGGGACAACAAGGAATTGCTCATTATCCCTGGTGCCAGCCACACCGACCTTTACGATCAGATGGACATCATTCCGTTTGGAAAGCTGAAGGCATTCTTTGAGGAATATCTGAAATAAGGCGTGCCTTGATTCAATGCCAAGTCTCCAGCAACGATTCTTCTAAAGAGTGGGAGTAGCTGAAACGAGGCGATTGATTAACTCCATTCGTTTTGGCTACAAGAAAACATGCCGTGCGCCTGCGGCATGAAGGAGGGAGATTTCTATGAATATCGTTGTATTGAGTGGTAGCCCGCGCAAGGGTGCCAATACCGACACCATGGTCGAGGCGTTTGCCGAGACCGCGCGCGAGGGCGGCCATACGGTCGAGGTCGTCCGCGTTGCCGGCAAAAAGATCGCTGGTTGTCTGGGATGCCAGTACTGCTTTACCCATGAGGGCACTTGCGTGCAGAAGGACGACATGGCCGACGTGATCGAGTCGCTGAAAGGCGCCGACATGGTTGTCTTCGCTTCGCCTATCTACTGGTTTGATATCACTGCGCAGGAGAAGGCCGCCATCGATCGCCTGTACGCCTTCGGTGCTACGGGCTTCCCGTTCACCAAGACGGCCCTTTTGCTCGATAGCCACAGCGAGGGCGTCTATGACGCGGCGATCGCCATGTACAAGTCAACCTGCGCGTACTGCAAGTGGGAGGACCAGGGCATTGTCACCATCAGCGGTATGACCGAGCGCGACAGCATGGCATCCTCGCCCAAGTTGGAAGGGGTGCGAGAGCTCGCTCGCAAGCTCGCCTAAGGGCAAGAAGAACGCATGGCAATCGGTGCTGGTGGAAATGCCTGCTGCCCTTACCAAGAGGATTGCTGATTGCCATGCAACGATGCGCCAGCGGACAATTCCGGCGTGCTAAAACGCCTTCTCGTTCAAGAATTCCCTGAACGCGGGGATGTCGAAGCCGACGAGGCCACGTCCACGTTCCCCGATAACGCCGTCCTCGAGAAGTCGGCGTTTGTATTGGCTTGCGTAGTTGCTGGCGACGTCCATGCGTTTGGCTATCTCCGAGACCCTGCTGGGGCCAGAATCGGGCAGCATCGCGAGCAAAAACTCAATGTCTTTATCGGAAAGCTCCCGATAGGTCGTTTCGAGAATTCGATCGCGCAGCTCCATGCGGGCAAGCAGAGAACCCTGCTGTACATCAGGTGCACTGATTTTGGGCGAGTTCTCCGAAACATCCCATGTGCGATATCCGACGAGCTGCATCATATAGGGAAATCCGTCGACGGCCTTCACGGCATCCTCGAGCGCTTCTGGCGTGATTGAGCGGCCTCCGGCCTCAACGGTTTTGCGGAATGCGTTTGCAATTTCAACGTCAGTGATTCGTCCCAACTGATGATATTGGGAACGCCTGAGGAACGAGACGGAATCGTTACGCAGCAACGCCGATACTTTGTAGGGCAGTCCTGCCATGAGTAGGGCAACTTTTTTACCTTCGCGTACAAAGTGCTGGTAAACAGAGGCAAATTGAAGCATTTCTTCGAGATCGACGGTGACTTCATCGATGGTGATGAGAAGTCCGATGTCATGTTTTTCGAGTTGCTTAAAGATGCCATTCATGCGCGTGCGCCAGTTGCCCTGAGCCTCTTGAGCATATGTCCAATCGATGCCCACTGGGCCAATTTGAACACCGTTTATGCGCGCGTGAGGCTGTGAGAGGTAGCTATCTGCGGCTTCTTTGGTTCGCTCGATAATATCTTCGAGCATGCCTGGCATGGCGGAGACATTTGCTGCGATCCAGCCGTGTTCAAGCGCCGTTTCTGAAAGGAGCGAGAGAAGCGCCGTCTTGCCCGTTCCCCTTGCGCCAGTAAAAATGGTCGACAGGTTGGGATCTCCCGGGCCGTTGATAAAGCCACGGTTGATGTCACGCAGGATATGCTCGCGACCCGCTAGAAAGGGAGGGACGCTTCCAAATGTTGGGGTAAAGGGGTTCTTGCTGTACTCCATGGTAGCTCCTTTGCAAGTTTTGCTAATTTTTGCAAGTTTTGCTAACTTTTGCAAGTTTTGCTAACGACTGACCAAAGGGCATCGAAGCAGTGACGCTGACATTTTTTACGCAGAAAAATAAGCAGAAATCAATTTATCTGCGTTAAAAAATAGTTGAGAAGAAAAACGACGAGTCCCGGGCGCAATGCCGTTGCGCTCCGGGCCCCGCTGCTTTGTAAAACCATGACGGTTTGGCAACCGTTGTTTTAGTCAAACAAACTCGGCATGTCGTTTTCCTTCATGAGGGCACCGGCAGAAGGCAGGCTCTGCGCGGTGAACTTCTCGGCCGAGACGCCGGCGCCAAGAATTTCCTCGGTCGTGCCGACGGTGGTGACCGAGCGGCCCTTCTTGGCCGTAAAGGCCTGTACGCCCTGCGTGTTGGTGGTCGTCTTGGTCTTGAGCAACGACGTGTTGAAATTCATCAGGCGGTAGTCGCTCGAGACCAGCGCGATGTCGCGATCTTCCTTGAGCACCTGGGCATACAGCAGCTTGCTGCCACCGTAGATGGCGTTCTTGAGGCGCTTGCGGTTGGTTTTGGTGACGTATCCGGCAAGTGCGACACGCACCACGCGGCCGTTTTCAAAGACAAACAGCACGTCGGCCTTGTAGTCCTCGGGGTCGATGACCCAGATGACGCTCTCGTCGGGTTCCATCTCAAGATCGGTCGGCAGGTACGAGCCCAGCTGGGCCGACTTGGTGTCCTCAAACGCCGCAACCTTGCACTTGTACACCTGGCTCTTGTTGGTAAAGACCAGCAGCTCGTGCGTGTTGGAGGACGGGAACTCGATAAAGGGTTTGTCGCCGTCCTTGTACTTAAGCGTGGTCGCCTTCTTGAGCACACGGTCCGTCATCTTTTTAAGGTAGCCCTCGCGCGAAAGCATGATAGTAACCGGGTACTCCTCGACCTCGGGCTCCAGGCTTACCTCGATAACCTCGTGGGGCTCGATCCTGCCCGTGCGACGCGGCATCACGTACTTCTTGTTGACCGCGGCCAGCTCGTCGCTGATGACCTTCTTGATGTTCTCCTCGCTGGAGAGGATCTCCTCAAGCTCGGCAATCTCACCTTCGAGCTTAGCAATGTCCTTGGTGCGGTTGAGGATGTACTCCTCGTTGATGTTGCGGAGCTTAAGCTCGGCAACAAACTCGGCCTGGGTCTCGTCGATGTCGAAACCCTTCATAAGGTTGGGCACGACCTCGGCCTCGAGTTTGGTGCCGCGGATGATGGCGATGGCCTTGTCGATGTCGAGCAAGATGGCCTCGAGGCCGTGCAGCAGGTGCAGGCGCTCGGATTTTTTGCCCAGGTCAAAGTTAATGCGGCGACGCGTGGACTCAATACGCCACTTGACCCACTCGTGCAGAATCTGGCGCACGCCCATAACACGGGGATAGCCGTCGACGAGCACATTGAAGTTGCACGAGAACGAATCCTGCAGCGTGGTCGAGCGATAGAGCTTCGCCATGAGCTTATCGGGGTCGACGCCGCGCTTAAGGTCGATAGCGATGCGCAGACCCGAAAGGTCGGTCTCGTCGCGGATGTCGGCGATCTCCTTGACCTTGCCCTCTTTGGAAAGCTTGACGATGCGCTCGATGATGACATCGGTCTTGGTGGTGTAGGGGATCTCGTACACCTCGATGATGCGCTCTTCGGGAATCCAGCGCCAGCGGGAGCGGATCTGGAAGCTGCCAAGGCCGGTCTCGACAATCTTTTCCATCTCCTCGCGGCGGTAGATGATCTCGCCGCCGGTCGAGAAGTCGGGCATGGGCATGTACTCGAGCAGATCGCAGTCGGGATCCTGCAGGTAGTGCATCGTGGCGGTGCAGACCTCGTTGAGGTTGAAACCGCAGATGTCAGACGCCATGGCGACGCCGATGCCCTTGTTGGCCGAGACGAGGATGTTGGGGAACGTGGTGGGCAGCAGGCGAGGTTCCTTCATGGCGCCGTCGTAGCTGTCAACGAAGTCGACTGGGTCCTTGTCGATGTCCTTGAAGATCTCGGCACTGATGGGGGAGAGCTTGGCCTCGGTATAACGCGAGGCGGCGTAGCTCAGATCGCCCGAATAATACTTGCCAAAGTTGCCCTTCGACTCCACGAAGGGGGCGAGCAATGCCTCGTTGCCGGTGGCCAGACGCACCATCGTCTCGTAGATCGCGGCGTCGCCGTGCGGATTGAGCTTCATGGTCTGGCCCACGATGTTGGCGCTCTTCTGGCGCTCGCCCTTGAGCAGACCCATCTTGTACATGGTGTAGAGCAGCTTGCGGTGCGAGGGCTTAAAGCCGTCGATCTCGGGGAACGCACGCGAGACGTTGACGCTCATGGCGTAGGGCATGTAGTTGACCTCGAGCGTCTGCGTGATCGGCTGGTCGGTGACCTCGGAGTGCAGGCCGATGACGTTCTCGGCGTTGACCTGCTTTTTCTTTGGCTGGGTTTTCGTCTTCTTCTTTGCCACGATTTCCTCTTGAACTTCTTAAGGGCCGTCGTTATCGATTTGCTGCTACTGCAGGTCCAACTGGTCCAGGTATTCCTTGCCGTGCTCCGAGATATGGCGCTTGCGGCCCGCCTCGTCGTTGCCCAGCAACAGGTTGAACATGGTTTCCATCTTGGTGACGTCCTCGGGCTCCACCTTGATCAGGCGGCGCGTCTCGGGGTTCATGGTGGTGAGCCACATCATGTCCGGATCGTTCTCACCAAGACCCTTGGAGCGGTTGATGGAGCACTTCTGGTCGCCAATCTCTTTGAGGATGCCGTTCTTCTCGAGCTCGGTGTAGGCAAAGTAGGTCTTTTCTTTGCAGTTGATCTCGTAGAGCGGCGACTCGGCGATATACACGTAGCCCTCGTCGATAAGCGTGGGCACCAGTCGATAGAGCATGGTGAGCACAAGCGTGCGGATGTGGTAACCGTCGACGTCGGCGTCCGTACAGATAATGACCTTGTTCCAGTTGAGGTTGTCCAGGTCGAAGGCGCCCAGGTTCTTGATGCGCTTGTCCTTGATCTCCACGCCACAGCCCAGCACGCGCATAAGGTCCATGATGATGTCGGACTTAAAGATGCGCGGATAGTCCTCCTTTAGGCAGTTGAGGATCTTACCGCGGACGGGCATGACACCCTGGAACTCGGCATCGCGCGAGGTGCGAATGGCACCTGCTGCCGAGTCGCCCTCTACGATGTAGATCTCGCGACGGCTCTTGTCCTTGGAGCGGCAGTCGATGAACTTCTGCACGCGGTTGGCCATGTCGGTCTTCTGCTGCAGGTTGGTCTTGATGCTCTGGCGTGTCTTCTCGGCGTTCTCGCGCGAGCGCTTGTTGATGAGCACCTGCTCCATGATCTTGTTGGCGGCGTCTTTGTTCTCGATCAGGTAGGTCGAGAGACGCTCCTTAAAGAAGGCCGTCATAGCCTGCTGGATAAAGCGGTTGTTGATGGCCTTCTTAGTCTGGTTCTCGTAGGACGTCTGGGTTGAGAAGCAGTTGGTCACCAGCACCAGACAGTCCTGGACGTCCTGCCATTTGATGCCGCTCTCGTTTTTGTTGTATTTGCCCTGTTGCTTGATGTAAGCATCGATGGCGCTGGTCAGAGCGCTACGGGCGGCCTTCTCGGGCGAACCGCCGTTCTCGAGCCATGACGAGTTGTGGTAGTACTCCTGCATCATGAAGGTGCGCGAGAAGCACATGCACGCGGTAATCTTGACGTTGTAGTCGGGCAGGTCCTCGCGATCGCGACCGCGACGGTCGGCCTCGATAAAGAAGGGCTCGGTGAGGTAGTCGGTACCGACCTTCTCGAGCACGTAGTCTTCGATGCCCTTGGGATAGCAAAAGTCCTCTTCGGTAAATTCGCCGTCGTCGCCCTCGATGCGCAGGCGGAAGGTCACGTTGGCGTTGACCACGGCCTGGCGGCGCATGGTCTCGCGATACCAGTCGTGGGGGATGCTGATGGAGGTAAAGACCTCAAGATCGGGGCGCCACTTGATGGTGGTGCCGGTGCGGTTCTCGTCGCTGGGCTCAATCTCGAGTGCCTTCTTTTTGGCACCGACGACCTTGCCCTTCTTAAAGTGCAGGGAGTACTTGTTACCATCGCGCCAAACCGTGACGTCCATGTACTCGGAGGCGTACTGGGTCGCGCACGAGCCCAAGCCATTGGTACCGAGCGAGAAGTCGTAGTCGCCGCCCTGGTTATTGTTGTATTTGCCGCCGGCGTAGAGCTCACAAAAGACGAGCTCCCAGTTAAAGCGCTTCTCGGAGGGGTTCCAGTCGAGCGGGCAGCCGCGGCCGTTGTCCTCTACCTGAATGGAGCCATCGCGAAAGGCGGTAAGGGTGATGAGCTTGCCGTAGCCCTGGCGCGCCTCGTCAACGGCGTTGGACAGGATCTCGAAGGCAGCGTGTGCACAGCCATCGAGTCCGTCCGAGCCAAAGATAACGGCAGGGCGCAGGCGTACGCGTTCCTCGTCCTTGAGCTGGCGGATACTGTCGTTACCATAGTTTGCGGTGTTTTTTGCCATACTCGCTCTCTCGGTGTTCCTTTGCTGCGTTTAAGTCATATAGATAGTCAAGGTAGCATAGCCCAGCCCACAGACGATTCCAACCAACACGAAATCCATCGAACAATCGTTCGAGTTTAGGCTGAAAAGAGCTCACTCGGACAAAACCGAGTCGGTTTTGTCCGAGTAAGTTTGAATAGCGAACCGAAGTTGTAATGTCCGCATGGCGATGGCAGACATGGTTTTCATAATGACAGATATAGTTGACATTGCCTGATGGATGCAATATATTTCTGTCATGTTGCAACGGATATCTGTCCATTACTACGAAAGGAACTCCATGCCGGGTAAAAAGAACCTACGCATGAAGGCGGCGCGCGCGGCGGTTGGCCTTTCGCAAGCTGACTTGGCCCAGACCGTGGGCGTTACGCGCCAGACTATCGGCCTAATCGAGGCGGGCGGCTATAACCCCACGCTCAATTTATGTGTGGCGATCTGCAAAGCGCTACGCGTTACGTTGAACGATCTGTTTTGGGAAGACGGGATCGACGTCGACCCTAACGCTCTTTAGGAGTCCACTATGAAATTTGAAGATCTGAAAATCGTGCAAAAGTGGCGTGAATATGCCGGCCCAAAGGACGAGCGCCTGGAGGCGGAAAGCGCAAAGATCTACAGGATTGGTTTCGTGCTGCTTTCGTTTGGCATGTTGATGATCTTTTTCTACCAGTTTATAGCTCGACAGGTTGCGTGGGTTCACAGCGACGCCAGTGAAATGCCGCACGGCTTTGCAACGCCGTTTGAGGCCGCCATGTACGCATGGCTCGTTATCGTGATGCTGATTTGTGCGGTGCTGCAAACGCGAAAGGGCTATGTCGATACCAATCGTTTTGGGCAAACCGAGCATCTTCCTGTTGGGTATTTCCTGCTTGTCAGCGGTCTTAGCGGCGCCGCGTTCGCGCTTGTTATTGCCGCAATGCGCTGTATCGCTGAGGCGCAGATCGTACCGCTCGAAAGCGTCTTTTGGTTGGCGAACCTGGCCACGGGCGTGTTCTGCGGTGCGACGATTTTCATAGCCACATTTGCCGCTCTGTGCGCATCGTTCTTCACGGCGAAAAAGCGTCGCGCCAAGCTTGAGGAAGAACTCGACTCCACTGACGATATCTAATGCGCAATGGGCTGGCTCTGGGTATCCAGAACCAGCCCATTTTGATGTTCGATGAGCCGAGTCGGCGTCTCTCGCAAAAGTAACTAGGAGCTAGCGAGGCTTATCCGAATTGGCCTCCTTGGCGGTGTCTTTTTCGAGCGCCGTGCGGCGGGCACTGTAGGTGACGAGGCCGGCGCCTGCCGCGGCGAGTGCAGCTGCGGCTGCCGTAAGGGGAGCATTGACATCGCCCGTGCCAGCGAGCGCGCCCGCTTTTCCGGAGCGCTTGATATTGCCGTGGTCCTTGCCACTGCCGGAGCTGCTTCCGCCGGAGCCGCCGCCCTCGTCAGCACCGCCGCCACTTGAGCCACCATCGCCGTCTGCTGTCATCGGGGCGTCGTGAAGTCCTGTCGTATCCGCGCTGTCGCATACGCCGACCTGAACTTCTGAGCGTTCGCATGCCGCGTCGGGCACATGAAGCTCGTGCAGTATGGCACCCAGCGCCGAGTTTGCGCCCGGTCGAATTTCCTCGAGCGTTACGGGATCGAGCGCCACCAGATTACGCGCCTTCGCATATAACGTTACGCGTTTGCCCACTTCGTCGCTCCAACTCTCGGGAATGGCGAAGCTCATGCGGAATTGTGCCGTGCAACCCGGTGCCAGCACGGCGTTGCCGTTGTCGGCTACCAGCGGGTGCGTTGCAAAACGTGCGCCCAGCGTCTCGAGCGCGTACTTCACGTGTGCCATATCGTTGGCCGAAGCGTTCTCGGCAAGCTCCGGATCGTAGATCGAAGCCATACGTGCGTTTGTTCCGAATCCGATGGATGCGCTGGAGAACGGCTGGCTGGAGCCCTCTCGGTACAGATCGATCGTGCCGGCGGTCAGCAAGGTGTTGCCGTCGTTTCGCACCGTGACCATGAAGGATTCGCCTGCTGCTCCGGGCACCACCGCGCCCGAGGTGGCGACCGCGCCCGTCGGAGTGGCACACGCCACCAAGGGCACTTCGATGCCGTGTAGTTCTGCCTCGCTCTTCTCCGCGCTCACAATGTGCGTGGCGAGCGCGGAGAGCATGCCCCCCGACGTCAAAAATGTCGTTATCTGATCGACGGGATGGTCCAGCTCGCACATCACGAACGGCTCCGTAAACAGATCACCTGCCAAGGTGCTGGCGAAGATGCGGAAGTGCTTGCCCATCACTGCTACTGGGTTGCCTTCTTCGTCGTAGGTTTGCCCCACCTTGCCATCGGTGTTCTCTACATAGAGCACGCACCTGCCGTTGTTGCTTACGCTAAACGATGCCGGGCCACAGCCCGCGGCGCCCACGGGCTGCGTTGCAAATGCCGATGCGCCTCGTGCCCAAGTAATATGCTGCAGCTGCTCGTTGACGGTAGCCAAAAAGCCCGTGTGTTGCGGCCACGGCACCGCGTGGGGTACTGCCGCATCTGGCGACATAACGCCCCAGCCCGCAATGGACTGGCCGATCACGGCGTACGATGCGCAGCCGCAACCGTCTGCGGTCTCGTACGCAACGGGCACCACCATTTTGCCGTTGATATTCTCGGGCTCGCCCAGCTCGATACTCGACGGTGCTTGCGGAAAGCGGAGAACTTGGCGGAACGTCAGGCTGTCGCCCGAAACGTCCGACCATAGGGTAAAGCACTCCAGCGCAACCTCAGCCTCGCTGCCGAGCGCCTTTTCTGCGGTGGTTCCGCGGCGGTGGAGGTAGGCACCCGACAGGCGCCCGTCGACCAGCGTCTTGCCCACCGTGATACGCGGGCACTGCAGGCAATGGTAGCCATCCTCTTGCAGGCGGCCGCGCGAGATGCTGCGCCACGACGTGTGCGACATCACGCGAACTCCGCCGTTGCTTATGCGCAGGCGCACAACGGACAGTATGCCGGATGTGCTCGCCGCATCGAAAAGGGTGTTGTCGCCGTCGGGGCGCTCGCCCGAGACCAGCAGCACGTAGGCGTCCTGGTTTCTCCTCCCGTCTGTATATTCCACCACGTCGAAGTCGTAATCGAATATGCCGTTGCGCTCCACGTCGCCCTCGCCAAACCCAAGGGAGAAGTCCACGGGCGTGGGAGCGGACCACGTGCCGTTCGTTTTTGTATGCACCACCAGGCGCGAGCGACCGTTCTCGCCGTAGCGCACCGAGGCGATACGGAACAAGCACTCCACGCCGGCGATTATCGCCAGCTTCATGTGGGCTTCGCTGAGCACGCCGGAAAACAGCACGTTGTCGCTCGAGGGCTTGATGCCGCCACGCTCGTCCTCCGATACACCGGCTGAATTGGCGTTGGGGTCCGCAACGGCGTCCTTCGCCTGCCTGATATGGGTGTACTCATACATCGGCGCGGCGTTTTCGTCGTTCTCTATCAGTGCGTGGACGAAATGCTCGATCTGTCCCGTGTCGTCGCTTTCTGCATCCGCCTCGAGCTCAATGCGCGTGACCGACCGGTCCCAATCGCGTACGGTAGGCGCGACATTCCTTGCAGTGGCTTTAACCTCGGCGCGCGCGAGCAGCTCGGCGTTGGTGACAATGGTGGCCGATGCGATAAATTGCGGAACGCCGCCCGCCTCGGCGTTGCCGGCTGAGCCGAAGCAGGCATCTAGTGTATAGGGCGTATCTCCACCCAATGCGAGCTCAGAGCGCTGGAGTACATACTGGTCGCCGTTGTTCACCGACATATTCCACGAATCGAGGAGTGTGGGCCACGACCCCGACCAAGCCTTGGTGGTCCACTTGAACATCACGAACTGGAGTATCACATCGACATCGACGTCTGCACCTACGCGCAGTCGCGGAAGCTGGTGTCCATCAGCCTTCTCGTACCCAATGAACAGCGTGAGGGATGCGGCGCCGCGCACGGCAGACGAAGCGACGCCTGCAACGCCGGCGCCAAAGGTGACGGCAAGCCCGATCTGGATGGTGAACGAGCCCGAGGTGTTTGAATAGTCGAGCGATATGTTTTTGAAAAACGCCGCGCCGCTACCGTGCGTGTGGGCGCCCACGGCGAGCGCCAGTTTTGCCAGCACCCAGGGGTTGACGTTTAGGAAAAACGGCACCGGTCCTAGGGTAAACTGCTCGGTCCAATTGAGGTCGGTTCTTACCTGGAAGAGGGCCTTAATATTGCCGTATGCGGGGTCGTTGTTGTTACCCCAGGTTTTGCCCACCCAATCGTAGGCGAGCGAGCCGTACAGCTGTGTGGCGATATCCATCGTGAACAGCGGCGTGCAATGGTGACGAAGGAGCTTGGTGTTTCTTGGATCGGTGCCCGAACCGGCACTCATCCTCTTGTACTGATTCCACTTCCCCTCCATCTCGTCGAGGTAGCGGTTTGCCTGCTTGGCGCCCGACTCGCGCGGCGATTTCTTCCAGTATTCCGGATCAGGGTTGCCCGAATCGTTCATATAGCTAGCTGGTTTGTACCCTCCGCCAAACAGCACGTATCCAGCAAACGAGAAATCGAACAGAATGGGAAATGTGGGCATCCAGCACGTGAACTTATTGCCGCCGATACCGGGAAACGCCGCGGGGAAATCAAACGGAGTGATCTCTTGGTCCATGGTGGTGGGAATGATGGTGGTCGAGCCCGATTCCGCCTTTGCGGCCGGCGCGGTGACAACGGCCATAGGGGATGAGAGCGTGTAGGTTTTGCCCTGGTAGTCGAGCATAAAGCGCAGCTTGCACCCTTCCTCCAGAAGGCCCGAAGCTGCATCGAGGAACGTGTCTTCAAGCGTGAACGTCGCCAGATTATCCGCGCCCGATGCGCTGACCTTGATCTGGCCGATCTGTGTGACGGTTTCGGTTGAGCTGCCCGCAGCGGGCATCACTTTATTGATATGCAACGTTGCCTGCCCGCCCTGCGGCAGATGAGCCTGCACGGTAAAAGCGTGCGTGTCGGGCTGGTCGTTTGCTGCTTCGTCCGCTGGCATTGCCATAAACGTGGCGTCGGCGTACTGGATGTCCCATTCGTCGAACGTGAGCTGTCGAAAGTACGGCTCGCCATCGGAGAGCGGACGTGTGGGTGCGGTAATAGCGGTGCCGCCCTGGATACGCGCAAGGGGAATCTCGACATCGCGGTAGCCTGCCATGCTAATGGAGATGCCGCCGTTAAAGTCGTACGCGTCGAGAAGCGTTGCCTCGTCCACGTAGCCTTCTGAAAGAGGGGCGACCTCAAAGATGGCCGTGCCTTCGTCATCGGTCGTGGCGGTGAGCTGCTTGCCTGCGGCATAGCGCGATATGAGCGTGACCTGGGCACCCGTGATGGGCGTATTCTTGTTGGCGACGTCGACCACGACCACACCAAACATGGTGCGCGAGAGCACCAAGACCTTGAAGGGATCATCTTCGTCGGCGTATGCCTCGGCGGGGGCGAACGGCAATATGAAGGCGTTTGCGCTTCCCGGCACGCGCGGCAACATAATGCTCGCCAGCGAGGACGCTCCGGCAACAAGTAACGAACGGCGATCAAGCATCTTTGGCTCCCATCCCGCAGGTATCGGTGGAAATAATCCAATTTTGCGAGAAGGCATCCTGTCACGGTAGTGCCGTCCGAGGGCCAAAATGTCCAATTTGAGCGAGCGAAGCGCCGGGGCTCCGGGGCGCACGTGCCGCGCTAGGCAGTCTGGCCGCTAACGCAGCATATGAGCGACCAGTTCGGTGCGCGTGCCGATGCCAAGCTTTGCATACACACTGGATAGGCGGTTTTTGACAGTGCCCGGCGATACTCCCATATGACGAGCGATTTCGGCGTTGGTCCATCCGCGGCAGGCGAGCATGGCCATGGTGAACTCTGTGGTCGTCAGGTCGTCAGCCACGTCCTCGCCCGAATCGGGGTTGTGGATGCGCCGCCAGCCGTAGCTGAATCGGTACGTGATCTCGATGATGCGCGCGAAGTCGTCAGGGTATTGCGTTTTTAGGCACGCCTCGATGAGCCCCTGTAAAAGGCCGTGATGCTCGCCAATGAGCTCGATAAGGCCGTCGGGACGCGCAATGTTCCAAGCGGTTCCGAAGTGCGTTTTTGCGGCGTCGATGTCCTTGAGGCTCATGCATGCCATGGAAGCTGCCAGGTGAAGGAACAGTTCCGAGATCGGATAGCTCCCCTGTTTCATGATCAGGGCGTTTTCCGCCATGCCCAGACTGCGGCCGTATTCGCCGTGCAGATACAAGGCGTGCGCCATCACGTAGCTGGCGAACAGGCGCAGGCCTTCGGGCAGATGCGCTGCAAGTGGATAAAACTCTTCGGCGGAATGCGGGGAAGGCAAGTGCAGCAGGACGCTCGCGGCCGAGGCGAACAGGATATGCGTGGCGTGGATGGCGGGCGATTCCTCGTCGGCCGGCGTATCGAGGATGCCAGCAAGGCACCGGCGGGCGTCGGCGATACGGTTGAGCGACAGGCTGGCGTATCCGCAGATAAAGCATGCGGAATAGCGCAGCGCGGGATCGGTGGCGTCAAGATAGGGGCGTGCTGCCTCGGCGGCGAGAGTGGCCTGTCCGCGAAAGTACAGCGCTTCTGCCGTGGCGATGGTGCGTGAATCGGGGTCGGAAATGCCTGCAACCGCATCGTCAATCTGCCCCGGCACAAAGGCAGTGCACATCAACGGCATGGGAACGCATGGGTAGCCATCGCAGTCCATCTTCCATCTCCCAACAGCTGGCAACAATAGCAGCAATTGTACTCCTGTTGCTCGGGACCCCTTTCGTTTTACTGTTCGGTTAACGCTACGGATCGTTTTGGAAGGCTTACGAGCATGGTGGTCCCGTTCTCGGAACTTATTTCAACCTCTACCGTGCCACCGTGAAGCGTTGCAATCTCCCAAACGAGCGCTAGTCCGAGTCCTGCGCCGCCGTATGCCCTGCTGCGGGATTTATCCAGGCGAAAGAACGGTTGGAAGATGCTCTCTCGGTACTGCTTGGGTATTCCCGGGCCCTCATCTTTGACTCGCAGGAGCACATGGCTGTCGCTGTCGCTGATGGAGACGTTGACAGTCGAGCCGGAGCGGCTGTAACGGATGGCGTTTTCGACCAGATTAAACACCAGCCGATAGAGGAGCGTATCACTTCCGATTGTCAAAGCGTCTCCGGCGCAATCGAGGGTTACGTCCTTATTCTCGGCAAGTGGCGCAAGGTCGGTGAGGACCTCTTCGGACAAGGGACCAAGTTCAACACCGTCCTCGCAAGGAACGCTGCGGAGCTCACTCATCTCGAGCAATACCTTGGTCATCCGCGACATTCGCTCGGTTTGTTCTTGTAGCAGGCCGAGCAGCTCGGCTGTTTCGGGTTGCAAGCCGGAGTGCTCGGAGATGAATAGTTCAATCTGTGCTTGCATAAGGGCGAGCGGGGTGCGCAGCTCGTGTGCGGCGTTGCCGGTAAACTGACGCTGTGCAGAGAACCCTTCGCCAAGACGGGCGATCATGTCGTTGAAAGAGGCGCTGCATCGTTGTAACTCGATGGGCACATCTTCACTGAGTCTGATTTCGCTTAGGTTGTCAGGCTGCACACGCTCAACCTGGGCTGCAAAAGCTCGTAGCGGTTTGAGTGCACGGCCGCTCACAAAGTATGCCAGCACGCCGCCAAGGAGTGTGACTCCAGCCGTGATGCGCCAGGCTGTCGTGCCAAAAGACTCCTGTGCGTCGTTTACGACGATCGTGACCTCGTCATCGAGGGTCGCTTTCGTTGGGTCGAACGCCTGGGGCGAATCTTCGCCGGTTGCGTTAAAGGCCGAGATGTCACTGCCGATGGCATCCATGTAGCGCATGCCCGTATAGCCGACCAGACAGTTCGTCAGCACGCATGCCGCACACGTGAGCAGTGCCGTCATAATCGTTATGCGCCATTGCAGCGAAAGCCTTTTCATTCACTGTCCTCCATAACGTAGCCCTCTCCAATCCGATTGCGAATCGGGTCGTATCCCAAAGCGCTGCGCAACTTTTTTCGGAGTGACGAGATATGAACGCGGGTTGCGTTGCTAAAGCTGTTCACGCCGCTATCCCAAACGTGCTCGATAAGCTCCTCTTGGCTTACCGGTCGCCCCTGATTAAGCATCAGGTATTCCAAGATTCCCGTTTCCTTGCGTGTAAGAGATAGAGCCTCACTGTCCACGGAGGCGATACGCGCCTTGGTGTCAAAGCGGAGCTTTCCGCAGGTTAATACTATGTCGCTTTGTGCGAAGCGCCTGAGGGTAAGGCTGCGGATCCGTGCCGCAAGTTCGTCCAGATGAAACGGCTTGGTGAGGTAATCGTTGGCGCCGGCATCGAGTCCGTCAACCTTATCGGATACTTCGCCACGCGCGGACAGAATCAGCACCTTGGTCTCGCAGTCGGTTTTCCTAAGTTCCTTGAGCACGGTCATGCCATCGATACGGGGAAGGTTGAGGTCGAGTACCACGAGGTCAAAGACTTCGACGCCCAGCAGGTCGAGCGCCTCCTGTCCATCGTGACAGCAGTCGACGCTGTACGCCAAGTTTCGCAAACTGCGCGCGATTGCATCGCACAGTGCTCGCTCGTCTTCGACGATCAAAATACGCATAACAGTCTCCTTGCACATTCCAAATCGCGCTTAACACGGATTTTATAGTCGATATGGTCCAATGGTCGCGTAACGAAAGGAGTGGTCAGGTTGTTCAAAGCGGTAAAACCCGTGGTACAGGTCGCTTTGTTGATCGTCGGAATTGCCATGGTGTGCTTTGGCGTTATGCGTGGCGAGGCGGATGCCGTGCTGGCCAAAGCGATTAGGCTGTGCTTGGAGTGTATCGGAATTGGATAAAAGAGAAAACACTGCGTCGCATGTTTTGGCCCGATTTCGCGGATTCATTCAGGCGGCGGCGACGCTGGTCACCAATATTCACCTGCCAAACTTTGCCAAAGGCGGCATCTATCAGGGCGCGGGAAAAACAGTCTGCGTACCTGGACTTAATTGCTATTCGTGCCCCGCGGCATCGGGTGCGTGCCCCATCGGGTCGTTCCAGTCGGTGGTGGGTTCATCCAAGTTCAACTTTTCTTACTACGTCACCGGTACGCTCATTTTGCTCGGCGTGCTGCTGGGACGCTTTGTATGCGGCTTTCTATGCCCGTTTGGCTGGCTGCAGGAGCTGCTTCATAAGATTCCCGGCAAAAAGTTCTCCACGAAAAAGCTCAAGCCGCTCACGTACATCAAGTACGTCGTGCTGCTGTTTGCCGTGGTGCTGCTGCCCGTCTTGGTGGTTAACGACGTGGGCATGGGCGACCCATTCTTTTGCAAGTACATCTGTCCGCAAGGTGTGCTCGAGGGCGCCATTCCGCTGGCAATTGCCAACGCCGGCATTCGATCTGCGTTGGGACATCTCTTTACTTGGAAACTTGCCGTTCTCATTGCCGTGGTAGTGCTGAGCGTTTTGTTCTACCGCCCCTTCTGCAAATGGATTTGTCCACTCGGCGCATTCTATGCGCTCATGAATAAGGTGTCCTTGTTGGGGATTCAGGTTGACGCGTGCAAATGCGTCTCGTGCGGCAAGTGTTCAAGGGTTTGTCGGATGGACGTTGATGTGGTCCGTGCGCCCAATCATGCCGAATGTATCCGGTGCGGAAAGTGCATCGGGGCCTGTCCCGTCGATGCCATCAGCTATCGCTATGGCCTGGATGTGTCGGCGGAAAAGCTTCCCTTGACCGCCGATAAAAAGTAAACAAGCTTCGACAAAACGGAGGAATGACTATGAAGCTTTCTAAGATTGCGGCCCTGTTTATGGTGCCGGTATTGGCCTTGTGCCTTGTGGCATGTTCGGCGCCCGGTGGCAATGTGAGCGAATCTGCGAGCTCCGATCCTAAGATCGCAGAACTCACTGCGCAGAAGCCGGCCAATGCCGACGAGGCCGCCGAGCTGTATGCGAAGCTCATGCAGAAGGAGAACGAGATCTTTTCGAGTGATAACGCGCTGTGGGAAAAGGTATTCAATGCGGCAAATAAAGACTCGGCAATGATTGAGGACGGCAGCAATTACGGCGATTTCCTGCTCAAGACCATCGACGGTGCCAAGGATGAGTTCACGGCGGATGAGCTTAAGACGCTCAAGGCCGGTGCGCAGCAGATCAAGGAGATCGAGGACAAGCTCGAGAGCTTGGAGAAGGAGTTCCCCGGCTGTGGAAGCACGCCGAGCGCGGGTGAGAGCGTCGACGCTTCGGCCGCTGGCATGACGGCTGGTGCCAATGCTTCGAGCGAGGCGACGAAGTTCCCCAGCTTTACGGGCAAGGACCTGGATGGCAACGACGTGAACAGCGACGAGCTGTTCTCTAAGAACAAGGTCACCGTCATGAACTTCTGGTTCACCACTTGCAAGCCGTGCGTGGGCGAGTTGGGCGACCTCGAGGACCTGAATAAGGAGCTTGCCAAGAAGGGCGGCCAGGTCGTGGGCGTCAATTCCTTTACGCTCGATGGCAACAAGGGCGAGATTGCAGATGCCAAGGACGTGCTGAGCAAGAAGGGTGTGACATATAAGAACATCTGGTTCAAGTCGGATAGCGAGGCCGGTAAGTTTACGTCAAATTTGTTCTCGTTCCCGACAACCTACGTTATCGACCAGAACGGCAACATCGTAGGGGAGCCCATCGTGGGCGCCATCAGCTCCGCCGAGCAGCGCGCAGCACTCGACAAACTTATCGACCAGGCGATTGCGAATAGCGAGCAGTAAAAAACGCGTAAGGGATGGCGAGGATCGTGCGCCGCTGTGCGAAGTAGTCCGCTCCCTTTCAAGATAAGCTCCACCATATAGAGGTCCCGCTCGGGACCTCTTTTTTGGGCACCGTCCCGTTCGTTTTTTGGCGCGGTTCCTTACATTCCTCACTGGCGCCGGCAAAAAATGGGGATAGAGTAGGACAAGCGCGTCGAATACGAACGGCGGAGGAGAGCGGGCAAGTGCGCCCGCGCAGGAGAGGTTGCCGTCCATGCTGGAGCTCAAAGGAATTTGCAAAAGGTACGTCACGCAGTCGTTTACGCAGGTGGCGCTCGACAGCGTGAGCCTGGCTTTTCGCGATAACGAGTTCGTGGCCATTCTGGGCCCCTCGGGCTCGGGTAAAACTACGATGCTCAACGTTATTGGCGGACTCGACCACTTTGACTCGGGCGACCTGCTGATCGATGGCATTTCGACCAAGGACTTTCACGATCGCGATTGGGATGCCTATCGCAACAATCGTATCGGCTTTGTGTTCCAGAGCTATAACCTCATTCCGCATCAGACCATTTTGGAAAACGTGGAGCTGGCGCTCACGCTCACGGGCGTGGGGCATGCCGAGCGCCGCCAGCGTGCGCGCGAGGCGTTGGAGAAAGTCGGCCTGGGCGAGCACGTTAACAAGCGACCGAGCCAGCTTTCGGGCGGGCAGATGCAGCGTGTGGCCATCGCCCGCGCCCTGATTAATGACCCAGAGATCGTCCTTGCCGACGAGCCGACCGGCGCTTTGGATTCAACGACATCCGTACAGGTCATGGATCTGCTCAAGGACGTTGCGCGCGACCGTCTGGTCGTCATGGTCACGCACAATCCCGAGCTGGCGTACCAGTACGCCACGCGCATCGTCAACCTGGCGGACGGCAAGATCACCGACGATTCCGACCCCTTCGATGTTGCCAAGGCCGCGCGTCGCGAGGCTAAGCCTACGCGCAAAACCTCGATGAGCTTTGTGACGGCGCTGGGTCTTTCTGCTCGAAACCTCATGACCAAGAAGGGCCGTACGGCCATGACTGCCTTTGCGGGTTCGATTGGCATTATCGGCATTGCGGCGATTCTGGCGCTGTCCAATGGCGTAAACGGCTACATCAAAAAGGTCGAGGAGGATACGCTCTCGAGCTACCCGCTCACCATTTCCAAGCAGGATTACGACCTGTCGTCCATGATGGGCGGACAGGGGGCCACGGATGACGATGCGTCCAAGAACGAGGGCTCGTCCGACGACGGCACCGACGGCAAGGCTCGGGGAACTGATAAGATCCCTGTGGTCACGGCCGTAAAGGATATGTTTGCGAGCGTTAAGTCCAACGACATGACGAGCTTTAAGGCATGGCTCGATGCCGGTGGCGACGGCATCGATAAAGAAGTCAATGCCATCCAGTACGGTTATGGCGTGACGCCGGTTGTCTATCGTGCGGGTAAGGGCGATGAGAAGCCTGTCCGGCTGGTGCCCAACGCTATGACCGAGGCCATGAGCGGAGGCGCGAGCTCGGCGGCAACGGTGAGCATGGAATCCATGGGAACCTCGGTCTTTAACGAGATGATTGACGACCAGAGCTTGCTCGACAGCCAGTACGATGTCGTCGCCGGTCATTGGCCCACGTCTGCCAACGAAGCCGTGATGGTGCTTTCGAGCCGTGGAACGGTGGGCGACTACACGCTCTACAGCATCGGCGCGCTGGATATCAACGAGCTCAACGACCTGGTTAACAGCGCCATGACGGCTGACGGTAAGATCGAAACGCCCGAGACCGGTACCGACTTTACCTACGACGATGCGCTGTCCACGACGTTTAAGGTGCTGTCGCCGGCCGATGCCTATCGCAAAAACGAAGAGACCGGCATGTGGACCGATATGTCTGGCGACACCGACTTTATGGCTGCCAAGGTTGCCGACGGTATCGACGTGCACATTGTGGGCGTGGTGCGACCCAACGAGACCGCCAACGCGAGTGCATTGTCCCCAGGCATTGCCTATACGCATGCGCTGACTTGCCAGCTTATGGAGCGCGCCGCCGATTCGCAGATTGTGCAGGAGCAGCTCGCCCACCCCGAGACGGATGTCTTTACGGGCAAGTCTTTCGATGAGCTGCAAGGCGAGGCCAAACAAGGCGTGGATCTGAGCAGTATGTTCAGCGTGGACGAGGCGGCGCTCAAGAGCGCGTTCTCGTTTGATGCGTCTGCACTCTCGGGTGCGGCCGGCGGTATGGACCTTTCTGGTATCGACTTATCCGGGTTGGACATTGACCTCTCGGACGTTGGCAAGGACATCGACTTCAGCGACATCATGGCACAAGCACCGGCTCCAGATTTCTCGGGCATCTTTGACGGTCTGGAGCTCACGCCCGAGCAAATGCAGCAGGTGGGAATACTTGCCAACCAACTGTTTGAGGGCTTTTTGCAGTCTGATCAGTTTAAGGCGCTGTCACCCGAAGACCTTAAGGACGCGTCAAAGCTCTCTGCCGCATTCTCGACGTATCTTGAGAATGATGCCGCAGCCCAGCAATGCCTGGCCCAGCTCAAAGCGCTCGGCGGCGATGCCCTGGCCGAACGCCTGCAGCAGGCGATGACCGACTATGTGCAAAAGCAGCTGGCTCCGTATTTGCAGCAGGCTATGGATCAGGTGATGAAGTCGATCAGCGATCAGATTGCGGCGACGGTGTCAGCTCAGCTCAAGGCGGGCGCGGCAGGGCTTATGGACCAGATGGCGACGCAGATGTCGTCGAGTTTTGCCAACCTGGCGAGCGCTATGCGTGTGGATGCGAGCGCCTTTGCTCGTGCCATCCATTTCAACATGGACGCCGAGGATCTGAGTTCGCTCATGATGAGTTATGCCAAGGCATCGCAGCTTACCTATGACAACAACCTGACCACACTGGGTTATGCGGACGAGGCGGACCCCATCTCAGTCAAGATTTTCCCGCGCGACTTTGAGGCCAAGGAGCGCGTACTCGATCACATCGATGCGTACAACAAGCAGGTCAAAGCCGCTGGCCACGATGATCGGGCAATTTCGTACACCGACTACATGGGCATCATCATGGGTTCGGTGACCGACATTGTGAACACCATCAGCTTGGTGCTCATCGCATTCGTGAGTATCAGCCTGGTGGTGAGCTCCATCATGATCGGCATCATCACCTATATCAGCGTGCTGGAGCGCAAAAAGGAGATTGGCATCCTGCGCGCGATCGGCGCGTCAAAGCGCAACGTGGCCAACGTGTTTAACGCCGAGACCTTTATCGAGGGCCTCATCGCCGGCGTCTTTGCTGTTGTCGTCGTGGTGGCCGTGAGCTTCCCGGTCAATGCTTGGGCGCTTGCGGTCAAACAGGTCCCCAACCTAATGAGTCTGCCCGTGCAGGATGCGCTGGTGCTCATTGCGATTTCGGTGCTGCTAACGGTCGTCGCCGGTCTACTGCCTGCCCGCAGCGCATCCAAAAAAGACCCCGTGGAAGCCTTGCGCTCCGAATAATGCGACAAAGGGACAGTCCCTTTGTCGCATTGAGACCCTTGCGAAATCGGGGTCTAATTACCGTTCGGCAGGTTAAGAACTCCCTCTCCCCGCTTAATGCTTGACGAAGAGTCCTCTGGTTTATATACCTATCGGTAGGCATATAGGATGTATTGCCGATAGAAATGGAGCAACCATGACTCTCACCACACCAGCCAAAAAAGATTGTCTCCGTGAAAGCGGCGCATTTGCTTGGGTCGTCGTTATTGCGCTCGGCTTAATGTCCGCCGGAACAACTGGCACATATAGCATTATTGCCGGCTCATTCGTTGCTCCAGTATGTGAAGATCTGGGCTTTGATTACACTTCTTTTTCTTTCTATTTCACCGCGATTCTTCTTGGCCTTGCGCTTGGGCTTCCGCTTTTGAGTCGCTTCATTCCAAAAGTAATCGGCAAACCATGGCATATTTGCATTGAACTCGTCCTTATTGCTGCCGGCGCCGCAATGGCGTTCTACACCGAGGTCTGGATGTTCACCGTCTCCGCCGCAGTGATCGGCATCTGCTTTTCGTTTACAACGGGCGTCTGCATGTCCGATGTCATTGACCAATGGTTCAGCAAATCGTCCGGTCTTGCCATCGGCCTCGCTTGGGGCGTTAATTCTCTCTGCACGCTGTTATTGAGTCCTGTCGTTACGCTGGTCATCGAGCAGCAAGGCTGGCGTACGGGATACATCGTGCTTGCGGCCGTTTCTGCAGCTATGATTTTGCCTGCAAGCGCATTTATCATTCGCCTTAACCCCTCTGATCGCAACATGCTTCCGTACGGAGAGACCGCCTCCGAAACCCATGAGAGCTGCAGCGCCGATGAGCAGGAAGATGTCCTTTCGGGCATGGCACTCCGCGATGCCGCGAAAACGCCGTCTTTTATTCTCTGTGCCCTTTTGCTTTGCGTGGCGCAGCTCACCTGCTGCATGAACCAGCTGTTTCCAACCTATGCAAGCGAGGTCGGTTTCAATCCTATCGTAGGAAGCTTAATGGTCTCGGCAGCTTCACTCTCCGATATCTTACTAAATCCCTTCGTGGGCAAAACATGCGACAAGCTTGGCGCTATTAAAGCAACGGTCGCATGGACAGGTGTCAGCATTCTTTCATTCCTGCTTCTTATCATTGGCGGAAGCAATGAGACCGTTTCCATCATTGCAGCTGGTGTAAACGATGTCATGTTCGCCATCGTTGGAACCGCAATGCCGATGCTTCTCCTCTCGCTTTTTGGATCACGCGATTTTGGAAGGATCTATTCGATTGTTTGCTCAGCGGGCTATGTCGTCGGTGCTTTTGGAATGCCGGTCATGATGAAGGTTTACGGCATGGCAGGGTCATTCCAGGGAGTATTTATCTTCTGCATTGCCTGCAACCTTATGATTGCTGCGTTTGCTATCGTTTCCGGCTTTCTCAGTAAGGCTGCTGAAAAGTAATAAGCGCCGATTGCATCGGCATAGATTGCCACGCAACAGGGGTCGACTCCAAGCCAGACTGGAGTCGACCCCTGTTTTCGTTTTAAAGGTTGCCCGCAGGCACCGTGGGTGCCAACATGCGTTTCAGCTTGGCTGGTCTATTTGAACATAAGCTCGACTATTCCCGCCCAAACCGCTTTTTCATCAATATCCTCACCTTGAGCGACCGTATTGCTCGCTCCCTCCAGAACGGTATAAAGAATTTGTACGTAGAGCATCACGTCGGCGCTATCGGAAAACGCGCCAATCTCTACACCATGAAGAAGGATGTCTTTAAGCGCATCCATGGTTCGTTTGGTCGCCGTCGCTTGACGTTCCTGAACTGCAGGAATTCGATTTGATTGAACGCTAACCTCGGCCAGCACGCGCCGGCGCTTTTCATCGCTTCGATAGCCACCTATAACTGAATTGCCGAGCTCGATAAGCGCGGCCTTGAACCCGTCCCCATCGACTATTAGCGAGTAGTCGCGCTGATAGTCGATGGTCGGAAACATGCTGTCCAAGAGCGTAGTGAAAATCTCCTCTTTAGAGGGAAAGTAGTAGTACACCGACGGCTTGGATATACCGACAAGGTCGCAAATCTTTCCGATAGACGCTTTGTCATAACCGACTTCTGCCACAAGATCGTACATTGCGTCCAATATTTTTTTTCTTGTGCTCACGCTGCATTTCTCCATTGCAAATCACTTCCGCACTACCAACATTATTAAGGATGGCAACGGAACATCAATTCGTGTCCAAACATGACCACTATATACGGTGAACGGTATGTATCAGTAGGCGAGCGGCAAACATTCAAAACTATCTACCGAACGGTAGGTATAGTAGTACTATAGCAGGTGAAACCCCGCTATTGTCGCGGCCGGACAGCATCGCGGGAAACCCGACGGAAGGACCAACCATGTACGAGAATTATCGTATGCCGGGCGAGTTCGAGAAGCGCTCCAACGTCTATGTGACATGGCTTCCCGATTACATCCGTGCAGAGGGCTACGATAACCGCCAGCCCTGCGTTGACGTGATTAAGGCTCTGCTCGAGTATGGCGACGTTACGGTCAACCTCAATTGCGGCACCCCCGGCTCCTATGAGGAGGCTTGCTCGCGCCTGAAGGAGGAGGGGGTTGATCTCGATCGCATTGAGATTACGCAGTTCGAAGACTCCAACTTCTATGTCCGCGACAACGGCCCCAGCATCATGGTCGACGATAAAGGCCATTCTTATATGGTCAACCCCGCTTGGACCTATTACGGCGTGTGGGACAAGAACTCCCCGGAGTGCCAGTCCGCACGTAAGGCAGCCGTTCACATGGCGGTTGCGCTCGGTTGCTTCGATATTGTCAATTCCGAAATGGTTTCGGAGGGCGGCGACCGCGAGTTTGACGGTCACGGCACTCTAATCGCCATCGAGGACACGGAATGCCGCAAGCGTAATCCCGAGTTCACGAAAGAGGAAGTAGAGGCCGAGTATAAACGCATCTACAACCTCAACAAGGTTATCTGGCTTCCGCAGCCTATGCTCGAGGACGACGACTATCGACTGGGCATCCTCGACGAGAAGGAAGACGGAACTCCCATCTTTGGCATGAGCTTTGCAGCTCACATTGATGAGATGTGTCGCTTTATCACTCCGAACAAGATTCTTCTTGCCGAGGTGTCCGATGAAGAGGCAGCCTCGAGCAAGGCTGGCGCAGAGTCTCGTCGCCGCATTGAGGCGGCCTACGAGATCCTGAGCAACGAAACGGACTGGGAGGGTAAGCCCTTCGAGATCGTTCGTATGCCCACCGCCGAGCCGATTGAAGTCGTTATCGCCCCTGGCGATGAGGATTACGAGCTCTATAAGGGCTTCATCGACGAAATGGGCGGCAAGTTTATGGATGGCACTCCCTGGCCCGAGGGCCCCGTCCACTTCTACGCAGCAGCGAGCTACTGCAACTTCCTCATCTGCAATGGCGTCGTTCTTGGTCAGCGTTATTACCACGAGGGCATGAACGAAGTTGTGAAGGAGAAGGACGAGCAGGCCAAAGCCGTTCTTGAGAGCTGCTTCCCCGATCGCAAAGTCATCATGATTGACTCTCTCGCGCTTAACCTGTCCGGCGGCGGCGTGCACTGCTGGACCAAGGACGTGGCAGCCAGCTGCTAGCGAGCCTTTGAGCCTGCACTGTCTGATTTAGGCGCCACACTTACTGCTCCCCGAGGGATATCCGTGTCTCCCTCGGGGACACATTCGACATTCATCTATCACTAAATGGAAAGGAAATAGGCATGAACAACAGCCTCCGCGGTCGCGACTACATCAACATCCATGATCTCTCCTCCGAGGATTTCCGCTATCTCATCGATCTTGCCTGGAACCTTAAGGCTCAGAAGAAGTCTGGTGTCGACCAGCGCTACTTCCCCGGCAAAAACGTCCTCGCCAACTTTGAGTGGGGCTCGACCCGTACTCGTTGCGCATTCGAGACCTCCTGCA
The DNA here is from genome assembly GCA_902494715.1 of uncultured Collinsella sp. Classification (GTDB taxonomy): domain Bacteria; phylum Actinomycetota; class Coriobacteriia; order Coriobacteriales; family Coriobacteriaceae; genus Collinsella. Next base: position 62,848 of record CABUUJ010000001.1, read on the forward strand.
ACGATTTGGGCATGGGCTTCACTTATCTGACCAACTCCCACATGGGTGACTGCGAGACCGTCAAGGATGCCATGCGCGTCTTTAACGGCATGTATGATCTCATTGTCTACCGCGCACAGAAGGACGAGCAGTTCCTCTATGACGTCGCCGACCTGGTTGACATCCCGGTCATCAATGCCCTTACTCTCGGCGATCACCCGACTCAGATGCTCGCTGACGCTCTTACGATGGAAGAGCAATGGTGCGGTCTGCGTACGAGCCGCGGCAAGAAGATGGCTTTCGTTGGCAACTGCGCCGGCGCCCCGGTGTGGTATGGCCGCCTGTGCGCTATGCTCGACATGGACTTCCTCGCCATCGGCCCCGACGACCTCCGTCATCAGATGTGCAAGGAAATGATCGAAGAGGTGGAGGCCTGCTACGCCAAGTACGCTCCCAATAGGACCTTTACCATCACCTCTGACCTCGATGCCCTGGATGGCGTTGACGTTATCGTTACCGAGGAGTGGCGCTACATCAACCCCGAGTGCGGCGAAGAGGTTCTGGATCCCGACGACTACAACTCCTGGCTGGGCGATGCCGAGTCCCTGTACCCCTATCGCGTCACCAGCGAGCTGTGCAAGCGCACCAACAATCCCGACATCTTCTGCATGCATGAGCTTCCCTCTGTCCACAACGCAGATCACCGTGTTGGCAAGATGCTCCTCGACCAGTGCAAGAACGACCTCCATCGCGAGATCATCACCGAGGGTTTCGAGATTGCCGACGAGTGCTTTGAGGCCAACGCTTCGGTCATCTTCCGTGAGGCAGAGAACCGTCAGCACACCATCAAGGCCGTTATGTGTGCTCTTCTGGGTCTCTAGGAGTTGTATCAATGGAAAATGCAAAGTTAAAGAGCAGCAAGGTCTACGCATGGGTTCTCGTAATCGCGCTTGGCCTCATGTCTGCTGGTACGACTGGATCCTATAGCGTAATCGCCGGCTCCTTCGTCGCGCCCGTGTGCGAGGAGTTCGGGTTTGACTATTCAATCTTCTCGTATTACTTTACCGCGACGCTCATCGGTCTTGCGGCGGCGCTTCCGTTTGTCGGAAAACTCATCCCCAAGGTTGTTGGCAAGGTTTGGCTCCCCGTCGTCGAGCTTATTCTGCTCGCCGCCGGCGCAGGCATGGCCTTCTACACCGAAGTCTGGATGTTCATCGCCGCTGGCGCCCTGATTGGCGTTTGCTTCGCCTTCACCACCGGCGTCGCCATGTCCGACGTTATTGACCAGTGGTTCAAAAAATCTGGTGGCCTGGCAATCGGTCTCGCTTGGGCAGTGAACTCGATTTACATGCTCATCATGAGCCCCGTCATCACCTCTGTCATCGAGGCCGCTGGCTGGAGGACTGGCTATCTGGTGCTCGCTGGCGTCTCCGCCGTGCTCATTCTCCCCGCTTCCGTCCTGATTATCCGCTATAAGCCTCAGGACAAGGGCATGCTGCCCTATGGCTACGTCGAGGGCGAGACGGTCACCGAGACCGAGGAGACGACCGAGGATAGCACGCGTGGCGTTAGCTATGCGCGCGCCATTAAGTCGCCTGCCTTCTTCTTCTGCATCGGCTTCCTCTGTCTCGTTCAGCTCACTTGCTGCATGAACCAGCTCTTCCCGACGTATGCTTCCGAGGTTGGTTTTAGCCCCATGGTGGGCGGCTTCATGGTATCCGCTGCATCGCTCTTCGATCTGTTCCTCAACCCGATCGTCGGCACCACTTGCGATAGGTTCGGCAGCACGAAGGCCATTCTGGGCTGGCTCGCTGTCTCCATCCTCTCCTTTGTCATGCTCATGATGAGCAGCGGCAACTCGACGCTTAGCATCCTCGCAGCAGGCGTGAACGACGTAATGTACGTCATCGCTGGCACTGCCCTGACCGTTTTGGTTATGGATGTCTTTGGCTCCCGCGATTTCGGTCGCATCTTCGCGCTGATCTGCTCCGTGGGCTATATCGTCGGCGCCTTTGGCATGCCCGTTATGATGAAGGTCTATGAGCTTGTCGGCTCCTTCCAGGGCGTCTTCATCTTCTGCATCGCATGTAACGTTATTATCGGCCTGTTCTTGCTGCTGGCAAAAAAGACTGGTAAGAACCTCTCCTGGGACGAATAGTTCGATTCGTCTTAGACATACGCTGTAGGGCTTAACCTGCAGCCGCTTTGGGGCATCGACTAACATCGGTGCCCTTTTTCATCGAATGTGACAAAGGAGCAGCCACTTTGTCACATTGAGTGGCATGTAAATCGAGGTCTAATACTTTTCCGAGAAGTGAACGGCCATACTTGGACCTCCGAAGCATCGACATTTTTAGACGTCAAACCCGCAGGATTTGGCTGGCAAAACCGCAGGAAATTGCATCTCGAAAGTGCCGATGCTTCGGGGGCCCGTTTTCATTCGTTCACTTCTCGGGAAAAGAATTAGACCTCGTTGTATGGGGTGCGGCTGGAGGGTGGTCATCGTTCAGTAGCTACCTCTTCCTTGTGAATCGCCTGAAGCGCAAGGCATAATGCATGTGACAAAGGGACGGCCCCTTTGTTGTGTTGATATGAGAGAAGAGTAGATGATCCTTTCGCTGGCCCCCATGGAGGGGATTACCGGGCATGTGTTCCGTCGCGTGCATGCGGAGTGCTTCGGTGCGCTCGATTGCTATTACACGCCGTTTTTGCCGCCGCCGCGGGTGGGAAACCGCTTTGGCGGCAAGGCGTTTAAGGAGATCGATCCTGCCAATAACCAGGGGCTCAACGTGGTGCCTCAGCTGATGTCCAAGAACGCGGACGAGTTTGCGTGGGCGGCACAGGTGCTCGCCGACATGGGCTACCGCGAGGTCAATCTCAACCTGGGTTGCCCTTCGGGAACGGTTGTCGCCAAGGGCAAGGGCTCGGGTTTCTTGCGCAATCTCGACGAGCTCGAGGCGTTCTTAAGCGATGCGTGCGAGCGGTCGCCGTTGCCGGTGTCGGTAAAGACCAGGCTGGGGCTGGAGAATGACGACGAATACGAGCGCGTGCTCGATCTGTATTGCCGCATGCCGTTGGCAGAGCTCATTGTGCATCCGCGCGTGCAAAAGGACCGCTATACGGGTTCGCCGCGCAAAGAGTTTTATGGCGAGACGCTGGAGCGTGCGCCGTTCCCCGTGGCCTATAACGGTGACATTTTTGATCTTGAGGATATGGACGCGCTGGTGGAGGCCTATCCCGGCACGCGCCATGTGATGTTGGGGCGTGGCCTGCTCGCGAACCCCGCTCTGGCTCGCATGGTCAAGGGCGGCCCTGCTGCAACGGCTGCTGAGCTGCAGCGCTTCCACGACACGCTGTTTGCGGCATATGCAGAAGAGATTGGCGGCAATGCGGTCTTCCGCATGAAGGAGTGGTGGTTCTACGCCAAGTGCGCTTTTGCTGATCCCGCTACCGTCCACAAGATCGTACGCAAGACCAAAAAGGTCGACGAATACCGCGCTGCCGTCGAGCGCGTCTTTCGCGAACAGCCGCTTGCACCCATAGCTCGCTTCCACGGCTAACTAGTCATCGGGAGCGTTCTTTAACGACTGGTCATTTAAGGACGTCCCCAACGACTATGTAGCAAAAAGCTGTACACCAGCATCCAAAGATGTCGAAAAATGTCGACTATGGATGCTGGTGTACATGTTTGGGTCCGACGGGGGAGCGGGCCTAGGCAATCAGTGCATCAAGTATAATGACCTCTCTGAGCCGCTCCGTGCGTGTTTGCCCATGGCGTTTGGCTTTTTCGTCAAACGCCTCAAGAATCGATTCGCCCACACGTGCTGATATAACGACGCTCGGCTCATCGGAGATTGGTGGCCTTCCCAACTTGATGGTGCGACCTTTCGGCCACTCATCTTTTTCGTAGGCTTCCGCGGCTTTCTTCAACTCTCCGGGAGCAAACCCCATCATCTTTTCGAGCTGCTTAGCATCCATGGCGCCTCCTATCGATCGACATAATGTCGAGCGCCGGTTCTCGGATTCTCTTTTTGTATACAATTTTGTAGACAAAAATACAAGCAGTTCATCGGGCTAATTAGCTTGTTTTGACCCGCCTGTTCGATAGGAAATGAGCATTGACGGCTTCGATACTCCTTTGCTTTTCAGCTTGGAATTTGGATGCTCATTGAACTTCCGGAGGGGAGCCCTTTATTAAGCTATCGAGATTCTGGGCAGGAGCTCTCACTGGTCTTCGGTAATGGGGCCAGCTTAATTCGCGACACAGTGTGTCGCGAATGGGAGTAGTCGTTAGGTGTCCTTCAATGGCTACTCATATAAGAACGTCCAAGTGTCGGATTTTGTCATTTAGTGTCGTTCTCAGCGACTATTCTGGAGGGTCGTGGTCAAAAAAGGCAAATATGAGTACTGTTGCCATTATGGTTGCATTTATTTTGCTATAAATTGTAGCTCCAGATGAGATTTGTTCCCATTAAGAGCTACTTTTATTGAACATATGAGGAGAAATAACGTCGTCTGCGGACGAGTGGAACGTTGAATAGTTCCTGAAGTGATCAAAATCGCTGCTACTAAACAGGTAGCAGTACTCATATTTGCCCTTTTTTGACCACAGCCCTCTCGGAAACCTTTCCAGAGGCGTCAAACAGCCATAATCCAAAGGTCGCCTCAAACAATTAGCCGGCTAAGAGCGTCCGTGACTACCCAAAAGCTGTACGCCAGCATCCAAAGATGTCGAAAAATGTCGACTTTGGATACTGGCGTACATGTTCGGCCGTATGGGTTGGGGTGGGCCGGTTGCAATGCGCGTGCTAGAGCAGGTTCTTCTGCACCCATGCGATGATGTCGCTCGATTCGTAGAGTGGCTTGCCGTCGATGAACAGGCAGGGAACCTGGCGCTTTCCGCCGACGGCGATGAGCGTCTGCTCGGCTTCGGTATCGGTCGAGATATTGCGCTCGGGGATGGTCACGCCGTTATCGGCAAGGAAACGCTTGACCTTTATGCAGTACGGGCAGCCGGTCATAACGAATAGTGCGAGCTCATGATTAGTAGCCATGGGTCTCCAATCGGTTGAGGTTTCGATTGAAATACCCAAAGCAGCCGCGGTCTATGCGCGCGTCAACGACGACTCGATGGCCTGGACCAGAAACGCCGTGGCTCCGGTGCCGCAGGGCTTGTCGTAGTAGTCAACAAAGCGCTGATCGGCAAGATAGCCGTGGGCGAGGCCCAGGTATGCTTCGTCTTGGGGCTCGTGTCCCCAGTTAAGGGCAATCCATCGACGGTGCATTGCGACAAGTTTGTGGGCCTCGTTGCTCTCTGGGTCGCCAATGCCCATGGCAATCGAAAGCTGGCCCAGAACAGCGCGTTCAAGTTCCTTCATGTCGTTCCATGTCTGAGGATCCATGTCCAGCAGCGCCTCGTTTGCCGCATCGATAGCCTCATCGCCATAGCGCGCCCGCGCCTCGGCACCGTAGCGCTCCTCGTTTTCCTGCACGGTGCGCCAGCGCTCCAGTTGCGGCAGGACGGCGCCCATGAGCGAGACGGCTTCGTCGAGCGACATGCCGGTGTCTTGTGCCAGTCGCGGGGCACAATCCTCGATCATTGCCTCCATGGTGGTGTCGTAGGTGTACTTGCCGTGGTCGTAGCACCACTTGCAGTAATGGTCGGTCGTGGCGCCCGTGGCATCGGTGCCGCAGTCGTCGGACGTGAGTATCATGCCGCAGCTCTGGCAATAATGCTTGGGCATTTCGAGCAGGTGGGACAACGGCTCTCCGGTTACGGCTGCAATGAGCTTCATCATGTCGATGCCCGGTGTGACCTCGTCGCGCTCCCAACGGCTGACGGCTTGGCGTGTGACGAAGAGCTTGGCGGCGAGCTGCTCTTGGGTAAGGTGATGGGCGCGACGGATGGCAATGAGCTTTTCTGCAAAGGCCATAGCGGCTCCTTTCTGCTGGTTGATGGCTTAAGCATACGCGGCGGCAGGCGCCCTTCCAAGCAACCGTTGGTTGCACGACAGGAGTCCGCGGCGAAGAATTGCGCGCAATGCCCCACGCCTCCATGCCGTACAATGACCGGCATGGAACCTATTGCACACATACATACCGACCTGCCGCAGAAGTTCGGCATTCCGCGCAACAGCTTTTTGGCGCCTCATCTGCAGGGACGCATCGTTTTTGAGCCGGAATTTGCCTCCGATGCAGCGGTTGAGGGTCTGGACTCCTTCTCTCACCTGTGGCTGCTGTGGCGCTTCGAAAACGGAACGCCGGGCGGCACGGCTAAGGACATAGCTGCCGATGCCAAGTCGCAGGACAGGTCTGGCACCAACGCAAAATGGTCGAAAACTGTGCGTCCGCCGCGCCTGGGTGGAGCCGAGCGTGTGGGCGTCTTTGCCACGCGCAGCCCGTTTCGCCCTAATCCCATCGGTCTCACCTGCGTCAAGCTCGATCGTGTCGAGTTCACCGACGATGGCCCCATCATCCATGTGCTGGGGGCCGACCTGCGTGACGGCACGCCCATCTACGATATCAAGCCCTACATCCCGTTTGCGGACTGCCACCCGGATGCAACGGGCGGCTGGATTGAGGAGGCTCCGTGGCAAGAGCTCGATGTTGAGTTTCCGCAAGCTCTGCAGGATATGGTCCCGCCCGCAAAGATTTCTGGCTTGGTCGAGGTTCTACGCCAAGATCCGCGCCGCGCGGGCAGCAAGCACGAGCCAAACCGTGTCTATCATCTGGCCTACGCCGGGCTCGACATATCGTTTACGGTCGACGAAACCCAGCTAACCGTAGTCGCCGTCAACGACGCGCAAGACTAACCAGCCATTCGTCCGCACCCGTCAAATTAAGCGCCAAACTCCGCGCCAAAACCGCCCACGCTGGTGGACAATAACGCCTACCAAAACAATCACTTTGCACGGGGGCTCAGCATGAAATACGACTTTAGCTCGCTTATCGACCGCCACGGCATGGACTCCATCGCCGTTGACTCCTGGGGCGAGATCCCCGGTATGGCTCCGAACGCACCCGACGAGGGCTTCGACCGCATTCCCATGTGGGTGGCCGACATGAATTTTGCCACGGTGCCCACGGTCCAGGAGCACATCATTCAGCGCGCCCAGCATCCCATGTTTGGCTACTTTAACCCGCGCGCCGAGTACTTCGACCGCATCATCGAATGGCAGAGTCGCCGCAATGGCGTCGAGGGCCTGCGCCCTGAACATATCGGTTACGAAAACGGCGTGCTGGGCGGTGTCGTGTCGACGCTGCGTGCGTATGTTCAGCCAGGCGATGCGGTGCTGGTCCACAGCCCCACCTACATCGGCTTTACCAAGTCCATCGAGGCCGCGGGCTATCGTATTGTCCACAGCCCGCTTAAGCTCGACGACCAGGGCGTGTGGCGCATGGACTTTGAGGACATGGAGTGCAAACTCGCCCAAAACCACATTCATGCCGCGGTGTTCTGCTCGCCGCACAATCCCTGCGGTCGCGTGTGGGAGCGCGACGAGATTGAGCGAGCCATGGATATTTATCGCCAGCACGATTGCGTGGTGATCTCGGACGAGATTTGGTCCGATATCATCCTGCCGGGGCACAAGCACATCCCGACGCAGTCGGTGAGCGAGGACGCCCGCATGCGCACGGTTGCCCTTTACGCACCCAGCAAGACCTTCAACCTGGCGGGTCTGGTCGGCAGCTACCACATCATCTACAACGAGACGCTGCGCGACCGCGTGTGCGCCGTGTCCAACAAGACTCACTACAACGAGATGAACGTCCTCTCCATGCATGCGCTTATCGGCGCCTACCAGCCGCAAGGCTACGAGTGGGTGGACGAGCTCAACCAGGTGCTTGCCGGCAATATCGACTACTTCTGCGATTACGTGGACGAGCATTTTGAGGGTGTGTCCTATTCACGTCCGCAGGGCACGTACATGGTGTTTCTGGACTGCACCGAGTGGTGCCGAGAGCATGGCCGCGATATTCAGTGGTTGCTCGACGAGGGGGCGCGCGTGGGCGTGGGGTATCAGGACGGCCGCCCGTTCCACGGACCCTGCCACATTCGCGTGAATCTGGCGCTGCCGCTTTCGCGCGTAAGGGAGGCGTGCGACCGCCTGGACCACTACGTTTTTAATGCACGGTAAGTGAGCACTGCATGCGGGGCCTTCTGCCAAGTCGGCTGGAAGGCCCCGCATGGTAAAACGTCTGTAACCATTGGGCACTCGTGTGGTTTTGTTTGCTATTATTTTCTACCATTTCAGTCTGTAAACAGGATCGTCTGGAGCTCGATGAAAAGACCCCGTCGCTCGGTTGCCATATCGTTGTTTGTTGCGCTTGCGGTAGCGTGCGCCTTTGTCGTAGCGATAGCTGGCTGTTCTGGGCGTAATGACGAAGCCTCGACGTCTGTATTAGAAGGTTTGGACGCCTCGCAAGTCAAAGACGACGACCTCAAGACGCTCAATGTTGGCAGCGACCTCTATCCACCGTTTGTGTATACCGACGAGTACGGCGATATCGTTGGCCTGGATGTCGAGATATTAACCGAGGCTTTGGCTCGCATTGGCTACAAGCCAAAATACCGGCTGATCGATTGGGAAAAGAAGAAAGAGCTGCTGGGGAGCGGCGAACTCGATTGTGTCATGGGCAGCTTTAGCATGACGGGTCGCGAAAACGAGTATCGTTGGGCCGGCCCGTACCTTGCGAGCCGCCAGGTAGTCGCGGTCGATCCCCAGAGCGATATCTACACGCTTGCCGATCTTGAGGATAAGGTCGTGGCGGTCCAGTCCACCACCAAGCCCGAGGACATTTTGCTCAATCGTACAAATGAAAACGTTCTGCAGATCAAAGAGCTCTACAGCTTTTCGGACCGTTCGTATCTGAACCCGGCGCTCGTCGAGGGTCTGGTCGACGCCATCGCCGCGCATGAGTCCTCGCTGCTCACCTACGAAAAAGACTATGGCGTAACGTATCGCATTTTGGATGAGCCGCTGCTAGAGGTTGGTTTGGGCACCGCTTTCGATATCAACGATACGCGTGGCATCGACGTTAAGCTCACTCATGCCTACCAAGAAATGCTTGTCGATGGCACCATGGAACGTCTGGTGTCAAAGTACTTTGATGACCCTTCGCCATTTTTGAATATGGAGGGCCTGTCATGATCGATGCGCCCGACCACGCCGCTCAGGGGTGGGGCAATCGTTCGACAGGGGCATGGCTCCTTGTCGCCCTGCTGGGGATAGCGCTCTCGGTTGTTGCCGGCATGATGAGCTACGGCTACACGACAGCTCAGGCCGAGCAGCGCTTTGCCGACGTTGTCGATTACGTGGCGACGCAGAGCCTTTCCTACGATGCATTCAATAGCGCCTATACGACCAAAAACCTGATTCGTGTTATGGAGATCGCAGGAGAGACAGCGCGCGATATGGAGCGCGACGGTTCGGTGGATAACGCCATGCTGGAGCAATATGCCGACCAGTTCAACGTGAGTGCACTGATCGTGACGGACGCATCGGGCAATTTGGTGTCCGAGTCCTCGACGGATGGCGTGGGCTACGAGTCGCTCGCTACGTATCTCAAGGAAGCACCCGTGCTGGAGGTGGCAGCCCATCCGCTTAAGTCCTATACCGCCCGCATTACGCTTTCGGATGATTCGGTCGCAGACATTGGCTGCGTAACCCGGCAGGATGACGAGGGCATCGTTATCGCGGTCAGGCATCAGAGCGCGAAGGCAGTTGCAAGCAATACGCTCAAACTGCAGAGCCTGCTCGGTGGTTATGAGACCATCGACAGTGGCAATATCGTGATCGAAAGCGATGGCAAGGTCGTTGCGACCAATGCCGTTGAACCCACCATATTGGGCGTATTCGATCTGCCTGCAACGGATGTCTTTATTGTCGACGGTATTAAGGATCGATGCCTGCCCGGCAAAGTCCGACTGGTCAACGCCAGCGGCGAGTGGTATTTGGGCACATTTGGAAAAGCGCGCGGGTTCTACGTGTACACCTATGCCTCGGCGCGGCGCTACTTTGAGGTCGTCGCGGCTGTTGCTGCCGGCGTGCTGGTGCTCTACAGCGGTGTTATAGCCGTTGTTGTGATGGTGCGTCGCCGCGCTGATCGTCGACGTTTGACGGACTTGCTGCAGCAGGAGCGCGACTATGGCGACAAACTGGCAAAGGCAGCGCGTGAGGCCTCGTCTGCCAACTCGGCAAAGACGGAGTTTTTGCGTCGCATGAGCCACGATCTGCGCACGCCCATCAACGGCATTCGCGGTATGGTTGAGGTCGGCGATGCCAATGCGGACGATCTTCAAAAGCAGACCGAGTGCCGCTCAAAGATCTGGATGGCATCGGGACTGCTGCTCGACCTTGCCAACGAGGCCCTGGATATGAGTCGCCTGGAGAGCGGGCAGGTCGATCTGGAGCTTGTTCCCACAAACTTGGTGACCCTCAACCACGAGGTGCGCGATATTCTGGAGCGCCAGGCCGAGGAGCGTCTGGTGACAATTATCTGCGACCAGCAGACGCTTAATCATCCCTATGCGCGGGTGAGTGTGACGCACCTCAAGCGCTTGTTGCTCAATATTGCCGGCAATGCCGTCAAGTACAACCGCCAGGGCGGCTATGTTCGCCTGGTGTGCCGCGAGGTGGAGCCAGCGGATGGCGTCCCCGTCTATGAATACACGATCGCCGACAACGGTATTGGCATGAGCGAGGAGTTCCAACAGCGCCTCTACGAGCCGTTTTGCCGTGAGGGACAACAGGTGGAAGGCGCTTCATCGGGAACTGGCCTGGGCGCGCCTATCGCAAAACAGTTGGTCGAGCTTATGGGCGGAACCATGAGTTTTACGAGCGTCTTGGGGCAGGGGACGACGTTTACCATCCGCCTGCCGTTCGAGAAATGCAAGCGCTCCGAGATTCCTCAGGCTGTGCGCGTGGACGCGGGAGACGGCGATGCACTCCAGGGCTTGCGCGTTTTGCTCGTAGAGGATAACGATCTGAATGCCGAGATCGCGCAGTTTACGCTCAGCCGTACCGGTGCCGTCGTGACACACGCTAGGGATGGTGAGTCTGCCGTCGAGATATTTGCCGCGAGCGTGCCGCACGAGTACGACGTGGTGTTGATGGACATCATGATGCCGGGCATCGATGGCCTTGAGGCCACACGTCAGATTCGAGCACTCGATCGCGAGGATGCCGCGACCACGCCGATTATCGCCGTGAGCGCCAACGCCTTTGCCGACGACCGCAGGCTTTCGCGTGAGGCGGGCATGAACGCGCACCTGAGTAAACCCGTGAGCTCGCAGGAGCTCATTGAGGCGCTTGCGCACATAGCCGCCGACGCTCTATAAGCATATGGCCTGGTTCCAAGGTGGGTTGGAACCAGGCCATATTGTTATTGATGAGGCCTGCTTAGGGGCTTACTTTTCCTGAATCTGCTTGCCGCAGAGATGCTCAATCGTAATCTCGTAGAGCTGGACGCCCTTAATGTCCTTGGCGATTTCCTCTTCGACTTCCTCGGCGGAAGGGTAGTACTTAAGGGCGAGCTGGCGGACTTTGTCTTCGATAAACGCGGGAGTGTCGTTCGCCAGGCGACAGCGGCCAAAGACCACGGTACTCATAACGTAGGGAGCCCAGTCACCGTCCTTGTGCCACTCGTTGCCGTAAACGGTAAAGCAGACCTTGTCATCGCGCTTGAGTGCGTCGACCTTGTGGCCGGCTTTGGCGCCATGGAAATAAATCTTGTCGTGCTCGGCGTCAAAGAAGTAGTTGACGGGAATGGCGTACGGGTAGCCATCGTCGCCGTTGACGGCAAAGACGCCGCGCTTGCAGGTAGCGAGCAGTTCGCGCGCTTCCTCGTCAGTGATGGCGCGTTTCTTTCGACGTAAGGGCCTAAACATCGTTGGCTTCCTTTCTGGTCGTGCGTGGTGGTTGAGCACAAACTATAGCGAAACGGATCCGTTTTTCTTGATGCGGGCGAGTATGTTTTTGAGCTTGTTAAAGTCGAGCGGTTTGGACAGATGGGCGTTCATGCCGGCGTCGTGTGCCGCCTTGGCGTCCTCGGCAAAGGCATTGGCGGTGAGCGCGATGATGGGGATATCGGCTGCATCGACCTTCTCGCTCAGGCGAATCGCGCGGGTTGCCTCGTAACCGTCCATGTCCGGCATCATAATGTCCATCAGGATCGCATCGAAGCTGCCGGCGGGATGAGACAGGTACAGATCGACGACTTCGTTGCCGTTGACGGCGCGGGTGACCACGACGCCCTCGGATTCTAGCAGCGTCTGGGCAATCTCGGCATTCAATTCGTTGTCTTCGGCGAGCAGCACGTTCATGTCGGCGAGCGAGCAGTCGAGCGCCCTCTCGACCGTATTCGCCCGCGCCCGGGGGTTCTTGTCGATATCGATCGGAATTTCCACGTAGAACGTGGTGCCCACATGGAGTTCGCTGGTGACTTCGATGGTGCCGCCCATCAGTTCAATAAGCGACTTGACGATTGGCATGCCCATACCGGTTCCTTGGAACTTGCTGCGCGCATCGTCACCTTCTTGGGCAAACGGCTCATAGATATGCTTTAAAAACTCGGGAGCCATGCCAATGCCGGTATCCGAAACGCTAAAGCAAAAGAGCGCGCGCCCGTTATCGAGTGGCTTGGTCTGTGAACTAAAGGTGACGGAGCCGCCGTGCTTGTTGTACTTAATGCTGTTGTCTAACAGGTTGATCATGACCTGTCGGATATGGGTGGGACTGCCGATTACGTATGGCCCCGTGGCGTACGGCAGACTATTGTCCTGCATTGTGATGCCGTTACTGGACGCGCGGAGCTTGCACAGCACCAGCGTATCGTCACAAAGCTCTTTGAGGTTAAAAGACGCATGTTCCAGTGTTACCTTGCGGTCTTCGATTTTTCCCATCTCGAGGATGTCGTTGATCAGCGAGAGCAGGTGATTAGCGGCAACGCGCGCCTTGGCACGGCTCTCGCGGGCGACTTGCATATCGCCTTCCTTCAATTCCTCGATCTCGATAAGGCCCAGGATGCCGTTGAGCGGCGTGCGGATGTCGTGGCTCATGCGCGTGAGGAATGCCGTCTTAGCGGCGTTGGCAGCATCGGCTTTTTTGCGCTCGGTTCGAGCGCGCACGAGCGCCCAGATGAGCAGGACGATGCCGACCGACAACATACCGATGAGGGTAGCTGCAATGGCGGTGCGGTTGCGAAAAAGGAATTGAAGCGTGTCTGATTCCTGGGCCGTGTACGACGTGGAGGAGTAATTACTTGCGGAGAGCGATTCTCCGGCATTGATGATGCCCTTGTTGATGATTCCCAGCAGTTCGGGCTTGCCACGCGACATCAAGCACGCGAGGTCACAGGTGTCAGGGAGCTCGACCGTCTCGCAGTCCTCGAGATCATAACGGTCACCGATGGTTTTTACGCGTGAACTGGGAGCGACGATGCAGCGCGCCGTTCCCTTCCTGAGGGCGTCGAACGCTTCATCGTCGGATTGGTATTCGGTTACGGTCGCTGTGGGGAATAGACTTTCAAGTGCATTTTTGTTGACAAACGATGATTTGGTACAGGCGATGTTCTGAAGGTCTTTTTTCAGGTTACTGCCGGTGTGGATGGCGGTGAGGGACATGGTCCCCAACGATACCGACTGCACAACGCCTGATTGCTCGGCAAACCAGTAATCTCGGTATGCCGGCAGCGCAACGTCTATGCTTCCCTCTGACAGGGCCTTTGACATCATCTTGTAGCTATCAAAGGCGACGGTTTTGACCGTAATGCCAAATTTATCGTGTAGCGTCGTCGCAAGCGATGCGAGCGAGCCTTCCATTTTGCCGTCTTCGTCTTCGTTGCAGTAGGGGAGTTTGCCCGTAATGTAGCCGAGCGTGATGGTGTTGTTGTTTGCTTTGAGCCAGGAACATTCGGGGCCGTTGAGCGATGATGAACCGCTGTTTTGGGCCGAGTAGTTAGATTTGACTTCGTCGATATAGCGTGGGTTGACGCGGGCGATTGCCGACATGGCGGCATTGATGTCGTCCATCAGGTCGGGGCGGCTTTTGGGGACGGCAAAATAGTAGTCGCTCGAACCAATGTAGAACATGGGCGACGCCTCGGGCGACGAAATGGTGTCGTTCATGATGATGGCGTCGACCTCGCCGTTTGCGAGCGCGTCAAAGAGAACGGAGCCTCCGTCATACTCCCTGTATGTGCAGGCGATTCCCTCGTTGGCGAGCCACTACTGGCCGACGATGGTTTGCATAACACCGGAGTTGTAACCGATGGTGAGACCCTGGAGTGCTTGAGGGTCACCCTTGGCCAGGTCGTCACGGTCGGGCCTGGCGTAGATGTAGTAGCGCTCGGTGCCCTCGGGGTTCGAGGAAAAGAGCAGCTTTTGGGCGCGTTCCTCGGAGTAGGAGATGTTGGGCATGAGGTCGATCTCGCCTGCCTCGAGCATGTCCATAAGCTCGGTGAAGGTGCCGGAGACGTATTCGTACCGCCAGCCGGGCGTGTAGTACGACAGGGTCTGGAGGTACTCGTAACCCCATCCCGAGAGACGCTCGCCGGGGGTGCCGTTCTGGAAGCCCTCGTTGTTGACGAGCCAGCCGACGCGGACCGTCTTGACTGGCTGACTAGAGTCATCGGCAAAAGCCTGGACAGGCGCGATGGAACTCAGTGCGGCAAGCACGGCAAGCGCGACGGCCAAGGTGCGATATATAACTGAACGAAGGACAGCGGAAGCTCTCACATGCAATCCTAACGAATCGAGACATTACCGCATAAGGATACCAGCTCAGCCTGCCCAGTCGGCAGCTGCACCGCTAAACGCTCCCGCCCGGCAGTTGGGGACAGTCCCTTTCTGCCGGCACAAAAGGAACGTCCCTAACTGTCGGTTGTGGGACAATACCGAGCGAACGTGATTGGGCGTCTGGGAAAAGGGGTCGCGATGAACAAGTTGAGGACGCTTGCCGACGTGCTGCGACAGGCTGGCTTTGCGCGCATCACGGGTCTGTTTCTTATCTTTTACTTGCTGTGCTCGACAGCTGTCTGGCTGTCCGAGCCCACGACCCTCACCTTTGGCGATGGACTTTGGTTTAGCTTTGAGACAGTCTCGACCATCGGCTTTGGCGACATTCCGGCCGAAACACCGGTTGCCCGCGCTATTACCGTCGTCTTGAGCGTTATCAGCATTTTCTACATCGCCATGCTCACGGGTGTGGCGGTGAACTACTGCAATACGCTCATCAAGATGCGTCAAAAGGACACCATGGCGCGCTTTATGGATGATCTTGAGCATTTGGAAGAGCTCGACCGCGATGAGCTCGCCGACCTATCGCGTCGCGTGCGCGAGTATCGTCGACGTCAGCGCTAAGACGAACGTCGTGCGCCACAACAGGGAGACAAATATGAACATCACCGTGTACCTGGGTGCCAACACTGGCAATGACCCGGCGTTTCTGCCCGCGGTGCAGGAGCTGGGCAACTGGATTGGCGCCAATGGACACGCGCTGGTATACGGCGGGTCCAAATCGGGCCTGATGGGTGCGCTCGCCGATAGCGTGCTCGATGCTGGCGGACACGTGACGGGTGTGGAGCCGAGCTTTTTTATCGAGGCCGAGTTTCAGCACGATGGCATCGACGACCTCATCGTGACGAGTGATATGGCGGAGCGCAAGGCCAAGATGATTGAGCTCGGCGATGCGTTCATCGCCTTTCCCGGCGGGACGGGCACGCTCGAGGAGATTGCTGAGGTCATGTCCGCGGTGTCGTTGGGGCACCTGAGTGCTCCGTGCATCCTGTATAACCTGGACGGTTACTACAACGACCTCAAGGCGCTGCTTGGGCACATGATCGATAAAGGTTTATCGAGCCCGCAGCGCCAGCAAGGCATTTACTTTGCCGACGATTTGCGCGAGATTGCCTCGATTATCAACGGATAAGTCTTGAGCCTGTCCTGCCATGGCTCCCAATGGTGCCGTTTGCGGCGCAGACGGTTGGCTCGTTCGGGCAACGCTCGCTCTACAATAAAACATAACTATGTCGACTTTGACCGCGGGAGGACCCGATGGATAACCTTGCCAAACCCACAAACCGCGCGCTGTTTTTAGTTAGCGTTGCCGTGACCGGTGCGTTCGCAGGTGCCGCGGTCTGGCTGTTCTTTTTTGCGATGGAGCACGGTATCGACTATCTATGGACCGAGATTCCGCACGCGCTGGGCGTCGCTTCGCCCGAGCTTGCCAGCGGCCCGTTTGGCTTTTTGCCGTATCCGTTTTTTGTCTGCTTGCTGGGCGGTCTGTTAATTGGTCTGTACGAGAAGATGACAGGCACCAAGACCGATGACCTCAACCAGGTGATGGCTAAGGTTAAGCAAGACGGGCGCTACCCGTACGACAACCTGGGCAAGCTTTCGCTCGCGGCATTGCTGCCGCTGCTGTTTGGCGGAAGCATTGGACCGGAGGCCGGCCTGACCGGCGTTATCGCGGGTCTGTGCAGCTGGGTCGGCGACCGCATGCGTCGCTTTGGCGCCGAATTTAGGGAGCTTACGCTGCTGGGTACCCAGGCCGCGTTGACGGCGCTCTTTACCGCGCCCGTCTTTGGCTTTGTGGCACCGCTTGCCGGAAGTGCTGACGGCCGGGGCGAAGACGCCGACGATGAGTCCACGTCCGGCGAGATCACCATCAAGCTGCCCAGGGCACAGAAGACCGTGGTCTACGGCATTGCGATTGCCGGCGGCCTGGGCACCTATCTGCTTCTCGGCCAGCTCATGGGCGGCGGCATGGGCATGCCCAGGTTCGAGGCCGCCGAGGTGGGTAACCTGGAGCTTACCTGGCTCATTCCGCTGGCGTTGGTTGGCACCGTTTGCGGTTGGCTGTACTTTGTCTCCGAGCATGCAAGCGAGGCATTGTCCCATGCAATAGGGGAGCGTCCTGTCGTCAAGGCCATGCTGGCCGGTCTGGCGCTCGCCATCTGCGGCACGGTCCTGCCCTACACCATGTTTGCCGGCGAGACCCAGGCCGACGTGCTCATGGAAACCTACCTGACCATTCCCGCTGGCGTGCTTATCGCGACCGGTCTTGTTAAGGCCATGCTGACGCCCACCCTCATCAACCTTGGTTGGCGCGGCGGTCACTTCTTCCCGGTTATCTTCTCGGGCGTAAGCCTGGGCTATGGCCTTGCCATCCTCACCGGCGCCGATCCGGTCTTTTGCGTCGCCGTCTGCACGGCATCGACGATGGGTGCGGTCATGCGTCAGCCGGTCATGGTCGTGGGCCTTCTGCTCATGTGCTTCCCGCTCAAGGGTATCGTCTGCATGATCATCGCCGCCGTTATCGCCGCCGGCATTCCGCTGCCCAAGCCGCTGCGCAAGTAGCGCGGTTTTTCACGAGCCAATTCCAGGGGTACGAGATGATCCTGTACTTTAGCGCGACAGGGAACAGCGAGCATGTGGCGCGTCGCATTGCAGCGGCGACAAGCGACAAAGTTATGTCGATTGAGCGCTTTGATGCCGAGATCCTTCACCTTGCTGTGATGGAAGGCCCCTGTCGGCTGGGGTTTGTCGCCCCGGTATACGCCTGGGGCTTGCCGACGCCAATGATCGAGTTTTTGAAGACTGTCGACCTATCGGTTGCTGCCGGCACAAAGGGCGGCGAGCGCCCCTATACGTTCTATGTCTCGACATATGGTTCGACGACCGGCCAATCGGCCAAGTTTGCCCGCGATCTGCTGCGCGAGCGTGGGCTCGAGCTGCATGCGGCGATG
Source organism: uncultured Collinsella sp. (assembly GCA_902494715.1). Classification (GTDB taxonomy): domain Bacteria; phylum Actinomycetota; class Coriobacteriia; order Coriobacteriales; family Coriobacteriaceae; genus Collinsella. Next base: position 80,575 of record CABUUJ010000001.1, read on the forward strand.
AGCGTCAAGATGCCCGATACCTGGACGCCTGTTTTCGACCTATCTGACCCTCAAAAGGTTGAGGGCATCAACAGGGCTGCCGAGGCGCAGATTGATGCCGTGATCGAAGCGGTGCGGGGGCGGCGCACGGGCGACATGATGCGCCATCGCGTGCCCCTGTTTGCATCGTGCGCGTATCACGCAATTGGGCTGCCGCGCATGCAACAGACGAGCAAGTTTGCCGTCGATGCCGATCGCTGCATCGGCTGCGGCCTGTGTGCCAAGCGCTGCCCCATGGCGGCGATTGAGATGCGCGACGGCCTTCCCGTCTGGACAAAGCCGGAGTGCGCAGCCTGCCTTCGTTGCCTGCACTGTTGTCCCAAATTTGCCATCTCGCACGGTAAGCGCACGGCATCCCACGGTCAGTACAGGCATCCCAAGCCAGGTGTGAGGATGTAGCGGCTGCTGGCCGCGCTATTTCCAAATCGCGAGCGCGGCGGTGCCCAGTACGATGAGGGCGAGACCGATGGCGTTGCGTCGTGAGAGTTTTTCGTTGAATGTCAGGCGCGCAAATAGTACTGATACGACAATCGATAGTTTGTCGAACTGCACCACGACGCTCACCTGGCCTGTGGCGATGGCGTAGTAATAGAGCAGCCACGATGCTCCGGTCGCGATGCCCGATGTTGCGAGAAATGTGAGTTCGCGCCAGTCAGCGTGCGCGATCTGATCCAGTTTTCCCTTGGCTGCCACGATCGCCCATGCCATAACCAGTACCACGCAGGTGCGGATTGCCGTGGCCAGGTTTGACTCGACGCCTTCGATGCCAACCTTGGCAAGGATGGACGTGAGCGCCGCGAACACGGCGGCGCCGAGGGCGTAAGCGAGCCAGGTCCGGTTTTGCTGCTGCTCGGGTCCGGCAGACTGCTTCTTCTCGATCATTAAAAACGTGCCGAGGGTGATGACAGCGGTTCCCACGAGCTTAACCGCAAGGTTGCTCGTCTCGCCAAAAAGCACGATGGCGATCAGTGCGGCGAGTACGGTGCTCATCTTGTCGACCGGTACGACCTTATTGACGTCTCCGATGCCCAACGCCTTAAAGTAACAGATCCACGAAGCACCGGTAGCGAGTCCCGAGAGGACGAGAAAGAGCCAAGATCTGGGTTCGATGCTGCCGATGGTTCCAATGGATCCAGAAATGCCCGCCATTGCCCAAGCGAAAACGAGCACCACGCAGGTGCGAATGGCCGTCGCGACATCGGAGTCGGTCTGCTTGATGCCGCATTTGGCCAGGACAGATGTGATGCCGGCAAAGAAAGCCGACACAAATGCTGCTGCGACCCACGACACGGGTGAAATGCCTCCCCAAAGAACAACCGCGCCAGATTTACGGCGCTCGTCCGATGATACCGTCCCGCCATGAAGCTTTGATATCGCTGTGGTGAGACAGGGGCCATAGTTCGAGAGGGCATTTGGTTAAGGCTCGAATCGAAGGTGAATGGTTTTCCGCGAAGTGAACGAGTAAATCTGGACCCCTGGAACATGCATACTTTTTTCGAACAAAACTGCAGGATTCTTAGACAAAAACCGCAGGAATTGAGTCCTTAAAAATGTCGATGCTACAGGGCACTGTTTTTACTCGTTCACTTCTCGGAAAAGTATTCACCTTCGATATGCTGACGGTGTCTTTTTGGTTGCCAAGAACTAGACGGCCTGCTGTGAGGGGCGGTGGTGACGCTATGCTGCCTTGTTTCATTGAAAAAATAAGCGGGGTACCACCTAAGCTTTTTTAGCTGTCGATTACAGATCGCGTACTCGATAAACCTTGGTGCTGACAGCGCAGCTGATTGCACATAGTGCGAGCGCCAGTACTGCAATTCCTGCACACAGACAGCCAAGGACGGCGGGATCGGGATTCGCTCCGGCAATCGACATGAGCCAGTTGCTGATGGGGTTGGAGGAGCTCAGCGTGGCCATGGCAAGGCATCCGAGCATGGCAAACAGGCCAACGGATAGGCGCAGCGCCTCCATGTGTCCAAATCGAAAGAACAGTGGCTGCGCCAAAAACACCATCATGAGGGAGATGAGCATCGATGCGGCGGAGGCGATTGCGATCTCAAAGACGGTCTGTCCCGTCGACGAGATACCCGTGTGGTCCAAGAACGGAAGGGCGACAATGTTCAAAAGCACGGCGGCACAGGCCATCATTGCCGAGAAGGCAACGATGCACAGGTAGCGTGCGCAGATGATGTCTTTGCGCGAGAAGGGCAGCGTTGCCCGGTAGCGCTCCCAACCGTTTTGATTGTCGAAACCGGCCAGTGAGTTCATGACTGTGATGGGCGACATGGCGCTGACGGCGCAGGCGCCGGCGCTCATACCGGAATCGCCATCCGACGCGTTGGCGAGCGTCAGCACAACGAAGATGAACAAGCCGACGCCCGCAATGCTCGGGATAAGCGAGCGAGCGATGGCGAGCTCGGACATAAAGGCGCGTTTCATTTCGAAGCCCCTTTCAGCGTGAAGTGAAGATAGTCATCAATGGTTGCCCGATCGCAGGGAATCTCGGGGAAGGCCTCGAGCGTTTCGCAACGGTTGGGCACGAGCACGTCCACGCTATAGGCGTGGTGGACGGCACGGGCGCCTTCGACGCAAGCCATAAGCTCGGCGGCCCGTGCTTGGGTGCAGTGGGCGATGCCGGCGCGGTCGGTAATGTCCTCGCGCGGCAGGTCAAAAATAATCGAGCCATTATCGATGCAGATGACGCGATCAGCGGTGCGATCGAGGTCGGACGTAATGTGGCTCGAGAGTAACACGCTGTGCTGGCCGTCGGCGACAAAGGCAAGCAGCTCATCAAGCAGTTCCTCGCGTGCCATGGGATCGAGGCCCGCGGTGGCTTCGTCCAAAACGAGCAGCTTGGCATTGTGGCTGAGTGCACAGGCAAGCTGCAGTTTCATGCCCATGCCGCGGGAGAGGTCCTTGACCTTTGTCTTGGGATCGAGGCCAAATCGGTCGATGAATCCGGCGAACGTTTCGCGATGCCACATGGGGTATGCCGGTTCTATGAGCGCCTCGATCTGGCCCACCTTGAGCGTGGAGGGGAAGGGGCATGTGTCCAGGACAAGACCGACGTGGGAGCGCAGATGGCGCTGCGCTTCATCGGGCGCGTCGGCGCCACAGCGCTGCCCAAACAGGTGCACCTCGCCGGCATCGAGTTTGATAAGCCCAAGCGCGGCTCGAATCGTCGTGGTTTTGCCGGCACCGTTGGCACCCACAAAGCCGACAATCTGGCCGGGCTCCACAGCGAGCGTGACATCACGCAGCGAAAAACGGTCGCTCACACGGCGCGATGCACCTTTAAGTTCTAGCAAGTTTTTCATGGTATAGCCTTTCTTGCAGATGGCTACTGCATGGTTTCGGGGGCTACCAGGTCGAGCATCTCGTGCAGCTTGTCGCGCGTGACGCCCAGGGTTTCGGCTTGGCTTGCCGCTTTCGCAAGCAGCTCTTCGATATGGCAGAGCTGACTTTCGCGCAAGAGTTCTTGGTTGCCCTCGGCGACAAAGCAGCCTTTGCCTTGCACGGTGCAGATAAACCCGAGCTGCTCCAGGTCGGCGTAGGCCCGCTTGGTGGTGATGACGCTCACGCCAAGATCGCTCGCGAGTGCACGGATGCTGGGGAGTTTGGCTCCCGCAGCGAGTGCGCCCGAAAGGATCTGAGCTTTGACCTGTGAGGATATTTACTCGTAGATGGGCTTGTCGCTCGAATTGGATAGGATGATGTCCACAGCGGCTCCTTAACTGATGGGCTACACGTGTATATAACCGGTTAGCACAGTATATATACACTATGCACAGTTATGCAAGAGGTAAATAGGGATTGTCCGCTCGTTCATTCATCTCAATCTGTAACATCTGGAACCGGTTTGGACGGCTACCTGTTACAGATTGAGATTTTGCTGGCGGACCCCATTTGGTTGTCTCAATCTGTAACAACTGGAGAAGTTTTTGGCTGCTAGATGTTATGGATCGAGACATTGGCCACCCGTCTATCCTTATATCTCAATCTGTAACAGATGGACCCGTTTTGAGTGGCTAGATGTTACAGATCGAGACAAACTGCTGCGGAGTGCCGCCATCGACTGCTACCCTGGGTCCCAACTGATGAATTTGTCCTGATAGGTGCCCTGCTGCAGCATTTCGCGGCTACAATAGTGCGGTTACATCGACGTAATGCACTCAATGCAAGAAAGGATCCGCATGGCAAGCCTGTCGGATGAAATCTCGTCGCGCCGCACATTCGCGATCATCAGCCACCCGGACGCCGGTAAGACTACGCTTACCGAGAAGCTGCTGCTCTATACCGGCAGCATTCAGACCGCCGGCTCGGTCAAGGGCAAGAGCTCGGCCAAGCATGCCGTCTCGGACTGGATGGACATCGAGAAGGAGCGCGGTATTTCCGTTACCTCCTCGGTGCTGCAGTTCACCTATAACGGCGCCTGCGTCAACATCCTCGATACCCCCGGCCACCAGGACTTCTCGGAGGATACCTACCGTACCCTTATGGCCGCCGACGCTGCTGTCATGGTCATCGACGGTGCCAAGGGCGTCGAGGCCCAGACCAAAAAGCTCTTTAAGGTCTGCACGCTGCGTCATATTCCCATCTTCACCTTTGTGAACAAGCTCGACCACGAGGCTCGCGATCCGTTTGAGCTCATGGAAGAGATCGAGAACGTCCTGGGTATCAATACGTATCCCATGAACTGGCCGATCGGCAGCGGCCGCAACTTCCGCGGCGTGTTCGATCGTCAGACCCGTCGCGTCATTGCCTTTGAGGGCGACGGTCACGCCAACGCCACCAAGAAGGTCGCCGAGGTCGAGGCCGAGCTGGGCGATCCTTCCATGGACGAGCTTGTCGGCGAGGAGAACCATAAGAACCTGATGGACGACATCGAGCTGCTCGATGGCGCCGGCGACGAGCTCGACTTGGATGCCGTGGCCTGCGGCAAGCTGAGCCCGGCGTTCTTTGGCTCGGCGCTCACCAACTTTGGCGTGGAGCCCTTCCTCAAGGAGTTCCTGCGTCTGGCCCCGACGCCGCGCGCCTATACCGATACGCTCACCAGCGAGCCGGTCGATCCCTGCCGCGACGACTTTAGCGGCTTTGTGTTTAAGATCCAGGCCAACATGGACAAGAACCACCGCGACCGCATCGCCTTTGTGCGCATTTGTTCTGGTAAGTTCGAGCGCGGCATGGATGCCTTCCACGTGCAGGGCAACCGCAAACTCAAGCTTGCTACGGGCACGTCGATGATGGCCGATGACCGCGCCATCGTGGACGAGGCGTACGCGGGCGATATCGTGGGCCTGTTCGATCCGGGTATCTTTAGCATCGGTGACACCGTGTGCTCCGGCAAGCGCCACGTGCAGTATCCGCAGATCCCGACGTTTGCCCCCGAGATGTTCGCTCGCATTACGCAGGTCGACACGCTCAAGCGCAAGCAGTTCGTCAAGGGTATGGAGGAGCTTGCCCAAGAGGGTGCCATCCAGATCTTCCGCGAGCTAGGCGCCGGCATGGAGAGCGTCATCGTGGGCGTGGTCGGCGTGCTGCAGTTTGAGGTGCTCGAGCGCCGTCTCAAGGCCGAGTACCGTGTTGAGGTTCGTCGCCAGCCGCTGCCCTATACGGACATCCGCTGGATCCAGAACGACCCCGACACCATCGATATCCCGGGCCTTTCGCTCACGCGCGACACGCTGCGTGTTGAGGACATGCGCGGCGGCAAGCTGCTGCTGTTCACGAGCCCGTGGAACGTGGATTGGGCAACCGACCACAATCCCGACCTTATCCTGTCGGAGTTTGGCAACGTAGCGTTTTAACGCATCGGCGCGGTGGCCCTGCGGGGCTGCCGCGCCGTTTGCTTGCCTGATGCCGTGTGAGCGGCTATCATACCCACCGTCGTCTCAAGACCGGGGCGTCCGAGCAGTTCGGGTCCGATATCCTGCTCGTTAAACCTAAAACCAAAGGAGTACATAATGATCAAGAAGGTCATGGAGGACTACAAGGTCCTGTTGCGGAGCATTCCCGCGGCAACGGTTTCGCTGTTTTTCGTGAGCGTCATCATGATGAACCTGCTGGCCAACAAAGAGCTCATCAGCCTGCCGTATCTGGCGCTCGACTGTGGCTTTGTGGTGAGCTGGGTCTCGTTTTTGTGCCAGGACATGATCTGCAAGCGCTTTGGTGCCAAGGCATCCATCAAAATCTCTATCCTCGCGCTGGCGGTCAACCTTGCCGTGAGCCTGTGCTTTTGGGCATGTTCGCTCACGCCCGGCATGTGGGGCGCCTACTACGACACGGGCATGATCGAGGTCAACACCGCCCTTAACGCCACCATCGGCGGCACCTGGTACGTGGTGCTGGGCTCTTCGCTGGCAATGCTCGTTTCTGCCGTGGTTAACTCCACGCTCAACCAGTCGCTCGGTCGTATGCTCAAGAAGAATAACTTTGCGAGCTTTGCCTTCCGTTCCTATGTGTCCACGGGTGTTGGCCAGTTTATCGACAACTTGGTCTTTGCCATCGTGGTGAGCCACACGTTCTTTGGTTGGACCTGGGTGCAGGTCCTCATGTGCTCGCTGACCGGCGCTGTTGCCGAGCTGCTGTGCGAGGTCTTCCTGAGCCCCGTGGGCTACAAGGTCGTGCGCGGCTGGGAGCGCGAGAATGTGGGTTCCGAGTACCTCGAGCGCCACGCAACCGCCTAAGGAGCAAGTATGCGGGTTTTGATCACGGGCGCTTCGGGCGGTATCGGAGCCGCGTGCGTGCAGCGCTTTTTGGACGAGGGCCACGAGGTCGTGGGATTTGATCTGCTGCCGGCGGCGGTCGAACACGAGCGCTACCGCCATCTGATCGTTGATGTCCGCGAGCCGGGCTCGTTTCCAGGCGACCTTGAACCCCAGGTGATCGTGAACGTTGCCGGTACGCAGGATTCGGCCGACGACATCGCCGCCAACCTGTATGGCACCATCAACGTGACCGAGCGCTACGCCTTTGTGGGGGAGGGGCTTGCCGCCAAGCCGGCGCCGGCGATTAGATCCGTGGTCAATGTGGGGTCGGCGAGCGGGCATACGGGATCGGAGTTTCCCGCCTATGCCGCCAGCAAGGGCGGCGTTATCGCCTACACCAAGAACCTTGCAAACCGTCTGGCACCGCAGGCTATCGCCAACAGTGTGGACCCGGGCGGCGTTATCACGCCGCTCAACCGTTGCGTGATGGAAGACGAGCACCTGTGGAACCAGATTATGGAGCTCACGCCGCTTAAACGCTGGGCCACCGCCCAAGAGATCGCCGAGTGGATCTACTTTGTGGGCGTGACCAACCGGTTTATGACCGGGCAGAGTCTGCTGATCGATGGCGGCGAGGCCGGCCGCACGCAATTTATTTGGCCCGAATAGGAAACGCGCCCGATGGAAAGCTGTCGGGCGCGTTTTTGATGTATCGATTTTTAGCCGATGCAAGTCCAGTTGACGGGGGTCGAGCCGTGCTGTTCGAGTAGCCGATTGGCTGCCGAGAAGGGACGCGACCCCATAAAGGCGGGGAGTTCTACCGTGGCACGGTTGGCCGAAAGCGGCGAGGGGTGCGTGGAGGCCAGGCAGAACTTGCCGGTCGCCTTGCCCGCGCCGGTCGCGGCGAGCTTGCCCTCGACCATCTGCTGGGCAAAGCGGCCCCATGCCAAAAAGACTACCGGTTGGGGCAGCTGACAGCAGCGTTCGATAACGTAGTCGGTGAGCGTGCTCCAGCCCAGTTTGGCGTGCGAGTTCGCGGCATGCTCGCGCACAGTGAGCGTGGTGTTGAGGAGCAGGACGCCCTGCAGTGCCCATGGGGTTAGGTCTCCCGTGGCGGGAATGGGGCAATCCAGATCGGCTTTGAGCTCCTTATAGATGTTGCGCAGACTCGGCGGCAACTTGGTTTGCGTCGCGGGGACCGAGAACGACAGCCCCATGGCCTGGTTGGGTCCGTGATAGGGGTCTTGACCCAAGATGACAACCTTGACCTGGTTGGCCGGCGTGTAGGCGAGGGCATTGAGAATGTCGTCTTGTGCCGGGTAGATAGTCTGCTCGGCACGCAAAAGGGCGATGCGCTCGAGCAGCTGGTTCGTAGTGTTACGTACCGGCTGCGGTGCATCGCCCAACCAAGTTGCTATGTTGCGGTCGCGGGTCGCGGCGTCCATGGCGCTCCTTTACGTCAGATGCTCTGTCGGTATCTATTGTAAAGGCGCGCCGGTTGCCTTTATGCCGCGGCTGTATGAAGAGCGGGGTCTACGAGACGTGCTCGGGCGCTCCTGTCATGCGAGCCTGTCCATGTGCGCGGAGGCGCGGAAGCTCGACGGTTGCCACCATGACGCCGGTGAGGATGAGGGCGGCGCCAAAGAAGGCGATGGGGCTCAGGACCTCGCCAACCAAGAAGAACGAAAAGACGGCGGAGCAGACCGGCTCGAGCGAGAAGGCGAAGCCAGTGGTCTCGGCGGGCACGTGGGGCTGCACGAGCGTTTGGGTGATAAAGCCGTAAGCAGAGCAGATGAGTGCGAGCGCAATGACGACCACGATCTCGCTGGGCGTACTGGGAAGCGTGAAGCCGCCAAAGGTGAATGCGGCGATGCCCGAGAACAAGCCGCCAAAGCCCAGCTGCCAAACGCCCAGAGCCAGCGGATCGACTTCTTCGACAAAGCGCTTGGCCACGATGATGTGGCTGGCATAGATAAAGGCCGAGAGCAGCATGATGATCGCGCCCGGGTTCAGGCTGGTAAAGTCGGCGCCCGAGAGCAGCAGCATGCCGCAGGTGACGATGGCGGTGCCGACGAGCACTTTGCGCTCGGGGGCGCGACGCAGCAGGGCGGCGTTGGCAAACGGTACGATCACGACCGTCAGGCTCTGCAAAAAGCCGGCGGTGGAGGCGGAAGTGAGGCTGGAGCCCAGGCACATGCAGGTGAGCTCGGTTGCCATAATGGCGCCGATGATGGCGGCACGGACCATAAGATCGCGGTTGATGCGCAACGCGTGCTTGTGAAAGAGCAGCAGGCAGGCCGCAAAGGCGATGATGCAGCGTAGCGCGACGATGCTCGTGGCGTTCATGCTGTCCATGCCGATCTTCATGAGGGGGTACGAAAAGCCCCATGCGACGGGAACGGAAAATGAGAGCGCGATTGCTTTTTTGCGATCCATGGGACTCCTTTTGTTACAGAACGGTTTCGTACAAAGGATTCTGCTCCCAGATGTGGATGTAGTAAAGCGAATGTATCTTCAGTATGATTAAGAAATACTAAAGTTGGTGCGAAAAGCGCTGGCAAAACGTTTTACGGCTGCATCGATGTGGAGGCGCGATGGCATCGCGATATCAGATTGTATGTATGGTGGTCGATTGCGGCAGTCTTAAGGGCGCGGCCGATGAGCTGGGCTATACGCAAAGTGCGGTGAGCCAGGCCGTCAAGGCACTCGAGCGCGAGCTGGGCACTACGATTATCGAGCGCGGCAAGCAGGGCGTGTCGCTTACGCGCGACGGTAAACAATATCTGCCGTACCTGCGCCAGATCGTGACTGCCGAGGCTGAGCTTGAGGGCAAGCGCCAGGAGCTGCTGGGGCTTTCGTCGACTGATATTCGCATCGCGACGTTTACCAACGTGAGTCGAACCGTGCTGCCGCGCGTGATTCGCGACTTTGGTGTGCTGCACCCGGGCGTACGCTTTACCCTCAAGCAGGGCGATTACACGCGCAACGCCCAGTGGGTGCACGATGGCGTGGTTGACTTTTGCTTTACGGCGCGTGGGTTTACCGCTGGGCTCGAGAGGCGCGTGGTCTATCACGACGAGTTGGTAGCATTGTTGCCGGCCGCGCATCCGCTGACGGCAAAGGAAAAGGTGACACTCGCCGACCTGGCGTCCGAGCCGTTTGTGCTGCTGGATGAGGGCGAACAGAGCCTGGTGCTCGATGCATTCGCGACGCATGGGCTGTCGCCGCACGTAACGAGCGAGGTGACCGACGACTACACCATTATGGCAATGGTGGAGGAGGGGCTAGGCGTGAGCATGCTCTACCGTCGTACTGTGGAGGGCATGCGAGCCGATATTCGTGTGCGGCCCATCGTGCATGCCCCCTCGCGCGACGTGGTGGCCGCCTGGCGCAGCTGGGACACCATGCCTATCGCCACGAGGCGCTTTATCGACTATATGAGCTCGCATATTGTCAATTAATGACTGACGTGGCGTTGAGTGCGGTGTTTAGCGGGCCGTCGCTTTGGCTTGGGTGGCGCGATAGGTGCGTGCCGGGTGGCAGAGTAGTACCGCCACGACCATAAAGAACGCCGTGGTGCCCAGGCTGATGGGGTAGACCATCATGATGTTCGCAAAGGTGCGGAAGTGCGGGAACACGCAGAACACCCAATAGAAGTGGATGCCGCAGACGCAGATCATGGTGATGAGGGCGGGCGTGAGCGAGATGCCAAAGCCGCGCAGGTAGCCTGACATGTTTTCGTAGAACATGCTAAAGGCGTACGCCGGGAAGATCGAGCACACGCGGATATAGCCGATCGAGACGATGTTGGGATCGCTGTTGAACAGCGATAGGATCTCGCGCCCCAGACCGACAATAACGATAATCGTGGTAAGCGCGACGATACCGCCTTCGACCAGGCAGACCTTGAGCGTCTTGGTGCAGCGGTCGATCTGGCGGGCGCCGTGATTTTGTCCCACAAAGGTGGTGCAAGCCTGGCTAAAGCTGTTGAGCAGGTTATAGCACACGTACTCTAGGCTCATGGCGGCGCTCGATGCCGCCATGACCTCGGTGCCCAGACTGTTGATGGCAGACTGGATGATGATGTTGGCGACGGCAAAGACGGCGCTTTGGATGCCGGCGGGCAGGCCGATCTTGACGATGCGTTTGAGGGCGACGGGATCGATAGCCAAGTCGCGCGGGGTGACGCGGACGACGGAGTCGGTCTTGAGCAGGCGGATAAAGAGCGTGGCGGCGCTGACGGTGTAGGCGATGGCGGTGGCGATGGCGACGCCCGCGACACCCCAGTGGAGCACAGGGACAAAGATGAGATCCAGGCCAATGTTGAGGACGGTGGACACGGCAAGCGCCTGCAGCGGCATGCGGGTGATGCCGACGGAGCGGAAGATCGCGGCCTCAAAGTTGTAGAGCAAGATCGAGGGCAGGCTGAGTAAAAAGACGCGTAGATAGAGTGAGGCGAGCGGCATGGTCTCGGCGGGAACGTTGAGGGCGGCGAGCATGGGCTCGGCAAAGATCTCGCCCAGCGCGATGACGACAAAGCCCACAAGTGCCATAAGAATCGAGGTATGGACGGCGCGTTTGACCATGTTCTGATCGTTTCGGCCGATAGCGTTGGCGATGACCACGTTGGAGCCAAGCGACATGCCAATAAACAGGTTGAGCATAAGGCTGGTAAGCGGAACATTGGAGCCGACCGCCGCCATGGCGAGGGTTCCCTGGTCGCCCGAGAAGTTACCGATGATGACCGTGGCGATGAGGTTCGACAGCTGCTCCAAGATGCTCGTGGCGGCCACGGGGAAGGCGAACAGGGGGATATTGCGCCACAGCGATCCGGTGGTCATGTCAATGTGCTTAGATACGGTATCAGCCATACGCTCTCAATCTCTAACATGCTATATCGTGCTTATTTGCGCAGACGATGATACTCCTAATCGCCTAGTCGTCGGGGACGTTCTTAAACGACTAGTCATTCAAGAACGTCCCCAATGACTAGGTGGGGAAGGCGTGCGACAATGGTGTGCGTTGTGTTGTTCGCGCTAAGGAGTTGCCATGTTGTTGTGTCCCGTTTGCCATGAGCCGTTGGTGGACAATGAGCGCGGTGCTGCATGCGTGAGCGGACACCGGTTTGACCGTGCGCGCGAGGGCTATCTATATCTGCTGCGCTCGTCCAAGAGCGGCGACTCCATGGGCGATCCCAAGTCGCAGGCACGCAGCCGTCGTGACTTTCTGAACCGTGGATACTACGCACCGTTGCGCGATGCGATGGTTGAGTTGGCGCGCAAGCAGGTGTCTGGGCGCGCCGCGTCTGTGAACGGCCCCATGACGCTGCTCGATATTTGCTGTGGCGAGGGCTACTACACCAGCGCCATGGGCGCGGTGCCGGGCGTGGATGCTTACGGTTTCGACCTGGGCAAAGAGATGGTGCGCTTGGCGGCCAAGCGCGGCGATGCGACCTACTTCGTGGCCAACATGAAGGACATCCCTGTGGCCGATGGCGCCTTCGATATGGTGACCGAGCTCTTCGCTCCCTTTAACGAGCGCGAGTTTGCCCGCGTGCTGGCGCCGGAGGGTTCGCTCTACACCGTGGTGCCGGGTGCACGTCATCTGTTTGGGCTTAAGGAAGTGCTCTACGATACGCCGTACCTTAACGACGAGAAGCTGCCGCAGACCAGCGAGCTCGAGTTGGTCGGAACGCAGCGGGTGTCTGCGAATATTACGCTTCAGACCCAGGCCGACATCGAGGCGGTATTCCAAATGACGCCGTACTACTACCGCACGCGCCCTGCCGACAAAGAGCGCCTGGCAAATTTGGACACCATTCAAACCGACATCGACTTCATCATCGCCGAGTACCGCCACAGCTAACAACCTGCCAAATAGGGACAGGTTTATTTTGGTAGGTTTTATCTGGGCAAACGTAAAGGGCCGACCGCGGAGATGCGCGATCGGCCCTTTTTAGTTGCTTGGCTGCAGAGGTTATGAGAAGCGAGCGCTTATAGGCGGTCCTTGTTCTCGGCCTTAACGGCGTGTGCCTGCTGAACAAAGAACAGGTCGTACACCACGATGACAAAGGCGCCAAAGTTGATGGCGTCGCCGCCAAACGCGGGAAGCGTGAGCACCGCTTGGGCAAGCGTGGCGACCGCGGCAACAATACCGAGCTTAAACGCGCCGTCCACCTGCGAAGGCTTGTTGGCGCCCTTGATACCGGCGACGCCTGCGGCAAGGTCGACGAGACCCTTGGCGATAAGCACGACCGCTGCGAGCGTGGCGTACGAACCGTACGTGGAATCGAGACCGCCCGTGGCGATACCGACGCCGGCGGTGACGAGGCTGGCGATGCCCAAAACAAAGTAGATGAGAGCAAGGATTTTGAGAGTCTTGCGAGTGAAGCTCATGGCTGGTCCTTTCGATACGAGTACGCCAACTTGGCGTACCCAATGTACTGCACATATGGTGAAGCACATTGTAGTTCAACGCGGCGATGCATGCGTTTGAAAGCGCATTGAGCCCGCGCAGCCAAACCCAACCTTTCAAAAAGGAAAGCTGGGCGTAAGTCAAATCGATGGCAGCGTATGCGCGGCGCTGCGATGATGGGGCCATGGTAAGAGCTAGACCGAAGGAGGAACCATGATGTACGGAGCAGAGCAGGTACGTGAGGCGCGGTCGTTGGGAAGGCGCATGAGTGATTCCGTGATCGCTACTGTGTGCACGGGATTGATGGCGGTGCTTTGTATTGCGATGCTGTGGGCCATGTCGCATGTGGGACAATAGCGGACGGTTGGGTGCCGACACAAACGGCGCTCACGTATTCGTTTTGCTTGCTAAGGAGTACCCATGGGCGTCGTCGATCCCTTTTCTGTTGCTCGGTCCGCGGGGCTTGAGCTGATCGGGAAGTCCGAGGGCCTCACGCTCACCGACGGCACGATGGAGCTGCGTGCCGATTTTGGCCGCATGCTTCCACGGCTCAAGCAGGGCCGTCTGCAGCAAGAACTGCTGGTAAAGGCTGCGCGCGCAAAAGGCATCGAGAGCCCATGGGCGATTGATGCCACGGCAGGCTTTGGCGAGGATTCGCTGCTGCTGGCGGCCGCGGGCTTTACCGTCGATCTGTATGAGCAGGATTGCGTGATCGCGGCGCTCCTCAAGGATGCTTTGGATCGCGCGGCAGATGATCCGGCGCTTGCGACAGCCGTGGCGCGCATGCGCTTACATGCGGGCGAGGACAGCATTGCCGGCCTTTACCATACAGCTGAGCTGATCGGGCGGGGCGAGCTCACCGCTCCCGACGTGGTGTATCTGGACCCCATGTTTCCCGGACGCACCAAGAGCGCGGCGGTTAAAAAGAAATTCCAACTCTTGCACCATCTGGAGCAGCCGTGCGCCGATGAGGAGACGCTGGTTGAGGCTGCGCTTGCGGTGCACCCGCGCAAGTTGGTTATCAAGCGGCCGGTGAAGGGGCCACTGCTTGCCGGTGTTAAGCCGAGCTATCAACTTGCGGGCAAGGTCGTTCGTTACGATGTCTTGGTGCCGCCGCGCCCGTAGCTTGCGTGCGATGGTTGGCGCTCCGTCGGTGCCGTGCCGATGCGGTGCCTATTTCCAAGGGTGCGATGTCAGGTGCCAGCCGCCGCAGTATTCGCATTTGTAGCAGGCCAAACCGCGCCGCCCGCGGCTTTCGCAGTCGGCCATAACTGCCTCGGCCTCGGCGCGCGTGTCGTAACGGTTTTTGCGCTCGCACGATTTGTAGCGCCAGGCCTCGTCGCGCTCGGCGTTCAGGGCGTCGCGGCGCTCGTCTTCGCGCGCAAACAGGTCGCTCATATCGCCGCCCGTGGCAGCGCCCAAAAACTCGCTTTTGGCTTTTGACCAAGCGGCTCGCTTTTTGCTCCCCATCTGCTTCGTGCCTCTCTCCAAACGCTGGTATCATTGCCCAATCAAAGTGATACCAATAAACGTGAGGTCGCCGCGTGATGATCAGAAAAACCCTCGATACCGACATTCCCGCCGTCATGGCTATCTATGACACGGCCCGCGCCTTTATGCGCGCGCATGGCAACGCCACGCAGTGGCCCGAGGGCACGCCTTCTGCCGAGCAGCTGGCTGCCGATATCGCCGCCGGTGGCAGCTATGTGTGTGAAGTCGACGGCCGCGTAGTGGCGACGTTTGCCTTTTTACCGGGCCCGGACGAGTGCTATGACGTAATTGAGGACGGGCAATGGCGCAGCGACACTCCGTACGCCGTGCTGCACCGTGTGGCGTCCGACGGCACCGCGCACGGTATCGCGGCCGCGATGTTTGCCTTTGCCAAAGAGCGTGCCGATCACCTGCGTATCGACACGCATCAGGATAACCTGCCCATGCAGGGTGCGAGTATTAAGGCGGGGTTTGAGCGCGCCGGCATCGTGTATGTGTCCGACGGTACCCCGCGCGTGGCGTTTGACTGGCTGCGTGAGGCATAAGAGCGGGGACGCGTGTCAACAATTTGCACGAACGAAAATGGCCCCGGGTGGGGCCATTTTCGTTCGCAGGCTGTTTTGCAAGCCGGCTTTCGCAAGGCGCGAACCTACGAAAATCGCCGCGCGGCAACGCAGGGCGATGAGCTCGGTCGGGGGATAGGGCCCGCTTCGCCCGCCGGCCCGTAAATTGTATCATCCAATGTGGAACGAGGACGCCCGTTGCCGCGTGCGATGGGCTTGTAATAAGAGGAGAGCCATGTCGAAGCAAGCGGTCGTTGGAATCTTGGCGCACGTAGATGCCGGCAAGACCACGTTGGCCGAGGCCATGCTATTCAACGCGGGCCGCATTCGCAAGCGCGGCCGCGTGGACAATGGCGATTCGCATCTGGATACGAACGAGATTGAGCGCGAGCGCGGTATTACGATCTTCTCGTCGCAGGCTGTGCTCGACCATGGCGATACCCACGTCATGCTCGTGGATGCGCCGGGACATGTCGATTTTTCTGCCGAGGCGGAGCGCACGCTGCGCGCACTCGACTACGCGATTTTGGTTGTGGGCGCCAACGACGGCGTGCAGGGGCATACCGAAACCCTGTGGCGCCTGCTTGCGCGCTATGACATCCCGACGTTCATCTTTATCAATAAGATCGATCTTGAGAACCCTGGTCGCGATGCGCTGCTGGCGCAGCTCGGCCAGCGTCTTTCCGAGGGCTGTCTGGATGCCGAAGATTTGCTGGCGGGCGGCGCTGTGCAAGAGGATGCTGCGGCGTTGGACGAGGTGGCGCTCGATGAGTTTCTTGAAGCAGGTGAGTTGTCTGCCGAAACGTTGTCGCGGCTCGTCGCGGAGCGCAAACTGTTTCCCTGCTTTGCCGGCTCGGCGCTCAAAGACCAAGGCGTGGCGGAGTTACTCGACGGCATATGCGCTCTGATGCACGAGCGAACATGGCCCCAGGAGTTCGCTGCGCGTGTCTACCGCGTGAGTCGTGGAGACCGTGGCGAGCGTCTTGCCTGGGTCAAGGTGACGGGCGGTGTACTGCGTGCAAAGCAAGTTGTCGAGGGATGCTCTGGCGCCTCCACTTGGGAGCAGAAGGTCGATCAGGTACGCATCTATAACGGCGAAAAGTATGAGCTTGCCCAAGAAGTTGCTGCTGGCGGTATTTGTGCCGTGACGGGTCTTGCGCACGTTCGCCCGGGGGACGCCCTGGGCGCGGAGCCCGCGGGCGATGCGCCCGTCATTGCGCCTGTCCTCACCTATACGGTGCTTCCGGGCGAACACGATGTCCATGCGGTGTTCAAAGCGCTGGCTGAGTTGGCGGACGAAGATCCCATGCTCGGCGTAAGCTGGAACACTCATCTTGAGCAGATTCATTTGCAGTTGATGGGCGCCGTGCAACTCGAGGTCGTGCAGCGGGTATTGGCCGATCGCTTTGGCCTTTCGGTTGCGTTTGAGTCTGGCGGCATTCTCTATAAGGAGACTATTTCGCAGCCGGTCGAGGGCGTGGGCCACTTTGAGCCGCTGCGCCACTATGCCGAGGTGCATCTGCGCCTGGAGCCGTTGCCAGCGGGTTCGGGCGTGCAGTTTGGCACCGTGACCTCGACCGACGAGCTCGACCTGAACTGGCAGCGTTTGGCGCTCACCAACGCCATGGAGCGCGATCACCTGGGCGTGCTGACCGGTTCGCCCATCACCGATGTACGCATTACGCTCACGGGCGGCCGCGCGCATGCCAAACATACCGAGGGCGGCGATTTTCGCCAGGCCACGTACCGCGCGATTCGCCAGGGTTTGATGCGGGCGCGTGAGGCCGGCGCAGCCGTGCTGCTGGAGCCGTGGTACCACTTTGAGCTCGAGGTGCCGGGGGAGTGCGTGGGCCGGGCGCTCTCGGATGCCACGCGCATGGGTGCCGAGTACGAGCCGCCGACGATGGTGGGCGATCGTGCCGAGCTCGTAGGCCGCGTCCCCGCATCCGGAGTACAGGACTATGCCCTGGAGGTGGCCGCCTATACGAGCGGCCGCGGGCATCTGTACCTGGAGTTCGCAGGCTACGCGCTCTGCCATGATGCCGAGCGCGTAATCGAGACTGCCGCCTATGAGCCCGAGGCCGATCTGCCCAACACGCCCGATTCGGTCTTTTGCTCTCACGGCGCCGGTTACACGGTCAAATGGTACGACGTGCCTGCCGCGGCGCACGTAAAGGTTGATCCCACCTCCTTCCGCCCTTGGCGAGCAGCCGATGCCGATTTCTTTGGCCACATGTGACAAAGAGACAGTCCCTTTGTCACATTCAGTTGGTATAACTCGGTATAAGTTGGTATAACTATAGGCAGCGTTTGCCAATCCGAGGAGGCCGACATGAATCCAAATCCCTTTAAGCCCACGGCTGGCAAGCGGCCTCCGATACTCATCGGTCGCGAGTCGGTCATCGAAGATTTCGAGGAAGGGCTCGATAACGGCGCCGGTGCCCCCGGAAGGCTCATGCTCATTACGGGAAACCGCGGCTGTGGCAAAACGGTTCTCTTGCGGGAGCTGCAGCGTTTAGCTAGCGAGCGCGGATGGGCGGTTGTCTCCGATTCCGCCTCGCTTGGCCTATGCGACCGCCTGGCCGATGCGCTTCGCTCGAATAGGCCAGTTGTGACGTCAATGGAGTTTGGTCCGTCATTTGGCCGGATGTCGGTCGAGGCGGCGCGAGCAAAGGGCGAGACGTTGCGCGGGCTGGTCAACGAGCGCCTCAAGAGGCTCGGTCCAGGCCAGGGCATACTGTTTGCGATTGACGAGGCGCAATCGGCGTCTATCGAGGAACTGGCGGCTCTTGCCGTTCTCTATCAGCAGGTGCTTGGAGACCAAGATGCCACGGGCTTGTCCGATAGCGACCAGCGCGGTCTTGCGCTGGTGTTCGCCGGCTTACCCAGTATAGTTGACGATCTGCTCGAAGAGCCGAGCGTGACGTTTTTGCGGCGTGCCCAGCAGCGTACGTTGGGGGCGATATCTTTGCCCAAGGTGCACGATTCATATATCCAGACGGTCAAAGACGCTGGTCTTTACGTTGACGCGGAGACAGCGGACCTCGCGGCACGCAAGAGCATGGGGCATCCCTATATGGTTCAGCTGGTGGGCTATTACATGTGGCGCTCTGCTGTCCGACGTGGCTCACAGGTCATCGAAAGGCGCGATGTCGAGGATGGCCATGCGGATGCCGTCTCCGAGTTCTATGAAGCGGTTGACGCGCCCCTGTATTACGGGCTGCGCAGTCCACAGCGCCTTTTTATCGAGGCCATGGCGGTTGACGAGGGCAAGCCGACGCGCATGGCGGATATCATTGAGCGCTGCGAGCGTACCCAGAGCTGGGCGAGTAAATATCGCGCAAGCCTGATTCGCGAGCGCGTCATCGAGGCTGCCGGATACGGCCTCGTCCGGTTTACCGTGCCCATGCTGGGCGAGTACATTCGCGATCGCATTTTATGGCACGAGTAGGGTGATAAAGATGACGGAACAGAAGATGAGCCCGCAGGCTATCGAGGTGCGTGGCGCGCGCGTCCATAACCTCAAGGGCATCGATATAGATATCCCGCTGGGAAAGCTCGTAGGCATTGCCGGCGTGTCGGGTTCGGGCAAGAGTTCGCTGGCACTGGGCGTTCTTTACGCCGAGGGCTCGCGTCGTTACCTGGAGGCGCTCAGCACCTATACTCGCCGTCGCCTGACGCAGGCCGAACACGCCCAGGTGGACGAGGTGCTGCACGTGCCGGCGGCGCTCGCATTGCATCAGCGCCCGAGCGTTCCGGGCGTGCGCTCGACCTTTGGTACCATGACCGAGCTCAACAATAGCCTGCGTCTGCTCTTTAGCCGTTGCGCCCATCACGTGTGCCCGCACTGCGGGGCGCGCGTGGAGCCGAGCCTTAACGTGGCTGCGGGCCTGCCGCTCACGTGTCCGACATGCGGCTGCGAGTTCTACGCGCCGAGTGCCGAGGATTTGGCTTTCAATAGCGGTGGTGCGTGCCCTACCTGCGGCGGCACCGGTGTCATGCGCGAGGTGGACGAGGCGAGCTTGGTGCCCGACGAGTCCAAGACTATCAACGAGGGCGCGGTGCTTCCCTGGGGCACGCTCATGTGGGATCTGATGAAGCAGGTGGCCGGCGAGATGGGCGTGCGCACCGATGTTCCGTTTAACCAACTCACGCCTCAAGAGCGCGACATCGTGTTCCACGGACCGGCGGTTAAAAAGCACATTCTCTACGTTCCCAAAAACGGCGAGGGCGCCACGCCGCTCGACTTTACCTATTACAACGCCGTCTATACCGTTGAGAATGCGCTCGCCAAGGTTAAGGACGACAAGGGACTCAAGCGCGTTACGCGCTTTTTGCGCGAGGGATCATGCCGTGACTGTGGCGGCACGCGTCTTTCCGAGGCTGCGCGCCAGCCCCAAGTACGCGGTATCAATCTGGCGCAGGCGGCGGCCATGACGCTGGGCGAGGCGATTGAATGGGTGCGCGGGGTGCCTGCAACGCTGCCTGCCGAGATGCGGCCCATAGCGACGGACATCTGTGATTCGTTTTTGAGCGCGGCTCGTCGCCTGGTCGATCTGGGCCTCGATTACCTATCGCTCGATCGCGCCGGTGCCACGCTCTCCACGGGCGAGCGCCAGCGCGTGCAGCTTGCTCGCGTGGTACGCAACCGATCGACAGGCGTGCTTTATGTGCTGGACGAGCCTTCGATCGGCTTGCATCCTGCCAATGTCGACGGCTTGGTGGGCGTGATGCGCGATCTGGTGGATGACGGCAACACCGTGGTTGTTGTCGACCACGATACGCGCGTACTGGCGGAAGCCGACTATCTCGTCGAGATGGGTCCCGTTGCCGGAGCAGACGGCGGTAATGTGATTGCCATTGGTACGGTAGGCGAGGTCGAGCAATCGCGGGGCAGCCGCATCGCTCCGTTTTTGCGCGCCGAGCCCAAGCGCTTGCGTCCGCAGGTGACTGACGACGAGATGTTCGACCAGGGGCATATCCACATGGCAACCGATGCTATCCATACCGTCAAGCCGCTCGAAGTCGATATCCCGCGCGGCCGTCTCGTCGCGGTTACGGGCGTTTCGGGTTCGGGCAAGACGACGTTGGTGCTCGAGACGCTTATCCCGGCGCTTAAGGCGCAGGCAGCTGGCGAGCGCCTGCCAAAACATGTGCGCTGGGTCGACGCCGAGGGTATCGCACGCGCAAACCTGATTGATGCCACGCCCATCGGCGCCAATGTGCGCTCGACGGTAGCGACCTATGCCGACATCCATGATGAGCTGCGCCGCGCCTTTGCCCGTACGCCCGAGGCCAAGGCGGCGGGATATAAGGCGGGCGCCTTTAGCTACAACACCGGTGCCCTACGCTGCCCTACGTGCGACGGCACGGGCTCGATATCGCTCGACGTGCAGTTTTTGCCCGATGTCGAGATCATCTGCCCCGCATGCCGCGGCTCTCGCTACGCGGAAGCCGCCTCGCATATCCATCGCGAGGGCGAGGACGGGAGCCTGCTTACGTTGCCGGAGCTCATGGACATGAGCGTGGACGAGGCCCTCGACGCCACGGTGGGGCTCAAGAAAGTTCAGACGCGTTTGCAGACCTTGCACGACCTGGGTTTGGGCTACCTCACGCTTGGTGAGCCCACGCCGGCGCTCTCGGGCGGCGAGGCACAGCGCCTTAAGCTTGCGAGCGAGATGGGTCGCGTGCAGGATGATGCCGTATTCGTATTCGACGAGCCCACGATCGGCCTGCATCCGCTCGATGTTCAGGTGTTGCTGAGTGTGTTCGACGGCCTCGTTGCCAAGGGCGCCACGGTTATCGTGATCGAACACGATCTCGACCTTATCCGTAACGCCGATTACGTGATCGACATGGGTCCGGGCGGTGGCGACGCGGGCGGGCAAATCGTCTGTGCTGGCACGCCGAGCGACATCGCAGCCTGCTCCAAGAGCATTACCGGCCGCTACCTATAGACAATGAGGCAAAGGGACAGCCCCTTTGCCTCATTGATGCTTATTTCACGCATTGAGCGGCGAGATAGTCGCGGAAGAATGGCAATTCAAATGCGACGAGCCCTCGTCCTCGTTCCCCGATGATGCCGGCATCTATCATGCGGCGTCGGTAGCGGGAGACCTGCTGCGGCGAACGCTTAAGGCGCTCGACAAGGTCAGCGGTGGTGGACTCTTCCTCGTCATCGAGCATGGCGATGAGGAATCGCTTGTCCTCTGCAGTGAGTTCCCGATAGGTTGCCGCGAGGATTCGGTCGTCCATCTCGTCGCGCGCGATTTTGATTCCCAGGTCAAAGTCGCGTGACGAGATTTCCTTCGAATCGCTTGTGAGATCCCAGGCACGGTAGCCTACGAGTTGCAATAGGAAGGGAAAACCAGAGATCGAGCGAACGGCTCTATCGATTCCCTCAGCATCTGCCAGGCGATCGTTTTCCTGGATTGTGCGAATCAAGGCCTCGCGTACGTCATAGTCGGCAATGCGACCCAGATGATATTGTTGGGCGCGGCGAAGGAACGAGACCGTCTTGTGGTTCAGCAACGTCGAGACGTTGTTGGGAAGCCCCGCCATGAGCAGCGCGACGCGTTTCCCATCGGTCACAAAGTGCTGATACGTCGCTGCGAGCTGAATCATCTCGTCGAGTGTCGGGTCTACCTCGTCAACCGTGACGAGCAGACCGGTGCCCGCCTCGTTGAGCTGGTCGATGATGTCGCTCATGCGATAACGCCAGGTTGAGGCATCGTGAACGCGATTGACCTCGATACTGCCGAGCGGTGCAATTCCGAGACCGGTGACTTCGAAGTTCTTAGACGGGTCGATAAGATGGCCGGCAGCACGTTTCGCCCCGAACTCGATTTCCTCAAGCATTCCCGGGAGCGCGGTTGTCTTTACGGCAATCCAGCCGTGGGATTCCGCCCTTGTCGCGAGCGACGACATGAGAGCGGTTTTACCGGTTCCACGCGCGCCTGAGAAGATCGAGGTCAATTCTGGGCGCCTGCGCTGGCTCAAGAAGGCACGGTCCAAATCCCGAATAATCTGTTGTCTGCCAGCGAGATGGGCAGGAACCTCACCAAAACTGGGGGTAAACGGGTTCTCGAGATATTTCACAAGACTCTCCTTTCACACCGCCGTTTAACTTCATTTTACTTTAGTTAATTCTGATTAAAAGTGAGGGCTCTTTATCTAGAGCATCAATTAGGCGTGTGTGCCGTCGGCGTGGCGCTTGAATGTGACAAAGGGACAGTTCCTTTGTCACATGCCGGCAAAGCCTGTTTGGCGCAGGGCTTCGTAGAGGACGATGGCGGCGCTGTTGGAGAGGTTGAGTGCGCTGATGCGGTAGTCGTCCGGATTGACGAAGTTGCCGCAGATATCCTGCCGAAGGATGGCCTCATGGCCGTCCTCGATATGCCCCAGCGACACCTCGTGGGCTTCCCAAGTCTCGGCGTTATCAAGCGAGTCGCAATCGCGCAGCATCGGGATGCGCTCGCAGCGCTCGGGCGCCGCGGCAAGCAGTGGCTCGGGAATGCCCGAGCTCTCGCTGCCAAAGACCAAGAAGTCGCCGTCGCGATAGGTGCTTTGCGCATAGGTGCGACGAGCCTTTTTAGTCAGCAGGTGCAGGCGCTCATCGGCGGGGGAGAGGCCGTTGCGGGCAAGGAAGTCCTCCCAGTCGGCATAGGTCGTCACGTCTAAGTTTTGCCAGTAGCCCAGTCCGGCGCGACGCACCGTCTTGTCGTCGAGCGAAAACCCCAGCGGCTCCACCAGATGCAGGCGGGCGCCGGTAACCACGCAGGTGCGGCCGATATTGCCCGTATTGGCTGGAATCTCGGGCGCATACAGCACGATATTGAACATGAATCTCCTTGGCTTAGAACGAAAAACCACCACGAAGGGCACCTTCGTGGTGGTTTGGCGGCTACGTAGGCGGAAAAATGCCCGCTTGGATAAACCTAGGCGCGGTGCCAGTCGGTCAGGCAGGCATCGAGGGAGGCGATGAGCGCATCCTTGTCCATGTGACGGCCGATGATGCACAGGCTCGTCATGCGGTCGCCCGTCTCGTCGTCCCAAATTTGCATGATCTCGGGGTTCTCGTCGATGATCTTCTGCTTCTCGCCCTCGGGTGCCGAGTCAACGAACAGGCCGTTCTCCATCAGGCGCATCTGGTGGCCAGCCTGCTCGAACATGTAGCACATGTCCGGATCGCCGGTCTGCCACAGCGGACCCTTGACGCGGATGACCTCGTCGGGCCACTCCTGCTCAACAAAATCGGTGAACTTATGCAGGTCAAACGGCTTGCGGCGCGAGTAAACAAAGGTCTCGATGTCGTACTCGAGCACCTCGGGGTCGTCGTGCTCCTCGGGATGCTCCATGGCCTCGATCCAGGCAGCGGAGTTGTAGGCGCGCATAAAGTCGAAGCGGTCGGTATCGAGCAGTTCCTCCATGGGAACCTCGCCGTTTTGGGCCTCGATGATCACGGCGTCTTTCTGCAGGCTGCGCACGATGGCCTTGAGCTCGGCGATCTGCTCGGGCGTCACGGTATCGGTCTTATTGAGGATCAGCGTGGAGCAGAACTCGATCTGCTGGATGAGCAGGCTCTCGATGTCGTCCTCGTCGATATCCTCTGCCAGCAGGTCGCGGCCGCCGTTGAACTCGTCGTACATGCGGGCGCAGTCGACCACGGCCACGATGTTGTCGAGCGCAAGCTTGGGCTCGCCGCCCACCTTGGCCTCGTCGCAGAAGCTCGAGATGGTGTAGGCGATGGGGATGGGCTCGCAAATGCCCGAGGCCTCGATGATGATGTAGTCGAAGTTGCCCGAATCGGCGATGCCCTGCAGCTGGTTGGCCAGGTCATCCGAAAGCGTGCAGCAGATGCAGCCGTTGGTGAGCGGGATGAGGTCGTCGGTCTCGGAAAGGCCGCCGTCAGCGATGAGGCTGGCATCGACGTTGATTTCGCCGATGTCGTTGACAATCACGGCGGCGCGGATGCCGCCGTCGTTAGCGAGGATGTGGTTGAGCAGCGTGGTCTTGCCGGCACCGAGGTATCCGGTAAGCATGATGATCTTCACGGGTTTGTTGGGCATGTGCCCTCCTTTGTTAGACATGGCTTACAGCTGAATCATATGCCAAACGCCTGCTCTTATACCCACGCGCCGGCAAATAACACAAGCTACTCCCAGGCTCCCCATACATCGGGGCAATAACCGACGGTGGCTTTTTTGCCGTTGCGCACGATGGGCTCGGCCAGAACCTGCTGGTTCTCGAGCAGTTTATCGAAGCGCTGACTGGGGGTGAGGTGCTGAATGAGCGCGAGCGTCTCCTCGTCCTTGGCTTTGGGGTTGAGCAGCTTGTCGATGCCGCCGACCGCCTGCATCACGCTCGTGAGCTCGCCCTTGCTCATCTCCTTTTCCTTAAGGTCAATAAACTGCACCTTAATGCGGCGCTCCTTAAAATAGCGCTGGGCCTTCTTGGTATCGAAGGACTTTTTGGTGCCAAAAATCTGCACGTTCATGTATTTGTTCCGCCGTTCTACCTGATGAAGTTGGTCGTTGCTCGATCTGCCTCGGGTGCGTTGATGCCGGCGGCCTGTCCTGCCTCGATACAGCGAAGGAGCCAGGCCATGTTTTTGCCGATGTTGCGCATGGTGGCAAGGCCCTCGGCGTCCCCATTGGCGTCGCCGGGCACGCGACCAAACACGTTGTTCCAGTACGTGGAGGCAACCACGGGCATCTGGTTGATGGTGAAGTACTTATTGAGCACATCGAAGGTGGTCGACGTACCGCCGCGACGGGCGACGGCGACCGCGGCGCCGGGTTTGTGCTCAAAGGCATGCCCGCCTGCATAGAAGGCGCGATCGAGGGCCGAAAGGATGCGGCCGCTGGGGTGCGCATAGTAGACGGGCGAGCCAAAGACAAAGCCATCTGCCTGCTCGGCGGCAGCGATCAGCTCGTTCACCACGTCATCGTCAAAGGTGCAGCGGCAATCGAGCTTGCCGCACTGACCACAGCCAATGCAGTCGCGAATGGGCTTGGTGCCCAGCTGAAACACCTCGGTATCAATGCCTTCGGCATTGAGTTGCTCGGCGACTTCGGCGAGTGCGCGGGCGGTGTTGCCGTTTGCCTTGGGGCTGCCATTGACCAAAAGAACCTTCATCACAAACTCCCTCTGCTGTCGGTGACTTCTGCAGAGGATTATCGCACGATGGGGGAGGCGGTGTGGGCGCGGTGCTAATCAAGTTTGGTACCTGGCACCTGCACGGCTTTCCCGAGCAACGCTTTGAGCTCGTTCAAAATCGAAACGGGCTGACGGTCGACGCCGTCCAGATGGAGCGTGGCCACGCGAATGGGCGGCTGATATTCAAATGGGCCAAAGAGCACGGGCGAACCCAGGAACCGCTCGATCTCCTCTGCAATCGCATCGGTTTCTTCGGGATCAAAGTCGTCGAAAAGAGCCACGAACATCGGCCCCGTCGAGCGGAACATACGACCCTTACCGCGCGAACATTCCACCAGACAGGCGGCACATTCTGCCAAAACGCGGTCGCCCGCATCAAAGCCAAAGCGGGCATTGACCTGAGCGATATCGTCGATTTTGATGGCGATCAAACCAGCCTTGCGCGCCACGCGACGCATTTCGCCAATGGCGTTGACCAGGGCATGAATATCGCCCAAGCCGGTCACGGAATCGGTCGTATCTGCCAAGCTTCGGTTGATGATAATGCCCACATACATGCCGGGCTCGGTATCGGTGCCGTCCAAGCGGTAGCCCGTGCAGTCGCAAAGCACGTATTTTCCGGTGGCGTCCATTACGCGATACTGCATGTAGTGGAAGTGCCACGTGCCGTTTATCACCATGTCGAGCTCGGCGCGTACGTTGTCGCGGTCCTCGGGGTGAACGCGGGCAAGCCACATGTCGAGTGAGTTAAAAGGGTGCTGGGAGGGCAGGTCAAAATCGCGCACGGCGTTAACCGACCATTGCGATTCTCCCGTATCGAGATTGAGGATAAACGGATAGCGCGTCTCGGAGCTCATGGAGATCGCTTGGAACACCCGGTCGTTGCAGGGAAGCTGATCGACGATTGGGCGTTGCGGCGCGTCATCGTCTTTCGGTTGCTGCACACGATGCATAAGCTTATAGCGATACATCTTGCGATCGGCATCCATCGTCATCTGGCGACGCGTGTCGCCAGCAAGTGGATCGACGCGCGAGCAGCCAAAGCTAAAGCTGCCGATCATGGGCGCCTTGCCACCTGAGCTCGCCTCGATCAGCCTGGTACGTACCTGCTCCAAGCGCTGCTCGAGTTCAATCTCGTTTGCGGAGAGCGAGATAAGCACAAACTCGTCTCCACCGATACGGAACAGCATTTCATCGTGCTCCATGGTTTCGGAGAGCGTGCGGCAGATGCTCAGAATATAGCGATTGCCTTCGGCGTGGCCAAACCTATCATTGCAATGCTTGAGATGGTCGATGTCAATATAGGCGCAGGTGAAGGGGTCGCCTTTGCGCCAGAGTTGCTCGACGTGACGGTCGAATCCGTTGCGGTTGCCCAAGTTGGTGAGCGGATCGATATAGGCGTTGCGCTCAAGCAGCTGGCGCTCTTGTTGCAGGATGGCATGCGTCTTTTGCAGTTGCTCGCCAACGGCGCGTAGCTCAGCAGGCAGCGCGGCAACATCGAGTTCGGCGGTCGAGACGCCGTTCGCAAGTCGCTGAAGATAGGCAATAATCGATTGCTCGCCCAGGCGATATGACTCGTTCATGATGGATAACCTCCTTGGGCGGAACAACGGTTTGTATCATATCCCCAATTCGGTTTGAATTGGGGATATAAGTTAGCTAATGGAGACAAATATCCCCTTCGACGGTGGCGTTTTGCGCGCGAGCGTATCAGTTGTTATTGCCACCATCGAGCAATGCCTCAAAGTCCTTCGCCGGCATGGGGCGGTAGCAGAGGAAGCCCTGAGCGTAGCGGGCGCCCATTTGTCGTAGCATGTTCGCCTGCTCATTTGTCTCGACGCCTTCGACCACGACGGGCAGATGGAGCGACTGCGCCATTTCGAGCATCGATGAAATGATTTGCGTGCTGCGGCCTTGATCGCGGTCGGTGGGCACAATCTGCCAAATGTGCTTGTCGAGCGTCACCATAAAGCCGCTTTCCTCGAGTGCGGGGATATGGGTGCACATGCTGTGGGCGGCTATTATTCGACAGGCGGTAGCGCGACGATGCGATGTTCGATAAAAATGCGACTGGGACGATATATGTTGACGGGTATACTTGTCCCGGTTTAAAACGCAGGAACGGAGATGGTCGCATGGCACAGTCAAATATGACGCGCACGGTGGGGCTGGCGCTCGAGGGAGGCGGCTACCGCGGTATGTATACGGCGGGCGTGCTCGACGTTTGGATGGAGCACGGTTTGACCTGCGACCATATGGTGGGCGTCTCGGCGGGCGCGGCATTTGGCTACAACTTTAAATCGCGCCAGATCGGCCGCGCCATTCGCTATAACAAGGCCTATTGCGCCGACAAGCGCTATGCGAGCGTGACCAGCTGGCTGCGAACCGGCGATATGTTCAATGCCGACTTTGCTTATCACGAGGTGCCTATCGAGCGCGATCCCATCGACTTGGAGGCGTATCGCGCCTGCCCCATGCGATTTACGTGCGTGTGTACCGATATCGAGACGGGCAAGGCCGTCTACCACGACCTGCCGTATGGCGACGAGCGCGATATCGAGTGGATCCGGGCGTCGTCGGCAATTCCCGTGGCGACGCGTCCTGTCGCCATTGAGGGCCGCAAGTACCTGGATGGCGGCGTGGCTGATTCTATTCCCAGTGCATGGCTGTTTGCTCAGGGGTATGACCGCAATATCGTGGTGCTCACGCAGCCGGCGGGCTTTGTGAAGCGGCCCAACAGCGTGATGCCTATGCTGCGTCGCGTGTTCCGTCACTATCCGGAGTTTGTCGCAGCGCTTGAGCATCGGCATGAGGTCTACAATGCCACGCTCGATGATTTGGCACGTCGTGAGGCCGCCGGCGATATCTTTGTGGTGCGTCCGAGCGAATCGGTGAAAGTGCCGTCGCTGTGCCGCGAGCCCGATGAGCTCGAGCGCATCTATCAGATTGGTCGTCGCGATGCTGAGGCGACCTTGCCGGCACTGGAGACATATCTGGCAGGGTAGAGGCCGCTGCCGCCATCTCGGCGGAAAGCGCATCCCGGAATGGAGGTCCAAACTGGGATGCGCTTTCCATTGCTGAAGATGTGAGGCTGCGGATCAGCTGCTCGGCTTATGCCTATGCCTGCTGCCAAGTGTCGACGAGCTCCTTGGCCGCGGCGTAGGGGTCATCGGCGCTGCAGACGGCACTCACCACAAAGAAGCCGTCGACGCCGGTGGCCTTGAGCTGCGGCAGGTCGGCCGTCTTGACGCCGCCGCCCACCACGATGGGCACGGGGCTTGCCGCGTGGAGTGCGGCCAGGTCCTCAAAGCTCTTGGTGATGATAGAGCCGTCGGCCGCGCGTCCGCAGTCGCGCTTGGTCTCGGTCTCGTGGAGCGGGCCGATGCCCAGGTAGTCGACCAGGCTCATGTCGGCGGTCTTGACGTACTCGAGCATCTCCTCGCAACGGGCCGAAAGGCCCACAATGGCATCGGGGCCCAGCAGCTTGCGGCAGACCTCGACGGGAATGTCGCTCTGGCCTACGTGCACGCCGTCGACGGCAATGCCCTGCTCGCGCGCGGCGAGTACACAGTCCAGACGGTCGTCGATTAACAGGGCGACCTGACCGGTCTTGCCAGCCTGTGCGATTGCCTGCGCGGCGTCGCCGGTCAGTGCAATGATCTCGCGGGCGCTTGCCACCTTGGAGCGCACCTGGATACAGGTAAAGCCTGCGTCGAGCGCCTGGGCCACCACATCGCCCACGGGGCGCCCGAGGGTGTTTTCGGGGCCGAGTACCAGATAGGCCGAGATATCAAGGTTGTCGCGGATGCTCATCGTGCTTCCTCCTGCTTCTTGATCTGTGCTTCCATGCGCTCGAGCTTGCCGGTCATGGTGTCGGTAAATCCGGGCCGAATATCGGCTTTGAGCACGACTTCGGTGCGGATTCCCTTGCTCGCCAACACAAAGGTTGCGTCGCGCACGACCTGCATGACCTCGTCCCAGTCGCCCTCGATCTCGGTGAACATCGAGGTGGTGCGGTTGGGAAGGCCGCTCTCGCGTATGACGCGCACGACCTCGGCGACCTCGGCGGACAGCTCGTCGCCGGTGCCGCACGGGGCGATGGCCACGGCGATGAGCGTGTTCATTCCGGCATTGGTTGCGGGCTCGGACATGGCTTACGCCTCCTCGAGCTCGAGCTGGTTGTTGGCGATGTCCTGGGCGCTCGCGCGGTAGAGCTCGTCGATAAAGGCGACCTTAAAGCTTGCCGGGGCGTCGGCGACAGCGGCGGCACGCGTGCCGGCAACGTTGTAGACCGCGGTGCCGCAGATGGCTGCCGTAAACGGGTCGGCGGCGCAGGCATACACGGCCAGCACGCCGCCCTGCGAGCAGCCGCAACCGGTGATCTTGGACATGAGCGGGCTGCCGCCGTGGGACTTGGCCACGGTTGTGCCATCGGTAATCAGGTCGACTTCGCCCGAGACCACAACGGCGCCGCCGGTGTAGCGGGCGAGCGCCACGGCGGCATCGCGGGCAGCGTCTACCGTGTCGGTGGTATCGACACCGCGCACGCGGCTCAGATCGGCCGCCTCGCCCTCAAGACCCCACAGGCCGGCGAGCGCGATGATCTCGGAGGCGTTGCCGCGCACGATGGCGGGCTTGTACTGCTTGAGTTCGTTTACCAACTGGGTGCGCAGGCTACCGATGCCCAGGCCCACCGGATCGAGCACCCAGGGCTTGCCGGCGTCGTGTGCCGCCTTGGCCGCGCGGGGAATTGTCTGCTCGTAGATGGGGAAGAGCGTGCCCATGTTGAGATAGATGGCGCCGCCGCCGGCAACGAGCGCTTCGCCCTCGTCGGGCAGATAGACCATGGCGGCCGATCCGCCCACGGCGAGCTGTGCGTTGGCGACAAAGTCGATCGTCACCGTGTTGGTGATGGAGCCGGCCATCGGATTGGTGGCGCGAATTTCCTCTACGGCCTTGACCATATGTTGCTTAAGCTGTTCCGAATCAATCACTGCACATGCCTCCTTGGCATAGAAAAGGGGCGCTGTGCATAGACAGCGCCCCTGTAAAGGCGGCATGCTCCCTACGCCAGCATTAACTGACAGGTTCAAAGGATTGGGCCCCATGCCCTCTCAGCCTTGTGGTTTGCACCGCCGGCACTCCCGCATCGAATCTGTTGTTCCCTATACTAGCGCACCTGCCAAAAAGGGACAGGTTTATTTTGGCAGGTCGTTACAATAGGTAGGACCGATACGAATGGGGGCCTTATGATTAAACTTGTGCTGACCGATATGGACGATACGCTGATTCCAGCCGGGCATGACGGCGCCAGCGACTACGCCATTGAGGGTATTCATGCCATGCAGGCGGCGGGTCTGCACTTTGGGCCGGTTTCGGGTCGTCAGCCGTCCGCGATGGGCTGGATGTTCAAAAACCGTTCCGAGTGTTTTTCGACCGGTGCGTTCTGTAACGGCCAGGTGATGTTTGTCGACGGCGAAGTAGTCGCTTCGCGCGCAATCGACAACGATGCTCTGATGCGTTTGGCTGACTATCTGGAGCAAGAGACCGACGATACATTTCTAAAAGTCTACAGCCTGGGCGATGACTTTTGGGGCAACGATGCCTATTGCGTGACGAGCAATCCCGAGCGTGTGCGTCGCGCTATGGAGTCGGGCGGCAATGCGTGGCTCAAAGGCGAAGAGGCCCCGTGTCGTCCCGTCGTCGATGGCGCACCGGTGTTTAAGGCGAATATCTGGAGTGCCCGTTCGCGTGAGGAGCTCGCGGAGCTACGCGAGCGCGTTGCCGTTGAGGTGCCGGAACTCTCGCTTGTGTTTCCCAACAACCGAGTGCGCCTGTTCGACATCCTTCCGGATGGTTGGGACAAGGGCTGCGCTGCGCTGGAGCTGGCGCGCGCCTTGAGCCTGACGCCCGACGAGGTGGCCGTATTTGGCGATTCCGATAACGATCTGCCCATGATCGATGCCGTTCCCAACTCCGTTGCAGTCGCCAATGCCAACGAGGCCGTCACGGCTGCCGCGCGCTGGCATATCGGCGCCGCGGTGGATGATGCGGTCGCCGGAGTCCTGCATCAGATTGCCGCCTGCGCCGCGACGGGGGAGATGCCGCCGTTTATGCGCCTGCCGGGTACTGCCGACGCGAATCTCACTAACAGCTAAGGAGACAGCCATGAAGCTCCAGCAGCTCAGATATGTCGTCAAAGTTGCCGAATGCGGCAGCATTACCGAGGCCTCGCGCCGGCTCTTTGTGTCGCAGCCTTCGATTACCGCGTCGATTCGCGATCTCGAAAACGAGATGGGTGTGCACATCTTTGAGCGCACCAACAAGGGCGTCATTGTGTCCGAGGAAGGCGAGACCTTCTTGGGCTATGCGCGCCAGGTACTCGACCAGGCCGACCTGCTCGAGGGCAAGTACAAGGGCGCATCCGAGCAGGTGCCGCACTTTAGTGTGAGCTGCCAGCATTATTCCTTTGCCGTCAACGCGTTTGTCGACGTGATCCGCGAGTTCGATGCCGCGCGCTACGACTTTACCCTGCGCGAGGAACAGACCCACGAGATTATCGAGGATGTCGCGCACATGAAAAGCGAGCTGGGCATCCTATATCTGTCCGAGCACAACCGCGAGGTCATCGAGCGCATGCTGGTGGCCAACGAGCTCGTGTTCGAAGGACTCTTCTGCGCCACGCCGCATGTCTTCGTCTGCGCCGACCATCCGCTGGCGGACCGCTCCAGCGTGACGCTCGAGGATCTGGAAGACTACCCGTTCCTGTCCTACGAGCAGGGCAGCTACAACTCGTTTTACTATTCCGAGGAGCTGACCTCGACGTTCGAGCGTCGCAAAAATATCCGCGTGCGCGACCGTGCGACGTTGTTCAATTTGGCCATGGGCCTCAACGGCTACACGGTATGCTCGGGCGTGATCAGCCACGAGCTCAACGGCCCCGGCATTATCTCGATTCCGCTCGACGTGGACGAGTACATGGAGATTGGCATCATCACGCGCAAGAACACGACGCTTACGCGCTACGGTCGGGCCTATATCGACGCGATTCGTCAGCATATCTAGGCTGCTGTGCTCCGCACGGTTCAAGTCTCTTTATGACAGTCCAGACTGATATAGGAAACATCTATATCAAACTGTTATAAACGTATATTTTACGATGGTCATATGAGCGCTCATACTCTGTCCCAGTAAAGCAACCAATGCAAAGGGAGATATCTATGAGCACTTCGATTCAACCGAACGCGCCGTTTCGCGCCGATATCGTCGGCAGCTTTCTTCGTCCGCAGGCTGTAAAGGACGCCCGTGCCGCCTATGTCGCGGGTAAACTCGACGCTTCCGGCCTTAAGGCCGTCGAGGACGATGCCATTCGCGATTTGGTGGCCAAGCAGAAGGCCGCCGGCCTGCAGGTGATCACCGATGGCGAGTTCCGCCGCAGCTACTGGCACCTCGATTTTATGTGGGGCCTTAACGGCATTGAGCGCCGCACCTCACGCATGGGTTATATGTTCCATGACGAGGAGACGACGGCCGACACCGCCGTGGTTACCGGTCCCATTAGCGGCGAGAACCACCCGTTCGTCGAGCATTTTAAGTTCGTCAAGGCGCTTGAGGAGGAGGGCCAGGTCGCACGCCAGACCATTCCGGCGCCGATCCAGACGTTCTCTGAGGTCACGCTCGATCGCTGCGATGGCCAGCAGGAGAGCCTGCGCGCTGTCTATAAGACCGATGAGGAACTTGCCGACGCCATTGCAGCCGCTTATCGCACGGTGATCGCCGACCTGTACGCAGCAGGCTGCCGCAACATCCAGTTTGATGACTGCACCTGGGGCATCTACTGCGATACCGATTTTGTCGCCAAAACCGGCATGAGCCCGGTCGACCTGCAAAAGGTAAGCGAGCTGGGCGTGGCGCTCAACAACGCCGCCATCGAGGGCAAGCCCGACGATTTGGTCATCAACACGCACGTGTGCCGCGGCAACTACCACTCCACCTACGCTTTTGAAGGCGGCTACGACCCTATCGCTCCGTATCTGTTCGCACATGAGAATGTCGATGCGTTCTATCTGGAGTTCGACACGCCGCGCGCCGGCGGCTTTGAGCCACTCAAGTACGTCGCTCCCGGCAAGAAGGTCGTGCTGGGCTTGGTAACCACCAAGGCGGCAGAGCTCGAGAACGAGGATGTTATCGTCGAGCGCATCCGCGAAGCCGCTAAGTACGTGCCGCTCGAGAATCTGTACCTGTCGCCCCAGTGCGGCTTTGCCAGCTGCGAGATTGGCAACAAGCTGACCGAGGACGAGCAATGGGCGAAGATCGCACTGGTCAAGCGCATTGCCGAGCGCGTTTGGAAGTAACGCTAGCGTTTGCAGGTGGCGGCGCGTGCGAGGCATTGCGTATCGCGTACAATGGTTCGGATCGTATCGTTCGGGCAGGTTATCCGATATGCCTGATCGCCCTTCCATTTTTTGAAAGGACTCTCATGTCCCGGTCTTCGACGCCCGCCGTCACCGATGCCATCTACGATGCATCGTCGCTCGGCCGCCCGCGCATGTTTGTGTTGGGTTTGCAACACATGTTTGCGATGTTCGGAGCCACGGTGCTCGTGCCCGTGCTCACCGGCCTTTCCGTTTCGACGACGCTTCTGTTCGCCGGCATCGGCACGCTGCTGTTTCATTTTCTATCGCGCGGTAAGGTGCCCGCGTTCCTGGGCTCGTCGTTTGCCTTTATCGCGGGTTATGCCGCCGTTGCGCCCAACGGCGAGGCCGAGCTTTTGCCCTACGCTTGCCTGGGCGTTGTCTGCGCCGGCCTGCTCTATCCGGTGCTGGCAGCGCTGTTCCGCGCATTTGGCGCCAAGCGTGTCATGCACTTCTTCCCGCCGGTGGTGACCGGCCCCATCGTCATTTCCATCGGCCTGATCTTGGCAAGCTCTGCTATCGCCAACTGCCAGACCAACTGGCTTGTTGCCGTTGTCGCTGTGGCCGTGATCGTCATCTGCAATACTTGGGGCCGCGGCATGGTTAAGATCGTGCCGATTCTGCTGGGCGTCGTGGTGAGCTATGCCGTTGCGGCCGCGTTGGGTGAGGTCGACTTCTCTGGCGTCGCAGCCGCCCCCTGGGTTGGCTTGCCCGTCGTGTGGGACAACACCGTGTTTGCGCTCTTTGGACCGCGGCTCGATAGCGGTCTTGCCACGACGGCCATCATCACCATCATGCCGCTGGCCTTTGCGACCATGATTGAGCACATTGGCGATATCTCCGCCATTGGCTCTACCTGCGAACGCAATTACATTGCCGATCCCGGTCTGCACCGTACCCTGCTCGGCGATGGCCTGGCGACCATCTTGGCATCGCTCTTTGGCGCCCCCGCCAATACGACGTATGGCGAGAACACTGGCGTGCTTGCCCTGACGCGCGTGTTCGACCCGCGCGTGATTCGCATTGCCGCCTGCTGCGCCATCGTGCTTTCGTTCTGCCCCAAGTTTGCTGCCGTGATCGCCGCCATGCCGGCGTGTGTAATCGGCGGCGTGTCGCTCGTGCTCTACGGCATGATCAGTGCCGTGGGCGTTCGCAACCTTATCGAAAACCAGGTTGATTTCCAGAACAACCGCAATGTGCTGGTTGCGGCTTTGGTGCTCGTGCTTTCGCTCGGCATTGCCTACAGTACCGCCGGTGCCATCGTGCTGGAGCTGGGCGGCGTGACGATTTCGCTTTCGGGCCTTGCCGTGGGCTCGCTGGTGGGCATTGTGCTCAACGCCATCCTGCCCGGTAATGACTTTGAGTTCGATACTTCCGAGCTTGAGGAGACTACTGAATAGTAGCTGCGTTCAGCCAAATTAAAAATGGCGTCCATGCGTATGTGCGCGTGGACGCCATTTTTAATGCGTCAGTATCCAGTGGATGCCGCGCGCCATGCGCAGGTCAGTTTGGGCAAAATGATTGCCGGGGTTGAGCTCCAGCGTTGTTGGGATGTCGCGCTCGATAAACAGCTTTTCCATCGCGCGCGTATCGTCGAGTACGTGCCGCATCATGCGGTTGGGCGTCTTGGTTTCCTTTTTACCGAGCGACAGATAGGCGGCGTCGGGCGTAGCCGTCATCGTGCGCTCGCGCGCGTAGTCGATAAAGCCGGGGAACCACAGCGACCCCGATGCACTCGCCACGCGCTCAAAGACATCTGTTTGCCAAAGTGCCCACAGTGCAAAAAGACCCGCCAACGAGTAGCCGGCAACGCCGCGCCAGGCGGGCGGTTGCGGGAGCGATGATTCGGCCTGGGGGATTATCTGCT
Organism: uncultured Collinsella sp.; assembly: GCA_902494715.1. GTDB lineage: Bacteria > Actinomycetota > Coriobacteriia > Coriobacteriales > Coriobacteriaceae > Collinsella. The sequence continues at coordinate 116,228 of CABUUJ010000001.1, forward strand.
TCAACAACTCGTCAAGAAAACCAGCAGCCTGTCCGCCAAAGGGCTCGGCATCTCGTATAGTTCCGTCGCATTCCCAGGGGCTCAGCTCGCGATTCCAATCGAGCCCTCCAATGGCGACAAGGGTGAACAGCGGGCAGTCGAGCTCTCGGCAGCGCTCGTAGACTTCACTACCGTTGCCCATAATCACGGGGAGATAGATGACGGGCGCGCCTTCCGCACACTCTGAATAAACGGTTATCTGCTTATGATGCGCTTCCAAGGCAGGCTTCTCTCGGTGTTGTGATATTGACAGCCTCAATTGTCGCACGCTGACACGGGGGCAGACGCTAAAAGAAAGGCGCGGAGCCGCTCGATGCGATTCCGCGCCTTGTTGTTTTGCTTTAGCAGACTATGCCGTTACGCCACGAAGAAGTAGACGAGGAAGGCGAGGGCTGCGATCCACATGAGCGGCTTGATCTTGGAGGCCTCGCCCTTAAAGAGCGCGACGACCACGTAGGCGATAAAGCCCAGGCCAATGCCGGCAGAGATGGAGTAGGTGAAGGGCACGCCGGCGACAATCATGAACGCCGGGAAACCCTGCGACACGTCGGACCAGTCGATCTCGGAGGCCTCGCTCATCATGAGGTAGCCGACGTAGACCAGAGCACCGCAGGTGGCGGCGCTGGAAACGATGGTGACGATGGGGGAGAAGAACGCGGCGAGAATGAACAGCACGCCGGTGGTGACGGAGGTGAGACCCGTGCGGCCACCGTCGGCAGCGCCAGAGGTGGACTCGACGAAGGTGGTGATGGAGGAGACGCCCATGAAACCGCCCACAGCAGCGGCGGCGGAGTCGACGATCAAGATCTCCTTGATATTCTCGACGTTGCCGTCGTCGGTGAGGAACTCGCCCTGCTTGGCCACGGCCATCGCGGTGCCCATGGTGTCGAAGAAGTCACTCATGAGCAGCGAGAACGAGATGACGAGGAGCGCGGGGTCGGTAAGGACCTTGACGATGGCGGGCACGCCGCCGGCGTCGGCGATAGGGCCACCGATGCTCGAGAAGTCGAGCGGGGCGATGATGCCGGTCGGAGCCTGGGTCACACCTAGGGGGATACCGGCGATGACGGCGACGACGATGCCGATGAGCAGCGAGCCGGGGACGTTGCGGCAGGCGAGGGCGACCGTCACCAGGATGGAGATGATGCCGACGATGAAGGTGGGGGAGGTGATGTCGCCCAGACCGACGAGTGTACCGGCGCCAGCGGTGATAATGCCGGCATCGCACAGGCCAATCATGGCGATGAACAGGCCCAGACCCACCGAGATGGCGTGACGCAGGACAACCGGGATGGCGTCCATGATGGCCTCGCGCAGGCCACAAAGCACGAGCAGCAAGATGACGACGCCCTCAAGGAAGATGACGCTCATGGCCACGTGCCAGTCACCGCCGCAGACGGTGGTGGTGATTCCAGCGATCATCGCGTTGACGCCTAAGCCCGACGCGCAGGCGAGCGGGCGGTTGGCGAAGATGCCCATGCAGATGGTCATGATGCCGGCGCCCAGGCAGGTGGCGCAGGCGAGCGCTCCCGCATCGATGCCAGCGCCCGAGAGCACCGCGGGGTTGACGGCGATGATGTAGGCCATCGCCAGGAATGTTGTCAGTCCAGCGCGAAGTTCGGTCCCGATTGTGGACTTGCGCTCACTGACGTGAAAAAGTTCGTCCATGCATACCCTTTCCTTGTTCGGCCCCGAGTTTAGGCCGATTGACACGAACGCTCCCACTATAGCCCCTTTACGACGCTGTTGTTCCTCGCATGTTGATGTTCGGCGCTTTGTAGCAGACGGACGGTATTTTTCGCATGAAAATGTGTGGGTACCGTATACTTAAGCGGTTACAACGACCCCTATGGAGGAACGTATGATTAAAGAGCTTTGCCACGACGAGGCTATCCTGTCCCAGCGTTGCGAGGTTGCGACCGTCGAGGACGAGTCGGTTGCTCAGGATCTGATCGATACCATCAAGTCGCTCGACGATGCCGGCTGCCTTGCCGCTAACCAGATTGGCGTTACCAAGAAGGTTTGCGTCTACCTGGACGATGCCGGCGAGCCCCACGTGCTCTACAACCCCCGTCTGGTGTTTGGCCTGGGCGCCAGCAAGATGGAGGAGAGCTGCCTGACGCACGAGGGGGTCACCAAGTCCACGCGCTATATCAAGTGCAAGGTTGCCTTTGATCAGATTGTCGACGGCAAGATGAAGGAGTGCCGCCGCGGCTACGCGGGCTTTGAGGCGCAGATGATCCAGCATATGATCGATCACTGTCTTGGAAAGTTGGTCTAAGGGGACCAAAGCACCGCACCTTGCCGCTCAATCGTCGCTCGCGTACCTTAAGCACGCTTCGCTCCTCTTTCGTGGCAATCTGCGGCACTTTGACCCCTTAGACGACCTGCGGGGTTAACTTGGTTGAGTTTATCCTGCTTGAATAGCCCGGGCATGACATTGTTGTCATGTCCGGGCTTTTGTGTTTAGCGCCTTTTTGTTTGGAGACAATGAAATTAGCAAGAACGTAAAGCTAGGAGGCGCTATGTGTACGAGTATTCGATTTACCGATAATTCTGGCCACATGTATCTGGGCCGCAATCTCGACTGGAGCTTTGACTACGGCCAACAGGTTCGCGTGATGCCGCGCGGGTTTCACATTCCGTATTCGTTTATCGACGACGCGACAGCGGCGCACGCGGTGATCGGTATGTGCATCGATTACAAGAACTACCCTATGTTCTTCGATTGCGGCAACGATGCGGGCCTCGCCGTGGCGGGTCTCAATTTCCCGGGTTATGCCGAGTATGCCGAGGACCCTGTCGACGGCAAGACCAATATCGCGGCCTATGAGTTCCCCCTGTGGGTGGCAGCGACGTTCTCGACGGTTGATGAGGTCGAGGCCGCGCTGCGCGACACGGTGATTGTCGCCAAATCTGCCGGAGAGGGGCTGGGCGTGTCGCTGCTCCATTGGATTATCGGCGACAGCCAGCGCAGCATCGTGGTCGAGATGATGGCTGACGGCCTGCATGTATACGACGATCCGGTCGACACCCTTGCCAACCAGCCGACCTTCCCGTGGCACATGGAAAACCTGCGCACCTATATCACCGCCACAAGCGATTTTCCGCAGACAGCGACATGGCGTGGCGCCGAGCTTAAGCCCTATGGAGCCGGTGCCGGCATGCGCGGCATTCCGGGCGATTGCTATTCGCCGAGCCGTTTTGTAAAGGCGGCGTACCTCAATGCCAATTACCCGCAAAAGGAGAGCGAGACCGAAAACGTCGTTCGCATGTTCCGCTCGCTCGAGGGCGTGGTGATGATCGAGGGAGCGTCCAGGATGGGCGATGGCAAGTTCGAGAAGACTATCTACACCGGATGCTTTAGCGCGCGCACGGGCAATTATTACTACGCGATGTATGGGGATCCGTCGATTCGCTACGTGAGCCTGATGGATGCCGAGGGCGCGAGCCCCGATAGGCTCGTGGTTCCCGAGCCGCGTCGTTCGTAGCTCACCGGTCCGTTGCGACATAAAACGGCTCCGCACCTTTTATGAGATGCGGAGCCGTTGTCGTCAATGGCTGGTGGCGTGTTAGAAGTTGGCGTCGTTGAGCTGGGTGCTCTCGAGTCCGTCGAGTTGCTGTTGCTCGGGCGTATCGGCGACGCTCTCGAGCAGCTCGGTGGGATCGACGTTCATGTCCCTACCGGCCTCGTTGCCGTTGACCAAGTCGTCCGAGAAGATGTCGACTTCCATTTCCTCGGCCTCTTCAATCTGAACCTCGAGCGGCACCTGGGTGCGCACGAGCTTAACGGCCGGGCGCATGCGGGCAAACAGCGGCACGTACTCGATGATGATGGCAGAGTTCTCGAGACCGTACCAGCGCGCCGGGCTTCCGCAAGCGCGGCGGACGGCGTACTTGATGGCCATCACGCGGTGGTCATTGCGGTTGATGTCCGTTTCGGGGGCAAGCATCTTGCGCAGCATGCAAAAACGGAAGTCGCCCACGTTGCCGCGCGTCTCGTAGATGGAGTAGGTGTGGTGCTGCGGCGGCAACTCACCCGAGGCCATCAGGTCGCCAACGATCTGGCGCAGGTAGGCGTTGATGCGCTGATTGACCTTAAAGCCCAGGTCCAAGCGCACGCGGAACAGGAAGTCTGTGCCAAAGGTCTCAACGGAATACTCGTGCGTATAGGGCTCGTCGGTAACGTGTACGTTGATGAACCAATATGCCTTGGCGCGCTTGGGATGCTTGTCCAAGATGGAATAGAGCACGTCGCGGTCGAGCGTGAGCGGGTCGGGGCTGTTGGTGAGGAACACCAGATTGTCGGCGAGCACGGGGTAGGTCTCGTCATTGCGCAGGCGGTTGAGCTGGTCGATGTACTTGGAGACGGGCAGCAGAATCGTCTGCGTGCGCTCGATGGCGGTGCCGCGACGCCACACATACATAAGGCCGAACAGCAGTGCGGCCAGGAAGATCATGACGTAGCCGCCGTCAAAGAACATGGTGAGGCACGAAGCGAAGAAGCACAACTCAATGGCACCAAAGAGCAGGGCAAAGATGCAGGCGCCCAGCTTGTGCTTGAGGATGCCGGCGATATAGCTCGTCAGCAGCGTGGTGGTCATGAGCATGGTCACGGTGATGGCGAGGCCATAGGCGCTTTCCATGCGCTCGGAGTTCTGGAACAGCAGCACGATGAAGATGCAGCCGACCCACATGATGTTGTTGACGAGCGGAATATAGAGCTGACCCTTGGTGTCGCTGGGGTAGTGGATGCGCAGGTGCGGCATAAGGTTGAGGCGCGTTGCCTCGGATACCAGCGAGAACGAGCCGGTGATGAGCGCCTGCGAGGCGATGATGGCCGCCACGGCCGAAAGCACAATGGCAAAGGGGCGCAGGGGCTCGGGAAGCATCATATAGAACGGGTTAACGATATCCATCGCGAGCATCTGGGGGTTGGAGTTATTGGCGAGTAGCCAAGCTCCCTGACCCAGATAGTTAAGGATAAGGGCCGCCTTTACGAACGGCCAGGATGCGTAAATGTTAGCCTTGCCCACGTGACCCATGTCCGAGTAGAGCGCCTCGGCACCGGTCGTCGACAGGAAGACAAAGCCGAGCACCATGATGCCCGAGTGGTTGATGGGCGAGAACAGGAACATGATGCCGCGGATGGGGTTGAGCGCGCGCAGGATGGACAGGTTGCCGAGCATGTTGAACAGGCCGGCGCCTGCTAGGAACAGGAACCACAGCGTCATGAGCGGGCCGAACAACTTACCGATCGACGAGGTACCGGCGCGCTGCATGGCAAATAGGCCGCAGATAATGATGATGGTAATAATGATGACGTTGGTTTGCCCGTCACCCAATAGCGCGTGGCCCCACTCGATGGTGCGCAGGCCCTCAATGGCTGTGGTGACCGTGACCGCGGGGGTGAGGATGCCGTCGGCGAGCAGCGCCGCGCCGCCGATCATGGCGGGGAGAATCAGCCACGGTGCCACCTTGCGCACAAGGCTGAACAGGGCGAAGATGCCGCCTTCGTTGTGGTTATCGGCCTTCATGGCGATTACCACGTACTTGACCGTGGTCACGAGCGTCATGGTCCAGATGACGAGCGAAAGCGCGCCCAGAATCATGTCCTCGCTGACGGTGCCGATGCCGCCGTTGTTGGCGACGATTGATTTCATGGTGTACATGGGGCTCGTGCCGATGTCGCCATAGACGACGCCGAGCGTTACGAGCAGCATGCCAGCGGAGAGGGGAATGGCTCCGTGCCCGCCCTGCACATGCCGATCTTGGAGGTTTGCCTCCAGTTTGTTGTGTGCCACGTGGACTCCCTTAGACATCCGGTTATCTGTCTAGGACAGATAATCTTTATGCCGTCTTTATACATACAAGAGCAGTTTGGCACATCGGGTTATTTTAGACAATAATCCCCAGCTGGGGATTATTCACGTACGCAGGTAGCATTTCGAAGCAGGGGCATATCCGCTGAATGGCTTGCTGCAATGTGATAACCGCGGACGCGCCCCTGCTTCGAAACTCAAGAGGGGCTTTTACGCACGTGCTGTCTGGGCTATGCCAGCCTTGGCGTCTGCACGTTTGCCAGCGAGTTCGCAAAAGAGCGCGCCGCCGATGATAAGTGCAGCGCCCATCAAGCGGACCGGTGTTATGGCTTCGCCCAAAAGGACGGCCGAGAACACGACTGCCGAAAGCGGCTCGAGGTAGCCGACGACGGCGACGGTCTGGACGGGCAGCTTGGCGACGGCGCTAAAGTAGAGCAGACAACCGAGCCCGGTGTTGACAATGCCGAGCATGGCAACGGCGCGCCAATCGATGCCGGCGGCAATGCTGGGGGAGAGGAACGAGGGGGCGCCTTGGGTGACGAGCGTGAGGACCAGCGCGGTCACAAAGGCGGCGCTTACCTGGAGCGCGGAGTTCTCGAGACCCTCGATGTGCGGCGCACCCTTGCTGGCGATGACCATCAGCGCATAGCAAAATGCCGAGGCGATGCCGCAGACGATGCCCGCAATGGGCATGTTGCCGCCTAGACCTTGCACTGCAATGAGAAAAGCGCCGCAGGCGACGGCGATAAACCCGGCGATTTTGCCACCGGTCAGCTTTTCGCCAAAGATGAGCGGGGAGAGCGCCATGACAATGATAGGGCCGCAGTAGTACAGCAGCGAGGATGTGCCGACGCCGATCGTCTGGTAGGCGCGGAACAGAAAAATCCAGCTGGCGCCCAGTGCGGCTCCCGAGAGGAGGAGGGCTGCGGCTTCGCGGGGGCGAGATGGCGCCTGCAACTTATGGCGTTGGGTGATGGCGAGGACGGTGAAAAGCGAGAGTGCGCCCAAAAACGTGCGTAGTAGCACGATATCGGAGCTCGGCAGCGCGATGGCAGCGGCGATGATGCCGTTGGAGCCAAACAATAGCAATGCTGCTAAGTACGTAAACAGTCCGTTGTTCATGCGCTGACATCCCCTCTATATCCGAGCATGTTCACTATGGGTGAACTGGCTTTAGAAGAAAAGCGAATATAATGCATGGTAAACATGACAAAAACTCATGTAAAGGTGGAGGCGTGCCGTGGAGACCAATATCCAAAAGATGCAAGTGCTGCTCGAGACGGTGCGTGCCGGCAGCTTTACGCGTGCTGCAGAGCGGTTGAGCTATTCGCAGTCGGGCGTGAGCCGCATGGTGGGCGACCTTGAGGCAGACTGGGGTTTTAAGGTGCTTGATCGCAGCCGCGAGGGCGTGGTGCTTTCTGCCGACGGGCGGCAGGTCATGCCGGCAGTCGAGGCGTTATGCGAAGAGTTTGGCCGCCTGCAGCGACGCGTGGATGAGATGCGTGGGCTCATGCGCGGCAAAATCTGTATCGGTACGTTTTCGAGCGTGGCGACCCACGTGCTGCCGCCGGTGATCGCGCGCTTTCGCGCCGATCACCCGGACGTCGATTATGAGTTGCTGATGGGCGATTACTCAGAGATTGAACAATGGGTGGCTGAGGGTCGTTGTGACCTGGGCTTTATCCCGCGTGAGCCACGCGGCGCCGGCATGGCGTCGCGGCCGTTGGTGCAAGACGAGCTGATGGCCGTGGTGCCAGCGGACTCCTCGCTTGCCACCGCGGAGGTCGTTTCCCTTGCCGATTTGGCCAACGAGCAGTTTATTCTGCTGGAACGCGGTAGCGACGACGAGATTACACCGCTGTTTCGCCGCGCGGGACTGACAGTGCGCTCAAAACTGTCGACTTGGGATGACTATGCGATTATGGCCATGGTCGAGGACGGCTTGGGTGTGAGCATTCTTCCCGCGCTCATCCTGCGCCGCTGTCAGTTCGATGTTGCCGTGCGTCCGCTCGGGGGGCATCCCCATCGGCAGATCAACGCCATATGCCGCACCGCTGACGTTTCGCTTGCGGCGGCTCGTTTCCTTGAGTATCTCTAAAAGCGCGCACCCGTTGTCTACTTTGGGACAATTCCCGGGGTTCGGTACATTTTCTTGTGAAATTGAACTTTCGGATAATGCGCCGCGCTATACTGCTGCCTAAATTGAACTCTGGTTCAATTCGTGTTCGATAAATTGAACTTTGCCAGCAAGGAGGTTCTTGTGGCCCAAGAGACGTTTAGCGATCGCCTGCGACAGACCATGTCTGATCGTGACGTTCGCCAGTCGGACGTAATCCGCGCATCGGAGATGCTCGGTAAAAAACTCGGCAAGAGTCAGATGAGCCAATATGTGAGCGGCAAGACGATCCCGCGGCGCGATGTGGTAGAGCTGCTCGCCCGCATTTTGGAGGTCGATGTTACCTGGCTGCTCGCCGGTGACGCCGACCAAGGTGAGACCCCTCCGTCCCGTAAAGTTGCCAAGCCAGAACCCAGTCCCACGGCTCAAATCACAAGGAGCACCACCATGCGTACTTTTTCTAAATCTACCAAACTCGAGAATGTCCTGTATGACGTGCGCGGTCCCGTCGTCGACGAGGCCGCCCGTATGGAGGACGAGGGCGAGCGTATTCTCAAGCTCAACATCGGTAATCCGGCACCCTTTGGTTTCCGCACGCCCGATGAGGTCATCAAGGACATGCGCCAGCAGCTGCCCGACTGCGAAGGCTATTCCAACTCGCGCGGCCTGTTCTCCGCGCGCAAGGCGATTATGCAGTACTCGCAGATCAAGGGTCTGCCCAATGTTCAGATGGAGCACATCTACACGGGCAACGGCGTGTCCGAACTCATTCAGCTTTCGATGAACGCGTTGCTCGACAATGGCGACGAGATTCTGATTCCCAGCCCCGACTATCCGCTCTGGACGGCGTGCGCAACCCTTGCCGGCGGTCATCCCGTGCACTATCTGTGCGATGAGCAGGCGGATTGGTATCCCGACCTGGAGGATATGGAGTCCAAGATCACGAGCGCGACCAAGGCCCTCGTCATCATCAACCCCAACAACCCCACGGGCTCTGTCTATCCGCGCGAGGTGCTCGAGGGCATTGTTGAGGTCGCGCGCAGGCACCAGCTCATGATTTTTGCCGACGAGATCTACGACCGCCTGTGCATGGACGGCTACGAGCACGTCTCCATTGCCTCGCTCGCCCCCGACCTGCCCTGCATTACGTTTAGCGGCCTGTCGAAGTCGCATATGATCGCGGGCTATCGCATTGGCTGGATGGTGCTTTCGGGCAACCAGCGCTGCATGAGCGACTTCATCATGGGCGTCAACATGCTCTCTAACATGCGCCTGTGCTCCAACGTGCCGGCTCAGTCGATTGTTCAGACGGCACTCGGCGGCCATCAGTCGGTTAACGACTACATCCGTCCCGGCGGTCGTGTCTACGAGCAGCGCAACTTTGTGTATGAGGCACTCAGCAAGATCGATGGCATCTCGGTGGTCAAGCCGCGCGCGGCGTTCTACATCTTCCCCAAGATGGATGTTAAGAAGTTCAACATCACCGATGACGAGCAGTTTGCCCTCGACCTGCTGCACGAGAAGAAGATCCTGATCACGCGCGGCGGCGGCTTCAACTGGGCTGAGCCCGACCACTTCCGTATCGTGTACCTGCCGCGCATGGAAGTGCTCAAAGAGTCGCTCGAAGACCTTGCCGACTTCTTTGACCATTATCGTCAGAGCTAATTAGTTCCGCCGTTCTACCGAACGGCGGACC
>CABUUJ010000002.1 GCA_902494715.1 uncultured Collinsella sp.
AGGAAAGTTAGTGAGGCCGGAGCTTTAGCTCCGGCCTCTTTATATAAGGGCTCGGCAAAGCCGAGCCACCAAATTTGCATCAGCCCCCAGAACATGTTTGAGAACTGTGCCTGAAGTATGTATTTGCAGGCCCCGAATCGGTGTTGCCTCCCGGCGCATTCCGCAGGGGGAGCGATATTTTGCAGCACGAAGTGCGCAACAAAATATCGCTCATGCCCGAGGACGCGCCGGGAGGCAACACCGATTCGGGGCCGAACATATAGATCTACCAGCGCATTTACAAATTCGTAAACTTTTTTGAAAAAAGTGCTTGCACAGTTCTCGAATCATAGGTTATTATCTTCCTCGTTGAACGCGCGGGTCCAACAAAACGAACCGCGAATCAACAACATAGCATGTCGGAGTGGCGGAATTGGCAGACGCGCTAGCTTGAGGTGCTAGTGACCGCTTTTTGGTCATGCGGGTTCAAGTCCCGCCTCCGACACCATCGCATTTGAGAAGCCTCTTCGGAGGCTTTTTTGTTACCGATAGACGGTGAGGTTCACGATGGAAACGCTTGAGCGCAACGAGTGGGCGGACGTTGCCCAACTGGTCGAGATCACGAGCGATGCTGTCATCATTTGTGAGCTCGACGGAACCATTCTGCATGTGAATAACCGCTTGCTCGACTTGATGTGCGAGGAGCGTTCCGATGTGATCAACGGGGACGTTAAAGACCTCTTGTACTCATCAGCATTTGAACGCGCGTCAGAGCATCGTCTTCCTTTTGAGACCAATGGAACCGAGAGCGAGTTGATGCTCAAGCTGAGTGACGGCTCCTTTATTCCCGTCTTGGTTTGTGCCGGCTCGGTTACACCGCCTCGTATTTTTGGGCGCCGCGCGCCGCGTGTTCTGGTGGCGCTTCATAGCATCGAAGAGCAGTACTCGCACGACCGCCAGCTCAAGCGTGCGCTTTCGGAGCTTAGAGTGGCGAATAAGCGCCTTTCGGGCACTTTGTCGGTCATTATGAGCACGGTGGGCTCCGATGAGCTGCCTAGTTTGTTAGATACCGTTTTGAACCAGCTTGTAGGAACGCTCGATGCTTCGGGTGCCGCTATTTATTTTTCTGAGAGCGGCGGTTTTAAGCTTCGCGGTGTTTCCAAGGAGCTGCACGACAGCTACCTGCCCGAGTTTTTGCCGTATGGCGCTGGCATTCCGACGTATGTGCTTCGCGAGTCGCGTGCCTGTCGTTTGTCGATTCAACAGGACCTTGAGGGTGATAGGGCTGCCTCCGGTATGTTCATGGACCTGGACAATCGTTCTAAGCACCTGTTGCGCGTGCAGGATATGCCTCCGTACCGCAGCGAGATCTGTCTTCCCGTTTTTTACGGTACGCAGATCCTTGGCGTGCTGGAAGTTGGTTGGAAGCGCCCTCAGGCACCGCTCGCCTATGACGTTAATGTACTCGAGGTCATTTGCGATTACCTGTCTATCCAGCTGGTCGGCATGGCATCGAGCCTTCGCTCTCGTCGCACGGCAGAGCTCGGCCGCTCGCTCAATGTCTTACGTGATGAGTTGTTTACCTTTCTAGACGATTCCGCTGCGGCTACCCAGGCGGTATCGTCCGAGATTTGCAATATGCTCAACTGTCATTTTTGCCCTGTTGAGTATGACGTCAGTCTGGGCTCCTATGTCATAGATTTTGAAGGCGGCAGTCGCGTTGCTTTGCCGGACGATCCCGAGAAACTTTTCTTTTCCACGACGGCGCCAGCGGCACGTTTGGGGGTTGGCTCTGATGGCTTTGAGGCGTCTGTTTTGGGCGGCACGAGTGCCGAGGATCTTAAACACGTCCGTATAACTCGCGTTGACGAATCGATGCCTATGGGAGGCTGGCTTAGGGCGCATGGTCTGCCTTGCCAGGGTCTCTACGTCGACACCGGCATCGAGGCGGGGCGCCCGCGCTCTGAGGGTGATGGCAAGCACAGCAACGACGCGATCGTTCCTGCTTCTGTTGCGAAAGGCCCGACGACGCGCGCGCTGCTGCTTCGTGACGGTAGTCAAGAGCCGATTGATGACCTTGAATATGACTACTTGGTGCACTTGGCGCATGACTTTGAGCTGATCTACGAGGGTGAGTCTCAAAAGCGCGAAGAACGTCATATTGCTCAGACGCTTCAGATTGGCATGAGAAATTCGCTTGGTGACGTTCCGGGTATCGCAACCGATTCGATGTACCTATCAGCCACGAACTCGGCGTTGGTTGGCGGCGACTTTTATACGCTTGTCCGTCTTCCCGACGATTGCGCTGTAATGATTTTGGGCGATGTTTCCGGCAAAGGAATCGAGGCGGCGTCGATGTCAGCGCTCGTCAAGACGGCGCTGACGGCCTATGCCTGGGAGGGTGCGGGGCCTGCCCGCATGGCTCGCTCGCTCAATAGCATGCTCATGGGCTTTTCGAGGGTCGAGACGTTTGTGACGGCGTTTATCGCCAAGATTGACCTTAAAGCGGGTCGCGCTACCTATTGCTCAGCGGGACATCCTCCCACTATGGTCATTAGGCCAGAGTCGAAGCCGCTTGGCGGCGGAGAAGCCCGAGGGGGAGAAGTGGAGCTCCTTGGGTGCCAATCGGGTGTGATCGGTGCCTTTGGGAGCATGGTGTACGAGACGGGCGTGTTTACGTTCGCTCCTGGTGACATGCTATTTATGTATACCGATGGAACAATCGAAGCACGTGATCGCTCGGGTGCTTTCTTTGGCGAGCAACGTCTTCGTGACCTTCTGCTCTCTGTTTCGGGCGAGGGCGTATCGGGAATCTGCGGTAAGGTCTTGGGCGAGCTTGACCGCTTTACCGAGTCAGCGCTGGACGATGACATCGCGCTGGTTTCCCTTGAGTTTTTACGGGGTCGATCGTAGGCCGCGACGCTTGACGGGCAAAATCTGCGCAGTTGCAGATACGTATGCATCGAGCGAGCTCTTTTGGGGAACCATGGTCGTATGAATGAGTGGAATGACATAGCGGTTTTGACGCCACCGGGTGATGTCGACATCGCCTCGGTGTCCGTCCTGCGCCGACGGTTGGATAATCTGATCGACCGGGGCGTGCGTCGTGTTGTCATCAATTGCCAGGCCGTGGGCTTTATCGACTCGACGGGTTTGGCGTTTTTGCTTACACGTGCCAGAGAGCTCATGAGGCGAGAGGGCCTGCTTTCGCTCGTTAACGCCTCCGATGAGGTCATTCGCTTTTTGGAGATTGCCCGACTTGTCGACATCCTTCATGTTGCGGGTCCGGCGCGCGAGTCGATTCCCGCCATTCCGGTGGGAGAGTTGCCACGATGGAGCAAGAGCATCGAAGTGCGGCGAGGCATCGAGAACCTCCCGTATTATCGGCACCGTGTGGCCGAGCTTCTCGAATCGCTTCCCCTGAGGCGTGATGAGCGTTATGACGTCGCATTGGCGTTGGGGGAGGCATTGGGTAACGCGTATGACCATGCGGGCGGTGTTGGCTGCATCCTGACGGTTCAGGCCTATGGGGACCGTGTTGTGCTCGAGGTGCTTGATCGGGGTGCTGGCTATTCTATCGATGGGGCGAGCGAGCCGGTGGCATCCGAGGAACGCGGACGTGGTATCAAGCTTATGCGCATGCTCGTCGATAATGTGGAGGTTGCCCGTCGTACGGATGGCGCCGGCACACGCGTTCGGATGGTGAAGCTGTTTAGCTCGGCATTGGAATCGTGCGCTTAGCGCTCTGGCTTGACGTTGCCCACCTGCGCGAACTTGCACTGGACAACTTTTTTGAAAAAAGTACTTGCGTCTTTTGGACAACTCGCGTAAATTAATAACCCGCAAGCGGACATGGCTCAGTTGGTAGAGCACAACCTTGCCAAGGTTGGGGTCGCGGGTTCGAGCCCCGTTGTCCGCTCCATTGCATTTCCGGACCGTTCAGTCGGTCCTTTTTCGGCGAAGTGGCCAAGTGGTAAGGCAGAGGCCTGCAAAGCCTTTACCCCCGGTTCGAATCCGGGCTTCGCCTCCAGGCAACATCCGGGCGCTCCGGCGCCTGTTTTGTTTTACATATGCGGACATGGCTCAGTTGGTAGAGCACAACCTTGCCAAGGTTGGGGTCGCGGGTTCGAGCCCCGTTGTCCGCTCCAAACGCAACAGCCCGACTACCACGGTAGCCGGGCTTTTTCGTACCCATCGCCTGGGCTCGAACCCGAGAGGGAGCGAGCGTTAAGCAAACGCGGAGCGTTTGAAGCGAGCTGGCGAGGACGCCGACAGGCGGCCGAAGCCGGTGCGGATCCGCGAAGCGGATACGCGGACGCCCCGTTGTCCGCTCCACTAATTTTACGCGGTTCTAACGAACCGCGTTTTTTGTTGACGCTGCGCGGGCTCCGGGCACCCCATCTTGCCCCTCAGCTTCACGGGCGTGGCCATCCGGCCTACGCCCGCTTGCTTTGGGGTGATCCGGGGCACTGGGACGTCGCTCGCTGCTGGGGCTCTTTCCCCGTGATCTCCGTCCTTCCAATGTAATGAACGGCAAAGCAGGCGGGGGTCATCGGTATCGGGAGCTATTTTCAAATTATTCGAAAATAATTCTTGCATTTGGGTTAATCATCCCGTATATTAAATCCTCGCAGGCGGACATGGCTCAGTTGGTAGAGCACAACCTTGCCAAGGTTGGGGTCGCGGGTTCGAGCCCCGTTGTCCGCTCCATTTGGGCGTTTAGCTCAGGGGGAGAGCGCTTCCCTGACACGGAAGAGGTCAGAAGTTCAAATCTTCTAACGCCCACCAAATGTTCGCAGCCCAGAGACTATGTCTCTGGGCTGTTTTGTTTTGGTTGCCAAATACGTCACCAAATTTCGAGTTTTTTGATCTTCCGGGATGCTTCTCAGTAGTCATCCGAGGAAACTCTCATCTTCTCCGCTTGCATACACATATCTTTCAAGGATTCGTGCCGCGGTTGCATGAGGCTCGGCAAGGCACGACCGCAACATGTTGGTCAAGGACAAACTTTTGGATTCTTTTAGCGCGAGCGGCTTGATTTTGGTGCTATTTGGCGGCGACTCGGTTGAGGGGGTTTCAAAACTGCCGCGCAGGTAGTCGAGTTGATAACGTTTTAGCAGCCTACCAAGAGGCCTTCATTTTTAATGCGTCTGCAAATTGACTAATTACTTTTACCTGCTGAAACACTATATGTTGTGTTTAACTTAAAAAATGAATACAGGATATAGATGCCTCTTTGTCGTATGATAGATGACGGACAGAGAGCGAGAACCTTATTCGCCCCATTTGGATGGATCTTTGAGCCCCTTGATCGGCTGCGAGGATTGTCCGCATGAGGGTCTATGGTTATCGAAAACACAGATTGCGCGACGGCGCCGCAAGACAGGGTAAGCCCTGCCAGGCATCGTTTGGCTCTGAAGCGCAATGAGGCTACGATGCGAAAGAGGCAAGAGGATGAAGATCATCAAGCGAAGCGGCACCGAGGTTACCTTTGACATCGATAAGATCGTCAATGCGATTCGCGCCGCAAACTTGGAGGTCGAGGAAGGCTCTCGCCTTACCGACCGCCAGGTGATCTATGCGGCACAAAACGTCGCCGAGGCATGTGAGAAGGCCGGTCACACCGTATCGGTCGAGGAGATCCAGGATTTGGTCGAGGACGAGATTATGCGTCTCGACTGCTACGAGGTCGCTCGCCACTACATCATCTATCGCTATGTTCAGAGCCTAAAGCGCCAAAAGAACACGACCGACGACAAGATCCTGTCGCTGATCGAATGCAACAACGAAGAGGTTAAGCAGGAGAACTCTAACAAGAACCCGACCGTCAACTCCGTTCAGCGCGACTACATGGCCGGCGAGATTTCCAAGGACCTGACGCAGCGCGTGCTGCTGCCCCAGGAGATCGTGGATGCTCACAACGAGGGCCTGATTCACTTCCACGATTCGGACTACTTTGCCCAGCACATGCATAACTGCGACCTGGTGAACCTGGAGGATATGCTCCAGAACGGTACTGTTATCTCGGGTACGCTGATTGAGAAGCCGCACAGCTTCTCGACGGCCTGCAACATCGCGACGCAGATCATCGCCCAGGTTGCTTCCTCCCAGTACGGCGGCCAGTCGATTTCGCTGACTCATCTCGCCCCGTTCGTCGAGGTGAGCCGTCAAAAGATTCGCGGCGAGGTTGCTCGCGAGCTTGAGGAGCTCGGCGTTTCCGCATCTCCCGAAAAGGTCCGCGAGGTCGTGGAGGATCGTCTGCGCGACGAGATCCGCCGCGGTGTCCAGACGATTCAGTATCAGGTCGTGACGCTTATGACCACGAACGGCCAGGCACCGTTCGTGACGGTCTTCATGTATCTCAACGAGGCCCGTACGCCCCAGGAGAAGCATGACCTTGCCATGATTGTGGAGGAGACGCTTCGCCAGCGCTATGAGGGCGTTAAGAACGAGGCTGGCGTGTGGATCACTCCGGCGTTCCCCAAGCTTATCTATGTGCTCGAGGACGATAACGTTTACGAGGATTCCCCGTACTTCTACCTGACTCAGCTGGCTGCGAAGTGCACCGCCAAGCGCATGGTGCCCGACTACATCTCCGAGAAGAAGATGCGCGAGCTTAAGCTGTCGAAGGGCGAGACCGCGGGCAACGGCGATTGCTACACCTGCATGGGTTGCCGCAGCTTCCTGACGCCCGATCGCTCGGGCAACGGCTTTAACAACGTGGCCAACGCGCTCAATTATGATCCGAACAAGCCCAAGTACTACGGCCGCTTTAACCAGGGTGTTGTGACCATTAACCTGCCCGATGTCGCGCTGAGCTCGCATCAGGACATGGACAAGTTCTGGAAGATCTTCGACGAGCGCCTTGAGCTGTGCCACCGTGCCCTGCTGTGCCGTCATGAGCGCCTGATGGGCACGCTTTCGGATGCCGCGCCGATTCTTTGGCAGTACGGTGCCCTGGCGCGCCTTAAGAAGGGCGAGACGATCGACAAGCTGCTCGTGGGCGGTTACTCCACCATTAGTCTGGGTTATGCCGGTCTGTATGAGTGCGTCAAGTACATGACGGGCCACAGCCACACCGAGAAGGAGGGCACGCCCTTTGCCATGGCGGTCATGCAGCACATGAACGACAAGTGTGCGGAGTGGAAAGCCGCGAGCGACATCGATTTCTCGCTGTACGGCACGCCGTTGGAGTCGACGACGTACAAGTTCGCCAAGTGCCTGCAGCGCCGTTTTGGCATTATTCCGGGCGTGACGGACAAGGGCTATATTACTAACAGCTATCACGTCCACGTGTCCGAGGAGATCGACGCATTCGACAAACTCAAGTTCGAGGGCATGTTCCAGCAGCTTTCGCCGGGCGGTGCCATCTCCTACGTCGAGGTTCCCAACATGCAGGACAACCTCAAGGCTGTCATTCGCGTGATGCAGTACATCTACGACAACATCATGTACGCCGAGCTCAACACCAAGAGCGATTACTGCCAGGTGTGCGGCTACGACGGTGAGATTAAGATTGTCGAAGATGACGGCAAGCTGGTGTGGGAGTGCCCCAACTGCGGCAACCGCGATCAGGAGAAGATGAACGTCGCCCGTCGTACGTGCGGCTACATCGGTACCCAATTCTGGAACCAGGGTCGAACCGAGGAGATCCGCGACCGCGTGCTGCATCTCTAATAACCATCCCAGGCCGCCCCGTAGCGAGGCCCCGGACCTTTACTCGCTATTTCGGACAGTCCTGGCTCACGACGGAGGCGCCACTGGCGCCTCCTGTTCGTGAGGAACTCATATCGAGCAAAGGTCCGGGGCCTCGCTACGGGGCGGCCAAGTTGACGTAGCTGAGATGCAGTATGCGGCCTGCTCACCCCTCGAAGTTCTTAGCGGAAATGAGTTGACTTGCAACAACGCTTTGCTTGTGATGACGGTTGAGCTGCAACAAAGTTTTTATTAGACCTCGAACCCTATACTCGATGTTCGCTTCGTTCATTGAGTTACCCTTTGCATGAGGCCGGGACATATCGTCCCGCCCGCAGTTTCGCAGGCCGCAGGCCGAGAATGTTTGAGGACGGGATGATATGTCCCGGCCTCCCGGGAGAGTTATCTATGAACTACGCGAACATTAAGTATTTCGACATTGCTGATGGGGAAGGTGTTCGTACTTCTCTGTTTGTGAGTGGGTGCCGTCGTGGGTGCAAGAACTGCTTTAACTCCGTCGCGTGGGACTTTGCCGCGGGCGAGCCATTCGATCGCGCCGTCGAGGATAAGATTATCGAGAGTCTCGACCATCCCTTTATTGATGGACTGACGATTCTGGGCGGGGAGCCGATGGAGCCCGAGAATCAGGCGGGTCTCGTTGAATTTATCGAACGCGTGCGTGCTGCCTATCCTGTGGAGTCGGGGAAGACCATTTGGTGCTTTACCGGCGACGTGCTCGAGGAGCTTATGCCGGGCGGTTGTCACCATACCGAGGTGACGGACCGTATCCTTGCCTGCCTCGACATGCTGGTGGACGGCCCGTTTGTTCAAGACCTGTACGATATCTCGTTGCGCTTTAGGGGTTCGAGTAATCAGCGGGTGATCGACATGAACGCCACGCGCGCTCGTGCCGCGCGTGAGGGCGTTGCGCTTTGCGATGCTGTGGAGCTTTGGCGGGACGATCCGGTCTATTCGACCCATACTATGTAGCTTGCGGCCGATGTCGGAGGGCGTGGTACCATAGCGCGAACGCAAAATCGGAAAAGTGAGGCCCAGATGGTCAATCAGGAAAAAGTCGAGGCCGCCATAAGGCTGTTGCTTGAGGGCATGGGCGAGGACCCAACTCGTGAGGGCCTGCTGGAGACGCCGGCGCGCGTCGCCCGCATGTATGGTGAGATTGCCGGCGGCATGGACCAGAGCGCCGAGGAGCACCTGTCCAAAACCTTTGCCGTCGCTTCGAACGATTTGGTTGTCGAGCGCGACATTACGTTTTACTCGCTGTGCGAACACCATCTGCTGCCGTTTTACGGCAAGGCTGCGATCGGCTATATCCCTAACGGTCGCGTTGCCGGACTCTCTAAGCTCGCTCGCACGGTTGAGGTCTATGCCCGTCGCCTGCAGCTGCAGGAGAAGCTGTGTGCACAGGTTGCTGATGCCCTCATGGAATATCTTGCTCCCCAAGGAGCGATTGTGATGATGGAAGCTGAGCATATGTGCATGACCATGCGCGGCGTGCAAAAGCCCGGCACCAAGACCGTAACGCTTGCTCGTCGCGGTGTCTTTGAGACTGATCCGTCGCTCGAGGAGCGATTCTTTAGGATGCTGGGCCGCTAACCATGAGGGTCGTCAACGACTTTGCATCGAAGACCGATGAGGGAACGCCGCGTCGTGGCTTTATGGCTTCGGGCCTGGCCCCCTTTGGTGCCATGCCTCGCATTGATTACATTTGTGCCAACGGGCTGTTTCGGCGGCACCTGGGCAACATTGCGCAGTTGGAATCGGGGCGCATCTTCTGCCGCCACGGTATTGACCATCTGCTCGATGTCGCTCGCATTATGTGGATCAAGAATCTCGAGGAGCAGCTCGAATTTGACCGCGAGGTCATCTACGCCACGGCACTTCTTCACGATATCGGCAAAGATGAACAGTATGAATCGGGTATATCCCATGATGTTGCAAGCGAGCGCGTCGCTGATGCAATTCTCGGCGGCATGCCCGATGACGTGGCGTTTGAGCCGGCCGATGCCGCAGCCATTAAGACGGCCATTCTGGGCCATCGAAAGCTGCGCGTGAACAGCCAACCGCTTGAGCGTCTGCTCTATGCGGCCGACAAGGCCTCGCGCGCCTGCTTCGCATGCCCCGCGCGCAATGCTTGCAACTGGAGCGATGATAAAAAGAACCTGTCGATTCGCGTGTAGTTAGTTTGCGCGGTCGGGGTTCTAAACGAAGGAGACGATCGCGATGAGTAACAAAAAGCTGCCCGAGAATGCAACCAAGACTGAAGGCGCCGAGCTCGCCCGCCGTGGCAGGGGCGAAATATCCACCGCAACGGCGGTGCCCCACGTGAGCTATGACGATCTGCGCCATGCCGACCGTATTGTCATTGACGGGCTTGAGGTTTTTGCCAACCATGGTGTGTATCCCGAGGAGAACGCGCTGGGCCAGAAGTTCATCGTGTCCTTGGTGCTCTATGCCGACCTGCGCGCTGCGGGGGAGCACGATAACCTGGACGCCTCGATTGACTACGGCTCGGTGTGCCACGATGTCGATGGCTATCTGCGCG
This sequence comes from uncultured Collinsella sp., assembly GCA_902494715.1. Taxonomy (GTDB): domain Bacteria; phylum Actinomycetota; class Coriobacteriia; order Coriobacteriales; family Coriobacteriaceae; genus Collinsella. The sequence goes on from CABUUJ010000002.1 coordinate 10,238, forward strand.
AGCATACGTTTAGGCTCATCGAGGCGGCAGCTGAGGGTACGGCCCAGATGCTGCTGCGCCGTTATCCCTCGCTGCTTGGTGTGCGCATCAAGCTCGATAAGCCTTGGGCGCCCGTCGGTCTTCCCCTGGCAAGCTGCGGTGTCGAGATCGAGCGCGTGCGCTAACCGGTACTAATATGTCTCTATGGGTGGCTGCTTGAGCCGCTGGGACAGTGCTCTATTGTTGGGGCAGTATGTGTCGAGCAGGACGTGGAACCGCTGGTTGTGGCTTGGCTCGAGCAAGTGGACGAGCTCGTGGGCGACAACCATGTCGAGGCATTCGATGGGATAGGCGGCAAGTTCGCGTGCGATGCGAATGGCGCCGGATTTGGGAGTGCATGAGCCCCAACGCGTTTTCATGCTGCGTACGGAAACGCGAGAAACGGCGACACCCATTGCGATTTCGTATGCGTGCACCATATCGCGCAGCGCCGATGTGACTTCGGACGTATAGAGCTGGTCGATGTGGGCTTGGAGCTCACCGGACGTTAGGCCGTCGAGGATTGCGTGCCGCTTGGTCTGTGGGCTTTCATCCGATTTATCGGTACCCATAAAACTTGCGAAGGTGGCCTGTTTGGGTCGCGGTGCGGGTGATGCAAAGTTGTGATCGAGCGCATCCTGTACCGTGATGGGCTTGCCCCAAAGTGCAATGATGGACGAGGGACTGAGCGGCTCTCGCGCCGTCGCCTGACGTCGCTCACGCTGGGCAAGTCGGTTGACAATCCAGGCACTGTTGCGCTTTACAAACGCTTCGATGCGCTCGCGGCTGGCGCCGAGCGGTGCACTGGCGTGGACCTCACCACTCGATGTGACGCGTAGGTTGAAGTTCTTGACGCGCTTTTTGGTAACTACGACGGGGATGGGCGTCCCATCCGGTCGGGATACGGAAATCGTAAACTGCTGCGTCAAAAGCGGTCCTTCAGATTGGGGACGGGCCGGCATGTCGACCGTTCGGCATGCCGGCCCGCTCAAGGGATGTGAAATTAATAACGCTCGAAGAAGGCAAGCGCGTTGTCGCTGCAGAGCTTTTGCATCACGGTCTTGCCAAAATGCTTGGAAAGCATGTTCTGGAACTCGGGCATCTTGCTGGCATCGGAGAGGAAAGCGGGCACAGTGGCGCCGTCCCAGTCGCCGCCGAGCGCGATGACGTCCTCGCCGCCCAGGTCGAGCCAGTGCTCGATATGTGCCGCCAGCTGGTCGAAGGTGACGTCTGCGGCGGTCTTGTCGGTTGCGTCGTTGGAAAGGAACTCGCTGCAGTAGTTGAGGCCAACGATGCCACCCATGTCGCGAATGGTGCGGAACTGGTCGTCGGTAAGGTTGCGTTTGGCGCCGCAAACCGCACGGGAGTTGGAGTGGCTGGCGACGAAGGGACGCGTGGCGCGGGCGGCGACCTCGTCAAAGCACTCATCGTTGAGGTGGGAGACGTCAAGTACCATGCCGGCGTGCTCCATCTGCGTAAGCGCCTCGATGCCGGCGGCGGTGAGGCCGGCGTGGGTGTCGTGGCCGCTCGCGAGCGGTCCCTGCGCGTTCCAGCTGAGTGATGACATGAGTACGCCCAGGCTCTTGAGCACCTCGATCAGCGCGGGGTCTTCGGCAAAGAACGTCGCGTTTTCGATGGTGTGGATGCAAGCGACCTTGCCGTCCTTGAGCACAGGGCGAATGTCTGCCGCGCTGCGTACGTTGACCATGCGGTCGTGGTTGAGCATTGCCTGGCCGCTCATGTGCGCCATGATCTGCGCCTGGAAGCGCGCAGCGTGGGCGGTGGGAATCTCATCGGGGACAAACGTGGCGAAGCACTGTGCCCACGGCGTGTTGCCGATCTTTGCGAGCGAGATGGCGCAGGCGTTGCCCTCGATGAGGTCGAAATCTTGCGGATGCGTTTCGTCGCCGGGGAAATAACCGTCGGTGCCGGCGGTAAAGCGCAGGTCGAGATCGAGCGTGGCCCAGCCGATGCGGTCGGCGGTGTCGCAGTGTAGGTCAAATACGGGATATGCCATGGTTCCTCCGGTTGCAGCGTTTCTTTGCAAACTGTCTTTGAATTGTATGACTAGGGTATAGTTAGCGCCATATGTTCACGGCGGCCCGCGTTGTGCGCCGCCCTTATCACGGAGGTTACCATGTCCAACCAGGGCAAGAAGGTCAAGACTCATTATCGCGGCACGCTCGACGACGGCACGCAGTTCGATAGCTCCTACGATCGCGGCGAGCCGCTGGAGTTCACCTGCGGCGCCGGTCAGATGATCAAGGGCTTCGACGCCGCTGTTGTCGACATGCAGGTGGGCGAGAAGAAGACCGTGCACATTCCTGCTGCCGATGCCTACGGCGAGCACAACCCCGAGATGGTTATTACCTTCCCGGCCGAACAGGTTCCCAACATCGAGCAGATCGAGAAGGGCATGAAGCTTTTCCTGTCCACGCCGAGCGGCATGCCCGTCCCCGCCGTGGTCATAGACGTAACGCCCGAGGCCGTGACGCTCGACGCCAACCACGAGCTGGCCGGCAAGGACCTCAACTTTGATATCGAGCTCGTTGAGGTCGAGGGTTAGAGTATGCCTGAACGCTTGGTTTCGACGACATGCTTGGGAAATCTCAACGATCCGTCCTATGAACTCCTGCTTCGCCGGAAGTTGGGCGGCGTCTTTGAAGTTGACGAGCTGCTGCTCGATTGGGACCAGGCTGATGTATGCGCGCTTGTGGGCGTGACGGAGCTGGGGCGCACGGTCGATGTTCGGCTGGATGCTGCCGACGGCGGTCGTTTTACCGACGGCGACGTGCTCGCCATCGACCGTTCGGGCATGGTGCCCGTGGCGGTTGTCGTGCGCCTGCGCAGTGCCGAGGTTTATTTGGTCGAAGTTGACCGCATGGACCCGATTGCGCTCGCGCGTGCGTGTTGGGAGATCGGCAATATGCACGCGCCGCTTTTCCGAGGCGATTCGGACGAGTATACCGTGCGCATGTATACGCCGGTGCAGCCTGTTTTGGGCCGCATGCTCCGGGGCGTCGAGGGCGTTCGGCTCTCGGTGGTTACCCGTGAACTCGATGCGGACCGGCGCTTTGCGTCGAGTGCGGCGGATGCCGTCGTGAGCATGGCTCCCGACTTTACCATCGTAAAAAAGACGCGCGGCTAAGCGCGTGTATACGCAAGGCGGGCTTTGAGGGGCGACCAATCAAGGTTCGTCTTGCTGTTGATAGGAGGCTTTGGGGAAGCATATGGGTCTTGAGGGAATCAAGCTGATTGCATGCGATTTGGACGGCACGTTGCTGCATCCGGGGGAGCACGAGCCGCGTTCCGAGGCCTTTGAGCTCATCGATGAACTGCATCGTCGCGGCATCGTGTTTATGCCGGCGAGCGGTCGTCAATATGCGAGCTTGCGCTACCTGTTTGCCCCGGTGGCCGATGAGCTCGCCTATGTATGCGAAAACGGAGCCCTAGTGATGAACGAGGGGCGTGCCGTTGTCAAGCGTTCCATGGAGCGTAGCCTTGCTATGGATATCGCGAATGCCGTGGTTGCGTATCCCCATGCCGACGTGACCCTTTCGTGTGAGGGACACCTCTACACCATGAGCGGCAACGATGCGTTCGTCGACCATTTGCGCTATGAGGTCCACTGCGATGTGGCGGTGGTCGACCGTCCTGAGGACATCGACGAGGACGTCATTAAGATTGCCTTCCAGACGCCCGAGGTGGATCAGCCGGCGGCCCTGGAGTATTTTGAGCGCCTCTTTAGCGACCGTGTCGACGTGATGACGTCGGGAACCGAGTGGACGGACTTTATCGGCTTTGGTTCGGGCAAGGGTTCCGCGCTTGCCGATTACGGTCGTGCCCTGGGAATTTCGCCCGACGAGATGATGGCGTTTGGCGATAACGAAAACGACCGCGACATGCTCAACGTCGTGGGCCATCCTTATCTAATGGAGAGCTGCAATCCCTCTATGCGTGGCATCAACGACCGCGTCCGCTACGTGCGCACGGTCGAAGAAGAACTGCGCCGCCTGCTCGCCGAGTAGATATATGTGGCATGCCTAGGAATCTCTTTTTGCTGCAGAGTGCAGAAAGGTGGATTTTAAGGCATGTCCCGAACATCTACCGGCAGTCGGGGCAGAGACCCTCGAAGATGGTGTAGTGCGACGTGACGTGCCAGCCGATTTGCTCGGACGCTTTGGCGTCGAGCTGGGCATCGAAGGGGAGCGGCACGTCGATGACGCGGCTGCACGAGGTACAGATGATATGTGCGTGCGGCTCGATCGTGCGATCGAAGCGGCTGCCGCCCGGCGTCTTGATGGAGAGGATCTCGCCGGCGTCGGCCAAGAGATTGAGATTGCGGTAGACCGTGCCGCGGCTGATCTTGTCATCCTGTTCGCGCACGGCGTTGTAGATTTCGTCGGCGGTGGGATGGTTATAGCTTTGGCGCACGGCGTCAAGAACCAGCTTTCGCTGCCTGGTATTCCTTCTTTGCACCGCCATGCGCTTCGCCTCTTTTCTATCAACGGTCGTAGGTAAATGATACCGTATTTAGCACACAATACTAATAATGAGGACTGAAACCGTCTTCATTGACAAGTGGGGCTCGGGTCTGGGCGTCTACGAGGCGAAAACGCGTTCCCATGCGCTCGTAGGAGGCATGAAGCGCCTCGAGATGAGATAGGATGTCTGCCGGAGCTCCCTGTATCTCCATCTCGACTGAGCCGTCTTCCATGTTACGCACCCAGCCGGTGAGTGCGCGTGCCTGCGCGAGGTTGGTGGTGGTAAAGCGAAAACCAACGCCTTGGACTTGCCCCGCCCAGCGTAGGAAATAGCGCAGGGGAGTGTCTTGAGTGGCCTCGTCGCTTGCGAGCACAGTAAGCCTGCGGCGCAGCTCGAGCTCGACGTTTGATGGTTTTTGAGGCTCTCGACTGCCGCCGGTGACGCTGGAGAAGAGTGTGTCGAAGAGGCCCATCGCTATGCCTGCTTGCCTGCGTCGGCCGGGAAGGTAATGCCGGCCTGCTGGCGCACGGCATCCATGATGCGCAGCGAGACGAGCGTGACATCGCGGTAGTGGCCAAGCTCGTGGCGTCCCGCCGGGGTCTCCCAAATCTCTTCCTTAACGTTATCGATGCCGCCGATGGCGGTGATAAAGTCTGTGAGTTCGTATTCCATAGTGTTGCTCGATTTGGGCAGGTCGAGCACGCGGCCGTTGTCGTCCTGTTCGCGCGGTGCCTCGGTCGCCGAGCCGCGTACGACATCGCCGCGATAGTCGATGCGGACGTTGCGGGGCGTGGACAGATGGTCGATCTGGATAGTGCCACGCTCGCCTTCGATCTGCGAGGGCAGCAGGTCATTCGTAATTTTGGAGTGCGCGAGCTCGACGGAGATGCGGCCTCCGCCATAGCTGGCGAGGATGGAACCGCAGCCGTCGATGGGGCCGTGCGTGAGCTGTCGCGTGGTGGGGTCGAGCAGCGTGGTCATGCTGGTGAGACCGGAGGGCATGCCGAAAATCTCGACCATGGGCTCGACGGTGTAGACACCAATGTCCATGAGGGAACCCGATGCCATATTGCAGTCGAAGATATTGGTGGCGCGTCCCGCGAGAATCTCGTTGTAGCGCGAGGAATACTTGCCAAAGCGCAGCGAGGCGCGGCGAATGGGCGCAATTTCGCCCAGAGCGTCCTCAATGGCGTGGAAGGCGGGATCGTGGAGGGGACGCATAGCCTCGAGGGCCACGACACCTGCTGCCTCGGCAGCGCGAAAGACCTCGAGCGCCTGCGCTTCGGTGGCGCAGAAGGGCTTTTCGACGATGATATGCTTGGCACCGGCGATGCAGGCAAGGGCCTGCTCGTAGTGAAGTGCGTTAGGGCTGCCGATATAGACGGCGTCGACGTCGGCGGCTGCCGCAAGCTCATCGAGTGACGTAAAGTTTCGCTCACCGCCGTGCTTAGCGGTGAAGGCGGCGCCGCGATCTGCATCGCGCGAGAGCGTGCCCACAAACGCGGCTTGGTCGTTGGCGTTGACGACTTGGATAAAGTCGTCGGTGATCATGGATGTGCCGATGGTCGCGATGCGCAGCATACGTCCCCCTTGCGTTGTTTGGTCTACAGGATGAGTGTAGCGCGTGGGGATATAAAGCTGCGCGAAAACGCTATTACAGGTCGCTCTCGTTAAAGCCGGTGTCGATATCGAGGTTGCTGCCGTCGGCCGCCGTGGTGGCGAGCTCATCGCAGCGCTCGTTGAGCTCGTGGCCGGCGTGACCCTTAACCCAGATGAACTCAACCTTGTGCTTGCTTTTGGCGGTGAGCAGGCGCTCCCACAGGTCGCGGTTCTTGACGGGCTGCTTGTTGGCGGTTTTCCATCCGCGCTTTTTCCAGCCGTCGATCCAGTGCTTGTTGAAGGCGTTGACGACGTACTGCGAATCGGAATGGACTTCGACCTCGCAGGGGCGGTTGAGCGCCTCGAGCGCCACGATGACCGCCATGAGTTCCATACGGTTGTTGGTGGTCTTGGCGTAGCCGCGTGAAAGCTCGGAGGTGAAGGTCTTGCCGGCGGGGTTGGTGTATTTGAGTACGGCGCCGTAGCCGCCGCGTCCCGGATTTGATCGGGCCGAGCCGTCGGTGTAGATGATGACCTTCACATGGTTCCTTTCGTTGGGTACGTTTCGTGTGAGTGACCATTGTAGCGCCGCGTTCGTCGAGGGCTAGCAATCTACGATTTCTACCCCGTCTTCCGACAGTTAGTTGGCATGGATGATGCGGTTGAGCTCGTCGAGGTATTGCTGCAAGAGGGGAGAGGGCTTGCGCTCGTCGTGCATGATATAGCCTACGTGCATCGTTGGGGCGTCTGCTAACGGGATCGATGCCATACCCCATTGCATTTCATTGGAGAGGACACCGGTCGACAGGGTGTAGCCGTTCGACGTGATAAGTAAGTTGGTAAGTGTTCCGCGGTCCGAGATTCGTATGTTGCGGTCGCAAGGGATATAGCTAAAAGGTTCCTCGGCGTAATAGAAGGAGTTCGAGGTGCCTTGCTCAAAGCTGTAGCGCGTATATGGTGTGAGGTCGGCAAGGGACAGCTGCGGGCGGCGGGCAAGCGGGTGGCGCTCGCTAACAAAGACGTGGACCGTCGCGTCGAATAGGGGATGGAAGCTCGCGCGCGCATCGGCAAAAGCCTTCTGCAGAACGCGGACGTTAAAGTCGTCCAGATAGAGGATGCCGATGTCGCTGCGAAACGCGCGGACGTCATCGATGATCTGCGATGTGGTGGTCTCGCGCATGATGAACTCGAACTTGCTGTCGCGGCAGCGCTCGACCACGTTGACAAAGGCCTCGACCGAAAAGGCGTAGTGCTGGGCGGAGATTGCGAGGCGGGCTTGCGGGGTGCCGCCGTCCTCGTAGCGCGCCTCGAGCATGTCGGCCTGCTCTACGACCTGGCGCGCATAGCCCAAAAGCTCGGTGCCGTCGTTGGTGAGCGTGACGCCGCGGCTGGAGCGCGTAAAGATCTCCAGGTGGAGCTCCTGTTCCAGGCTTTTGACGGCGTTTGAGATGTTGGACTGAGCGGTATAGAGGCGCTGAGCTGCGGCGTTAATTGAGCCGGACTCTGCCACGGCAATCAGAAAACGAAGCTGCTGAAGGGTCATCGACGCCATCCTTTCGATTGCTATCTATAAAACCGATAACAGGTTAGCGCTTTTAAGTGATTGACCGAGCGAAACAATGCTCGTACTATTCAAAACACACAAAGGCGGTAGGTAATTAAACCAACCACGGAACCGGGATGCGAAAGGAGGCCCGCATATGAATTGCTTACCAAGACGAATGCCGGGCTCCTGTTTGCGCCCGTCGGCGTGATCAGGAGACAGCGACTTACTTCTCTCTTTTTATTTACTTTTGTTCGATCAAGGAGATCATCATGAGCCAGTTCATCAACAACCCCGAGCACACCTTTGGTTTCGATACCCTGCAGCTTCACGTTGGCCAGGAGAGTGCCGATCCTGCATCCGACTCCCGCGCCGTGCCTATCTACCAGACCACGAGCTATGTGTTCCGCAACTCCCAGCACGCCGCCGACCGCTTTGGTCTTGCCGACGCCGGTAACATCTACGGCCGTCTGACCAACTCCACCCAGGGCGTCTTCGAGGACCGTATCGCCGCACTCGAGGGTGGCGTGGCAGGTCTCGCCGTCGCCTCCGGTGCTGCTGCCATCACCTATACCCTGCAGGCTCTTGCCCAGGCCGGTGACCACGTGGTGGCTCAGAAGACCATCTACGGTGGCTCCTACAACCTGCTGGAGCATACGCTCTCCCAGTTTGGCGTCGAGACCACGTTTGTCGACGCTCATAACCTGGAAGAGGTCGAGGGGGCCATCAAGGACAACACCACGGTCATCTATCTCGAGACGCTCGGCAACCCCAACTCCGACATCCCCAACATCGACGCCATCTCCGAGATAGCCAAGAAGCACGGTCTGCCGGTTGTCGTCGACAACACCTTTGGCACCCCGTATCTGTTCCGTCCGCTGGAGCATGGTGCCAACATCGTCGTCCACTCCGCAACCAAGTTCATCGGCGGCCACGGCACCTCGCTGGGCGGTGTGATCGTCGACGGCGGTAACTTTGACTGGAAGGCGAGCGGTAAGTACGCTCAGATCGCTGAGCCCAACCCCTCCTACCACGGCGTTTCGTTTGCCGAGGCTGCCGGTCCCGCCGCCTTCGCAACCTATGTCCGCGCTATCCTTCTGCGTGACGAGGGTGCCTGCATCAGCCCGTTCAACGCTTGGGTCCTGCTCCAGGGCACAGAGACTCTGTCGCTGCGCGTTGACCGTCATGTCGAGAACACCAAGAAGGTCGTTGAGTTCCTGACCGGTGACACCCATGTTGCCAAGGTGAACCACCCGAGCCTGCCTGAGCACCCCGACCATGAGCTCTACAAGCAATATTTCCCCAACGGCGGTGCCTCGATCTTTACCTTTGAGATTAAGGGTGGCCAGGAGGCGGCCTGGAAGTTCATCGATCATCTGCAGGTGTTCTCGCTGCTCGCCAACGTGGCCGACGTCAAGTCGCTCGTCGTGCACCCGGCTACCACCACGCACTCCCAGCTCTCTGCCGAGGAGCTCGCCGAGCAGAACATCACGCCCTCCACGATCCGTCTTTCCATCGGTACCGAGAACGCCGAGGATATCATTTGGGATCTGAAGCAGGCCTTCGCCGCGCTGGACGAGTAAGGCGACTTGTGCAAAGACCCCTTGCGACTCGATAGGTATAACTGCATAAAATGCCTGCTCAAGGCGCCTGTGCGAACAATGGTTGCACAGGCGCCTTTTTTGCATAGAGCGGGTGCAAAAACAGGGTTTTTGACACGCTTTATGCATTCGAGTTGTGGAAAACTCCTGTTGAGAGGATGTGAGTTTTACGCAATTGACGTGCGCCTTTTGAGTAAAACCGCAGGTCGCGATTTGCTCGGGGTACTATGCAGCGCGATCGAATCACACGCAGCTCAAACGCAGCAAAAACGCACTACGGAGGTTTCCAGCTACATGAGGATCGATTCGCGAAAACCGAAAGCCGCCGCCCTTTCTGCCGCTCTGACCGTGGCACTTTTGGCGGGCGCCGGCGCAACTGATGCCCACGCGGCAACACTATCCGATACGGTTGGACCTACGCCGTCCGAAGCGACGCTGGTGCAGCCCGTCGACTACCGCAGCGACGGTTATGGCTCTATGCAGGAGTGGAACGCCTCGATGGAGGCCAAGCGTGATTCCCTGGAGATGCGCGCTCAGATCATCATGAACATGTACGGTGACTATGCCACCGATGACGAGCGCGCTGTGTTGCAGGGTTGCATCGACGGTGCGGGTAGCCTGTTGACGATGGGGGAGGTCGACGCCAAGTCGACCGAGCTCGATGAGCTGCGCACTGCGCTTGAGGATGCCAAGCGCGAAGCGCTCGAGGCTGCCGCCGAGGCGGAGGCTGCCGAGGCCGCCCAGGCTTCGTACTACAACGCCGGTTACACTCCGTCCTATGCGTCTGCCGCGTCCTACGCGAACGGATCGGGCCTGACGCGCTCTGCGGGTGTCAATAACTACAACGGACGCCGCGAGACCTATTACAGCAGCAATGTGCTTTATCACTATCGCACGGGCGAATGGACTCAGGATTCTGAGGGCTTCTGGCGCGATTCCGACGGCTATTACGTTGTTGCCGCGGGCGATATGGCCCAGGGCTCGACCTTTACGGGCTCCAAGGGTGATTGCAAGGTCTATGACTCCGGCTGCGCTGCCGGAACCACCGATTACTACACCGGTTGGTAATTTTTCTGCATCACGGATATTTGGCGGACGGGCGTCTTTACCGAGCTTTAGGGCAACGTAAGGACGTCCGTTCTATGTATGCGTTTGAGTTAACAGAGCCCTTACCGTGGCGGTACGCTGGGCGTATGGATGCGGGGCACACTGGTTCTTGAGAAATAAGGTCTTTCTCTTGGAGGAAGTGGTCTTGTGAATGCTCGAGATATTGCCGTTGCCGCCGTCGCGTTGATGCTTGGCTGCCTTGGTCCCACGGCCGCGCTCGTCGCGGGTATGCAGGGGTCTTGTGGGGCTGCCTCTATCGTGGTTGGCGTGTTGATCGCGGCCGCGCTGCTGGGAAGTGCGGGTGTAGTCCTTTGTCGCGACGATGAGGACCAGGCGTCGGAGTCGCAGCTCTAACCGTTGTGAAGCTGATTTTTGGCCAAAGATGAAGAAGGAAGCCGCCGCGAGGGGAGTGCCCCTTGCGGCGGCTTTGCCATTGGATCTGTTGGCTGCAGTATGCCGAGCACTACCAGCTGCTTTCTATTTCGCGAATCCTCTGGTAGAGCCAATCGTTTTGCGGCACTTGGATATCGTGTTTGGCGGCCAGGCGGCGGACGGTGCCCGCGAACTCCTCGACCTCTGTTTTGCGCTGCGCGATGCGGTCCTGAGCCATCGAGGGCATACCGGCGGGGTCGATTCCCTCGATGAGGCGCACCATCTGAGTTAGGTCTGCCTCGGTGAGCTCGATGCCCTCGGCGTTGACGACCGCAAGCGTCTCGCGCATGGCGGAGACAAAGCAGCGACGTTGCTCGGAGCCCGGCTCCGTGGCGCTTCCGTAGGTCCCGCCGTAGGCCATGCAGGTCTGGTTGATGCCGTCGTTGAGCATGAGTTTGGCCCACATGCGGTGGGCGATGTCGTCCTCGACGGTATGGGCGATGCCGCAGCGCGTATAGAGCTCGTCGATAGCGGCGACAGTCGCGGGGTCGGTGCCCGCTGCCGCGCCAAAGCGAATCTCGCCCGCATTGGTAAAGGTGAGCGCGCCGTTGAGGAACACGGCGTCCATGCCCTGGCAGATACCAAGAACGGTATGCTCCCAGCCAAAGCGTTCGGCAATCTTTTGCTCGCTCGTAATGCCGTTGCATAGCGAGGCGATGAGCGTGTTGGGTCCCACGACGCGCTCCATAGTCTTGAGTGCTTGGTCGAGACCGGTGGTCTTGACTGTCAGGATGACCAGATCGGCGGGCGTCGCCTCGCTGGCGCGGACGGACGTGAGATCGCAGGGCTTGCCGTTGACAGTGAGCGCATCGCCCGCGTGACGCTCAAAACGGGTGTCATCCATAACGTATTCGACGGCGTCATTGCCGAGGGCCTTGGCAATCATGCTGCCGTAGAGCAGGCCGACGCCGCCCTTGCCGATAAAAGCGACCTTGTTGATCTGCATGTGAATCATCTCCCCATGTAAAAGGCGCCCGCGTAAGGGGCGCCTGATGGATTGTATGCTGCCAGGGTGATTGGTGGGTGCGCGGGGCGGCTGTTATAAAAAAGAAACGTTTGCCTGGACGCTACGCTGCAGGGCAGACCGCAAAGACATGCGCGTGGTCATGCCCGGCTCCTTTCATCGGGCTTTTTGCTGATGTTAAAGCGGTGCCGTGACGGCCTGATTTCTGCTGCGTTACGATACGTTCTCAATTGCGATTCCGATGTGTTTCGATGACGTGACGGGTTTGTTTCGCCTTGTCAGAGCTTCGATGGGAGGGGAGGGGCCGTGCAATATCGCGTTGACCCCAAAAGCGGCAACCGTATCTCGGCGTTGGGGCTGGGCTGCATGAGGTTTCCCGGTGCGCCGGGACGCCCGGATGCGAAGACTGCCGACGCCATCATCTCCCGTGCGGTGGAGCAGGGGATTAACTACCTGGACACGGCCTATCTCTATCCCGGCAACGAGGCTTGTGTGGGTGCGTCGCTTGAGCGCCTGGGCTTGCGCGACCAGGTTTTGCTCGCAACCAAGCTGCCGCATGCTTCGTGCAAATGCGCGGAGGATTTCGACCGGTTCTTCGACGAGCAACTGCGCCGCCTGCGGACCGACCATATCGACTATTACCTCATGCACAACATTACCTCGCCCGCCCAGTGGGAACGTGTGGTGGCGTTGGGCATCGAGGACTGGATCGCGCGCCAAAAGGCGGCGGGGCGCATTCGCCAGATTGGTTTTTCGTACCACGGCAGCGCGGTGGATTTCCTGACGATGCTTGACGCATATGACTGGGATTTTTGCCAGATACAGTACAACTATGCCGGCGAGCGTTACCAAGCGGGAACGGCAGGACTCATGGCGGCTGCGGAGCGCGGGCTCGCGGTGTTTGTGATGGAGCCGCTGCTGGGTGGGCGTTTAGCGGGCAAGCTGCCGCCACGGGCCCGCGCTGTGCTCGATAGTGCCCGTGACCCGCATTTGTGCACTCCTGCCGCTTGGGGTCTTTCGTGGGTGTGGAATCATCCTCAGGTGACGATGCTGCTTTCGGGTATGACCGATATCGCGCAGGTGGATGAGAACGCGGTGTTGGCCGATCGGGCCCTGCCGGATTCGATGACTGCCAACCAGCTCGACACGATCGCGCACGTGCTGGATGAATTTGAAAAATCGAATCGCGTGCCCTGCACGGGATGCGGCTATTGCATGCCGTGCCCTAAAGGCATCAATATCCCTGGATGTTTTGCCGCCTACAACGCAAGCTATGCGCACAGCTGGTTTACGGGTCTATCGCAGTACTTTACGGCGAGCGCGGTGCGCACAAGCGAGGCCAAGCTGGTGAGCAATTGCGTCAAGTGCGGCAAATGCGCGCGCCACTGCCCACAGCATATCGATATCCCCGAGCGTCTCGATGACGTGCGTCGACGTTTCCAGCCTGGCCCCGTGACGGCAGTGCTTAAGGCCTTCGGCAAAACGCGCTCCTCGTGACCCTTTTATAACTTGCGCTGGAATAGTTCCTGTTTGCGGCAGAATAGGGGCCAAACAGGAACTATTCCACCGCAACTGAAGGGGGCTGTCGTGGGCCATCGGGATTCATGTGTTGATTTGCGTGAGGTTCGTTGGGGCGTTTTGGGCGCTGGGCACATTTCGTATCGATTTGCATCGTCGCTCAAGGAAGTGGACGGGGTGCGGCTTGTGGCTGCTGCCGGTCGCACTCCTTCGCATGTTGAAGAGTTTTGCTGGGCGTTTTCGATTGATGCCGCGCACAGTTATGCCACGGCTGACGATAGCGGCGATGCGGCTTATGACGCGTTGATTGCCGACCCCGATGTCGACGCAATCTACTTGGCTCTTCCGCATGGCATGCATACGCGTTGGGCCTGTCGCGCGCTGCGCGCCGGAAAGGCCGTGCTGTGCGAAAAGCCAGCCGTTTTGAGTGAGGAAGAGGCTCTCTTGATTGCCTCCACCTCTCGCGAGCACGGCGTGCTGTTTATGGAGGCGATGAAGAATCGGTTATGCCCGATGCGCACTCGCGTGAAGGACTTGCTTGCGTCGGGTGAGCTTGGCCGTATTGTCTCGATTGAAAGCGTGCAAAAGCTCGATTACGGCGAGTCTCCTTCGGGCTATCTGCTCGATCCGTTGCAGGGCGGCTGTCTATATGACATGGGCTGCTATGCAGTCGGTTGGTTTGAGGATTTGCTCGCGGGCGCTTGCGAGGTTTCGTCCCGTGAAGTTCGCTGGCGTGACGTATCGGGCGGTCGCGTCGATTGGGCCGACGAGATTCATATGAGCGTCGGCGGTATGCCCATTCATATGGTGTGCGACGGCGAAGCAACATATGAAAGCCGCTTAACGATTGCCTGTGAGCGGGGCTCGTTGGAAATCGAGCGGCTCCATCGCCCCGAGCTCGCTCATGTGAAGTATTCCGACGGTCGGATACTCGAAATCGATGCACCATTTGAGGTCGATGATTTTTACGGTGAGGTGTCGCATGCGGCGCGGCTCATTCAGGCGGGGAAACTCGAAAGCCCCATCATGTCCCTAGCCGCCACACAGCGCTGTGCGCACATCATCGATGCGATTCGCTTGAAACTTTAGGGCGTGGGGCTCGGCGGACCGTGCCCCTGATGCCCCTTTTATAACTTGCGGTGGAATACGGTCTGTTTGCGCCAAAATAAGGCACCAATAGACCGTATTTCACCGCAACTGATGAGGGGGGAGTTGGAGATGCTGACGATTGGGTGCCATCTTTCGACGACGAAGGGCTATCGGGCAATGGGGGAGACGGCGTTGTCCATTGGCGCCAATACCTTTGCATTCTTTACGCGCAACCCGCGCGGTGGCAAGGCAAAAGACCTTGACATGGATGACGTGGCGGCTCTGCGCGAGCTTATGGCGCAAAACGACTTTGGACCGCTGGTGGCGCATGCCCCGTATACCTATAACCCCTGCTCCGCTAAGGAGCGGGCGCGCGAGTTTGCCTTGGAGGCTATGGCGGAAGATTTGCAGCGTCTGGAAGCGCTGCCCAGCAACTACTACAACTTCCATCCTGGCGCGCATGTGGGACAGGGGGCAGACGCCGGCATTCAGATGATTGTCGACACGCTGTGCCAGGTGATGTTTGAGGGGCAGCAGACGACGGTACTGCTCGAGACCATGGCGGGAAAGGGTACCGAGGTGGGCCGTAGCTTTGAAGAGCTGGCGTGCATTATCGAGGGCGTTGCCGCCAAGTGCCCAGAGCTGTCCGATAAGCTGGGCGTTTGTTTGGACACCTGCCATGTGAGCGATGCCGGCTACGACATCATCCATGATCTGGACGGCGTACTCGACGAGTTCGACCGCGTGGTGGGTATCGATCACTTGCATGCCGTACACATCAACGATTCGAAGAACCCTTGTGGCGCCCATAAAGATCGTCACGAGTGCATCGGCAAGGGATACCTTGGCAGCGAGGAATTTGGTGGCGGTATGCAGGTTATGCAGAATATTGTATCGAATGGCCGTTTGCGTTCGCTGCCGTTTATTTTGGAGACTCCGAATGAACTTGCAGGTTATGCAGCTGAAATTAGGCTATTAAGGTCATTGCAGCAGTAATAACTGTCACAAAGTAGAGTATTCCATTCACGTTATGGGTTTGTTTCAATCAGTTTTCTCATTGCAGATTCGTAATTCCGGGTGCATAATAGCCAACAGTTTTTGCAGACCTCTGAATCAAACGAGGTCACCGGAAGGAGACTGATTATGAAGCTGAAGAAGCTTGGCGCATTTGCCGCCACGGGTGCCATGGCGCTCGCCCTCGCTCTGACGGGCTGCGGCTCGTCCAACGCCACCTCTGGTTCTGATGCCGGTTCCAGCAGCTCTGACGACGCTAAGGTCGAGAAGGTCGACGGCTCCAAGGAGTACGCGCTCGTCAAGGACGGCACGCTGACCGTCGGCACCTCTGCCGAGTACGCGCCGTTTGAGTACAAGGATGACAACGGCGACTACCAGGGCTTTGACCTTGAGCTCATCAAGGCTATCGGTGACAAGCTGGGTCTGGATGTCGAGTATGTCAACAATGACTTTGACACGCTGGTTCCGGGCGTCGCTTCGGGCGCCAAGTATGACGTTTCCATCGCGGCTATCACCGACACGCCCGAGCGTGAGAAGGAAGTCACTTTCTCTGATTCCTACTACATGGACGATCAGGCTATCGTGACCAAGGTCGATAACACCGACATCACGGCCGATAACTTCAGCGAGAAGCTCAACAACGCCGACGCTACCATCATCGTCCAGTCTGGCTCGACCGCCGAGGCCTTTGCCCAGGAGAACTTCCCGAAGGCCAAGATCGTCCCCTACAAGGACGCCACCGAGTGCTTCAGCGCTCTGCAGTCCGATAAGGGCGACGCCGTAGTCACCAACCGCTCCGTTGCCAGCCAGCTGACCGCCGAGCAGTTCAACACCTGCCAGACCATCAAGCAGATCAGCACCGGCGAGGAGTACGCCATCGCCATCAACCAGGGCAACACCAAGCTCAAGGACGACATCAACCAGGCCATCAAGGACCTGACCGACGACGGTACCGTTGACGCCCTCATGGCTAAGTACAACATCAAGTAAAATAGCTACTTGATTGCTCGCGGGCCCTTTCCGCTTTGGCGGAGAGGGCCTTTGCGCTTCTCTTGACGGAGAACATTTCCGTCTCGTTTTGCCGGCAACTTCTACGATAGGAGCCACCTTGTCTCGACTGAACAAAGGGGCCGCGGAGCAGCGTTTTCCACTGCCCTCGATGCTCCAAAAGCTGGCCTGTGCCCTGGCTGTGGCGCTCGCCCTGGTATGCGCGGGGGCCTGCGTGCCCACGACCGCCCACGCGCTTGAGACCGCAAAGATTACCGCCCGACCCAATACCGGTTCGGGTAGCGATGTGGTCGGCGGCACCGAGACGCGCATCACTTGGGAAGTTCAGGCCGATGCCGACGAGGAGCTGAGCGGTCTTTCGCTGACGTTTGTCGACGGCACGACGTTTGGTACCGATGACACGCGATTGACGATGCTCTCGGGCGAGGACCTCATGGATCGTACGCCCATGAAGCCCACGTGCAAGGCTGACGGCCAGACGCTCAAGATTGACTTTGGCGAGACGGCGCCTGCCGGCGGTTTTTTCCGTGTCGAGGTTTACGGTGTGACGTTTCCCGTCGAGGGCGGCGATGAGGCCTTTAGCGGCACCTATACGCTCGCCGACGGTTCGACCAAGAAGATTTCCAAGATTCCTCCCGTCGAGATTAAGGGCGTGACGGCATTCGATAACTTCCTGGCCGACCTTAAGGAGCAGCCGTGGGTCGAGGCCTGGAACTCCAATATGTTTCTGCGCCTGTTCTTAAACCCGGTCATTTTGGTCCAAAGCCTGCCGATCGTCTTTAAGGGCTTCCTCATGTCGCTCTCGATCGTGCTCGTGGCGTTTCCGCTGGCAATCCCCTTTGGCTTTGCCTTGTCGCTCATGCGCATCTCCAAGTCGCGCATCCTGCGTTGCCTTGCCGGCATCTATGTGAATATCATTCGCGGTACGCCGGCGTTCCTGCAGATCTATATCGCGTTCTTCGGTCTGCCGTTGGCCGGCGTCAAGGTGGACGACTATGTCTTGGGCGTCATCGTCATGGCCATGAACTCGTCTGCGTACCTGTGCGAGATCTTCCGTGCCGGTATTCAATCGATCCCCAAGGGCCAAAACGAGGCTGCTCGCTCTCTGGGCATGAATGCCTTCCAGACGCTGCTCTACGTTATGATTCCGCAGACGTTCCGCAATGTTTTGCCTACGCTGACCAGCGAGTTTATCTTGCTTTACAAGGATACGTCGCTGCTTGCCGCCGTGGGTGTGGTCGAGATCGTCATGAACGCCCGTACCATCGTGGCCACGACGGGCTCCATTACACCGTACGTGGTTGCCGCCCTGTTCTATCTGGTCATCACCCTGCCGCTCGCTCGCTTGGTGAGCGGTCTTGAGGCAAGGCTTTTGGGCACGACCGAGACCAAGAAGAAGCGTCCCGCCAAGAGCGCCGGACAGGTTGTCGCGACGCCTGCCGATCACATCGCCGGTCTGTAAGGAGGTCCTATCATGAGCGAAACCAATAACTCGAACGAGGTCGTCGTCAGCATCAAGAACCTCCAGAAGGCCTTTGGCGATAACGTGGTCCTGCGCGATATCGATCTGGATGTGCACAAGGGCGAGGTCGTCGTAGTCCTGGGTCCTTCGGGCTCGGGCAAGTCGACGATGCTTCGCTGCATCAACCGTCTGGAGCATCCCACGAGTGGCTCGATTGTCGTTGAGGGTGTGGACGTGTGCGCCAAGGGCGTCGACCTTAACAAGGTGCGCACGCATCTGGGTATGGTGTTCCAGCAGTTCAATTTGTTCCCGCACCTCTCAGTCAAAAAGAACGTCATGCTCGCGCAGCAGAAGGTGCTCAAGCGCAGCAAGGAAGAGGCCGAGAAGATTGCCGTCGAGGAGCTGACCAAGGTCGGTCTTGCCGAGCGTATCGACTTTATGCCGAGCCAACTCTCGGGCGGCCAGCAGCAGCGCGTTGCCATCGCTCGCGCCCTGTCGATGAACCCTCACGTTATGCTCTTTGACGAGGCCACGTCGGCGCTCGATCCCGAGCTGGTTCGCGACGTTCTGGGTGTCATGCGCGACCTGGCACGCGATGGCATGACCATGATCGTCGTGACGCACGAGATGGGCTTTGCCCGTGACGTCGCCGACCGCGTCGTCTTTATGGACGGCGGCGTTATCGTGGAAGAGGGCACGCCGAGCGAGGTCTTCGACCATCCCAAGAGCGAACGCACCAAGGCGTTTTTGGGCAATATCTCGTAGCCGGTTGATGTAACTGCCGTTACAAAATAGCGGGGGCTGGACTTGAATCCAGCCCCCGCTATTTTGTAGGGATGAGGATGCGCTTTGATGCAGGCTCTTTTGGAGGCCCTGGGTTCGTTACGCGAGCTCGGCTCCGAGGGCCTTGCAAGCGGTCTCGCCCTCATCATCGGGCGCATCGTAGCAGATGACGGAATCGACGACGTTGACGCCCGCCTCGTCGGCGTCTGCCTTCCAGTTGTCCATCCATTCGCCCTCGGCCCACGAATAAGAGCCAAAGAGGACGACCTTCTTGTCACCGAGGGTCTCCTTGACCTCGTCCCACATAGGCTGGAACTCGTCATACTCAAGCTCCTCGGAACCCATGGCGGGGCAGCCGAAGGCAATGGCGTCATAGTTGGCGGCCTTGTCTGCGGAGAAGTCGGCGCAGGAGATGACCTCTGCCTCGGCGCCGGCACCGGTTGCACCCTCGGCAACGAAGTTTGCCATGGCCTCGGTGTTGCCTGTACCGCTCCAGTAGACGACGGCGATCTTGCTCATATGTTTTCCTTTCGGTTGTGCGGCGTGCGGCCGCGTCTTGTATGCTCTATCGGGTTGCCTGGACAAGTTGTCCCAGGGTGCAGCCCTGTTGATAGATGTAGGTAAGGTATTGCGTGCATGCGCGATAGGAATCGAAGGTCGTGAGCGCCTGCTCAACGTTTGTGTATACCTTCCATGCGCCAAAGACCTTATAGTTTTCGCCGTGCTGGACGATAAACTGATGGACATCTTCGTAGGGATAGCCCAAAAAATAGCCAATTTCGTGGGGGAACTCGCATATGCACCCCGTATCGCAGTGCCTATTTCGCGCGAGTGCGCAGACGCTGCCGTCATAGGCGCTTTCTGCGGCATTGCTGCTTGCCAGCGTGATGCGCGCGGCGAGATGCACCAGGGATGTGGGCAGGTTGTGGACATCGTAACCTTCGGCGGCTAGCGCCGTCGTGGCACGGGGGTCGGAGAGGTATCGCATGAGGTCCGCAGGGCGATACACATAGATGAGCGCTCCGCAGGGGCGCCAGACCAAAACGCTCATATGGATTCCGAGTGGCTGGAGCTCGCGGTTGCATTGGGCTATGACGGCGAGCAGGCGAGAGCGTCGCTCTTCGATATGGGCGGCGCCGGGTTTTCCGTTTTGGTTGGCGTAAACGCCGGGATAGGTAAAGAGCGAAGCCGGCTTGATACCTGCGAGCGTAGGGGAGCAGTTGCGCACGACAGCCGTTTGGTATGTTGGGATGTCAATGGTTCGAGTCACGATGCTCCTTTCGGGTCCTCAGTTGTTAGCCTAGGAAAACTTATACACGAAAGTAAGCCATGGTCAACAAAAAAGTTTGAAGAGGGAAACTAATTGACCGAACGGACACGATTTTGGGTTAAGATGGGGACACCCCATGGGGGTATCTAGATAGTGCTACTTGAAAGGGGAACGCATGAGCGACTTGCTCAACCCTGCGAATCTCATCGTGTTGGCCGTCATTGCCGTCGGCATGTTTTTTGGACTGCGTCGCATTGTCGCTTCGACACACGGAAAGAGCTGCTGCAGCGATGGTGCGAGCGGCAAGAAGGCCAAAAAGGTTGTTGTGGTGGATACCGATGCATCGCACTATCCCTATAGCGATGAGCTGCTCATCGGCGGCATGAGCTGTGACGGCTGCGCTCAGAACGTAGCCAATGCCCTCAATGCACTGGATGGCGTGTGGGCAACGGTGACGTATGCGGACCACACGGCACGCGTGCGCTCCAAGCAGCCGGTTGATCGTGATGTCCTCGAGAAGGCCGTGAAAGACGCGGGCTACTACGTCATGACGCTGTAAGCGTCGCTCTGGATGCGCGTCCTTGTCTAGGCTCGTCCGCGTAGCTCGATGTCCTGGATGTCGTCGAAGTCGATGGCGATATCCCTGAGTTTGAGTAGCTTGAACGCAGGGAGCACCTCATCAAGGATGCCCGTGCGAGTGCGATAGCCGTACGCATCGTAATAGGTGACGCGCACCAAGTCGCCGCGTTTGAGGCCCTCGAGCTTTTGCGAAAGCTCGAGGGCTTTTTCTTCTGTGAGTTCGCATTTTGGCTCGGCGGTGATCTCTTGTTTACGCACGAGCTCGTAGTATCCCGTGAGGGCGGCAAAGGGCATAAACTGCGCGGCACGGCCGGCACGGACGGTGCCGTTGGCGGTGAGCTTTGGGTCGGCGGAACGACGTCTTCCCTCGGGGTCCGCTAGGCGTTCAAAAGGTGTCGGTGGCCGCATCGGCTGTTGTTGGGACTTAGGCACGATGTCCTCCTACCTGATCGTTGCGTTCGCGCGCGGTGGCGCCAGCGGTAAAGCTTAATCCCTTGACGAGTGCGTTCTTGCCGTACTTGCCTTTCACGGCCAGGACGGCGCGCGCTAGGTCGCGCTCGCGCTCATCCGCCTCGATATCGCTAAATAGATCGATGGTGGCAAATTCCTCGGGCACCAGATTGCCAAATCCCAGGTTGATGCGCTTGACCGTTCGTTTGGGATCGACAGTCTGTGCCCAGAGCTCATCGAAATATCCCATGATCTTCTTAAACGAATTGGTGCGCTCGGGCAGCTTGCGCGAGGCGTTGGAGTGCGCAAAGAGTGCGGCATAGCCACCGCGCGGTTTGCCGCCATGCTCTCCCACGAAGATGCCATCGATTGCCTGCGCCTCACGTACCAGACGACGCCGTTCGTCATCGCGCTGGACGGGCTTGGGCGCACGGGGTGCGAGCTCGGGGCCGGCGGTTGCGGTGGGTTCGATGCTCGACGTACTCGAGCGCAGGTGTCCGCATCCGTCCACATATTGTGCAGTGCCGCTGGCATCAAGCCTGCGGATGTCGGCGCGCTCGCTTGCATAGCCCACAAAGAGCGAGATGCTGTCGCACACCACGTGCTTGTCGATCAAATCCAGCACGGCGGCATCGACCATCTCGCGCAAGACGGTGTAGGCCTGCTCGTAGGCATAGCCCTTCGAGAGCACCTGTCCTGTGGTGGTCGAAGTTGCTTGCGGGCGATAGGCTTGGATATCGGCGATGGTTGTCGGCTCGCGCCCAAAGGCGTGGTCGATGAGATATTCGGCATTGACGCCGAGCTCGTCGTAAAGCAGGTTTTCGTCGAGCGCCGCGACGCCCATCAGATCGTAGACGCCGTATTTCTCGAGACGGGCCGCCATGCCGGGGCCGATACCCCAGATATCGGTAATGGGACGATGAGGCCAGATCTCCTTGCGAAAGATCTCGTCGTCGAGCATGCCGATGCGACTGGGCACGTGCTTGGCGGTGATATCGAGTGCTACCTTGGCCTGGAATAGGTTGGGGCCGATGCCGACCGTCGCCGTGATGCCGGTGCGTGCCAAGACCTCGTCGCGCAGCGTGCAAGCGAACCCTTCCGCATCTGTGTGATAGAGGTCCAGATAGGGCGTCACGTCGATAAAGCACTCATCGATGGAGTAGACGTGCACGTCCTGGGGGCTGACGTATTCCAGATAGATACCGTAGATTTGCGCCGACACCTCCATGTAGTGCTGCATGCGCGGTACGGCCGTGATGTAGTCGATGCCATCGGGAATCTCAAATAGGCGGCAGCGATTGTGAATACCTAAGTCCTTCATGGCCTGCGTGATGGCGAGGCAGATGGTTGTGCGCCCGCGCGATTCGTCGGCAACGACCAGGTTGGTGGCGAGCGGATCGAGCCCACGGTCGACGCACTCGACGCTGGCATAAAACGTCTTGAGGTCGATGCAGATATAGGTGTGCCGCTCGTGCGCCATCCGTGTCCCTCCATCAAACACATGTTCCTATCGAATATCTGTTCGATAATACCCGCTCGCCCGGACATCGTCAAAACCTGTCCCTTTTTGGCAGGTATGGTCGTGCGACTGCATCGGGTTTTTAACGCAGCCCTAAAGAGCGCGAAACAGCTCGGAAAAGCTCGCTTCGTAGCATGAGCCTAACGATTGATACCGCCTATACGCACGGAAGGGTTGTGGGAAAGATGGTCAATTATGGGTTTGGTATGCCGACGCGCCTTGTTGCGGATGGAGACGTGGCTCGCTGGTGCGGACGATTGGTCGCTCACTACGGTGGCACCAAGGCGCTGGTCGTGTTGGGCGGTGACAGGCACACGCGTGATGAGCTCGTTTCGGCTGCGCTCGGCTCGCTCGACCGTGCTCTGCTCGAACGCGTGCTCTTTCGTTGCGGATCGGTCGGCGGTGACGGGGGAGACGAGCTGGTCGACGAGGCCGTAGCCCTGGCGACCGATGAGGGCGTGGACTTTGTCCTGGCGATCGGCGATGCCGATACGGCGGGCTTTGCGCGCGAACTCGCTCGTCGCATGGCCGTGCTCGATGCCGGCGAGGACGGCTTTGTGCCTTATGGATGCATCGTTTCCGAGGGCAAGGTGCCTGCCGTCGTGGGAGCCGGCGAGGTTCCCGTTTTTGCCATCATTGCGCCCGAACTGTTGGAGGGCATTGGGTCTCCTCTGCGCGAGCTGCTCGGCAGTGTGTGCGCTGCGGCCTAATATCTGCCATAAAGGGATGGGTTATTTTTGGTTGGTAAAGCGTTTGGCCTGCCAAAATAAACCTGTCCCTTTTTGGTCGGTTGCCGTTTGGGGGCCGATTGGCAACGCTCGCTGATTATAGTCTTGACCTGCGCTAGAATAGTGGCATCTGAATGTCCGGGCGCATGTAGGCGTGCGCCCGTATGCTGAGGAGGACTCTATGGCAACTGTTGCCGCACCTATCGATGCTACGTCGACTGCCGCTTGGAAGGCGCTCGAGGCTCATCAGGAGAAGCTCGAGGCCGAAGGTATCGACCTCAAGGCCTGGTTCGCTGCTGACGCCGACCGCGTGAACAAGCTGAGCTTTGACGCCGGTGACCTGCACTTCGATCTGTCGAAGAACCTGGTGACTGATGAGACCGTCAAGCTGCTGTGCGATCTTGCCCGCGAGGTGAAGCTCGAGGAGCGCCGTGACGCCATGTTCTCCGGCGAGCACATCAACACCACCGAGGACCGCGCCGTCCTGCACACCGCGCTTCGTCGTCCGGCAAGCGAGAAGGGCCAGCTCATTGTCGACGGCCAGGATGTCGTCGCCGACGTGCACGAGGTCCTCGACCGCATGTACGCCTTCGCCGAGCGCGTGCGCTCCGGTGAGTGGAAGGGCGTAACCGGTAAGAAGATCGAGCACCTGGTGTCCATCGGCATCGGTGGCTCCGATCTGGGCCCGGTCATGGCCTACGAGGCCCTGCGTCCCTACGCCGACGCCGGTATCGACTGCCGCTACATCTCCAACATCGACCCCAACGATCAGGCAGAGAAGCTCAAGGGCCTCGATCCCGAGACCACGCTCGTGATCATCGTCTCCAAGACCTTCACTACGCTCGAGACCCTCACCAACGCCCGCGAGGTCAAGACCTGGATGCTCGAGCAGCTCAAGGCTCAGGGCGCCATCGACGGCTCCGATGAGCAGAACGCCGAGGCCGTGGCAAAGCACTTCGTCGCCGTCTCCACCGCACTCGAGAAGGTCGAGGCCTTCGGTATCGACCCCGCCAACGCCTTCGGTTTCTGGAACTGGGTCGGCGGCCGCTATTCCGTTGACTCCGCCGTGGGCCTGT
This sequence comes from uncultured Collinsella sp., assembly GCA_902494715.1. Taxonomy (GTDB): domain Bacteria; phylum Actinomycetota; class Coriobacteriia; order Coriobacteriales; family Coriobacteriaceae; genus Collinsella. Next base: position 34,483 of record CABUUJ010000002.1, read on the forward strand.
CACTGATCGTCGTGCTCGGCCCCGAGCGCTTCCAGCAGTTCCTCGAGGGCTTCCACGCCATCGACGAGTACTTCTGCAACACGCCGCTCGAGAACAATGCCGTCGCGCTGATGGGCCTGCTCAACGTCTGGTACGTCAACTTCTTCGGTTCCAAGAGCCACGCCGTGCTGCCGTACTGCCAGTACCTGCACCGTTTCCCGGCCTACCTGCAGCAGCTCACCATGGAGTCCAACGGCAAGCACGTCCGCTGGGACGGCAGCGCTGTGACCTCCGATACCGGTGAGATCTTCTGGGGCGAGCCCGGCACCAACGGCCAGCATGCCTTCTACCAGCTGCTGCATCAGGGCACCGTGGTGGTTCCGGCCGACTTTATCGCTTTCGCAAACACTGCCAACCCCGCAACCGACAGCGGCCAGGATGTCCACGAGTTGTTCCTGGGCAACTTCCTAGCCCAGACCAAGGCACTCGCCTTTGGTAAGACGGCCGATGAAGTGCGCGCCGAGGGCACGCCCGAGCAGATCGTCCCGGCCCGCTGCTTTGAGGGCAACCGTCCGACGACCTCGATCTTCGGCGACACGCTGACCCCGTTTGCGCTCGGCGAGCTCATCGCCCTGTACGAGCACATTACGTTTGTCGAGGGCACGGTCTGGGGCATCGACTCCTACGACCAGTGGGGCGTCGAGCTGGGCAAGCAGCTTGCCAAGCAGATCACCCCGGCTTTCCACGACGACGCCGCCAAGGCCGAGCAGGACGCTTCGACCCAAGCGCTCATCGAGTTCTATCGCGCGCATCGTAAGTAGTCGCTGCTGTTAACGCATCGCGCCTTATAGTCAGGGGCCCGTATCCTATCGGATGCGGGCCCCTTTGCTTTGCCGTGGTCCCGGGGCGCACGGCCTTTGTGGAACATCGCCGGGGCGCCGCGCGCTGCGAGAACCCTGCGCCTAGATCTCGGCCTCCGCATGGCCTCGCTGCGCCTCGGGCAGCTCCCCGTAGAGCGGATGGTCTTCGAGCCTAAAGCGCTCGACCTGTTCGGGAGTGCGACCGCGTACAAAGAGCCACGAGCGATCGATCGGCGTCGCCATGAGCGTGCTGGGCAGCGCGTCGGCGCGGTCGGAAAACACCCGGGCACTCTCGGGATCCTGGAACGCCAGCACCAGATGCGTGTCGCAGTTGCCCATGATGGAGCGTGCGCGTGCCTCGCCATAGAGCGCATCGAGCTGGTTGGTCGACTGCAGCAGCAGCGTTGCCCAGATGTTGCGGCTTCGGATAATCGAGAGCACGTTGTCGATCTGGGGGATCTGCAGATTTGCGAAGTCATCGAGCATAAAGCGCACGGGCACGGGCAGGCTGCCGTCGGGCTGCCTATCGGCCTCACGAATGAGGCCCATAAACGCCTGCGAAATAAAGAGGCCGGTCAGCGGATCGAGATTGCGGTCAATATCGCTCACGGTTACAAACAGGGCGCAGGGGGCGTGTCCCATGGAAGCGAAGTCTACCTGATGGCACTCACGATAGAGCTGTGCCGCGCCGTCGAATCCCAGACACATGACCTTTTCGGCAAGGATGCCGACGATGCTCGCGTGCATGCGCTCGGCATTTTGCGTAATGGCGTAGCGCCGCCATAGCGAGAGGGCATAGCTTTGGGGGTCGGTCGTGATCAGGTCGTCAAACAATCGACCCGTGGCACCGTCCTGCAGGTGCTCGATTAGCTTGATGACCGAGCTGATCGTCTGCTCGTCGGCGGGCAGCTGTTCGGTGACGTAGGCGATAAGACACGACAGCAGGTTTGCCGCCGCATGATCCCAAAAAGGCTGGTTGTTGTCCTCGATGGGGCAGATGGCCTTTGCCACCGAGAGGATGTCCTGCTGGTTGGGCCTGCCGTCCGCCTTGCGGCGAATGTGCCTCAGGGGGTTGTAGCCGCAGCGCTCGATGCCGGGCGCAAGGGCCGGGACGGTGTTGAGGTCGGCGAAGTTGAGACATTGCACGCGGTAACCGTGGGCTGCCAGCACGGGTCCCACTTCGCGACAGAGCGTGCCTTTGGTGTCGAGCACGATGGTGCTTGCGTTCATTTGCAGCAGGTTGGGCTTGAGGACGTTTCGGGTCTTGCCGGCTCCCGAGGGGCCGATCACAAGTGCGTTGTTGTTGAGTCCCGTTGGCGGGTGTCGCAGGAAAGCGTTCGATCCTTGGCGAGGATGGTGGACGATGCGGACTCAGATGCGGCGAGGCGGCTGGCGAGGTTAGACATGGGCGACCTCCTTGGTGGTCGAGAGGATTTCGTGGGCAAAGCCGAGCTCGACGGCGCGCTCGGCCGAAAGGTAGGTGTCTTTTGCAGTGAGGGACTGGATGCGCTTGGGCGTGAGGCCGCTGCGGTCCGAGAGGATTTGCGTGAGGGTCTTGCGGGTCTGCATGAGACGCCGGCTGGTTTCCTGCAGCGCAAGTGCCGAGCCGCCTGCCCCCTGGGGGATCAGCGGGTCGTGAATCATGAGCTCTGCATGGGGCGCCATACGGCGATCGTCGCCGCCCATAAAGATCACGGCGCCCATGGACGCGGCGAATTCCAGACAGACGGTGCGGATGGGGCACGATGCGAGGCGCATGGCGTCATAGATCGCAAGACCCGATCGCACGCTTCCGCCGGCGCTGGCGACAAATATGGTGATGGGGCGGCTGGGGTCGGTGGCATCGAGCAGGCGGATCTGCTGGCATAGGTCGTGGGCCATCGGGGTTTCGATGTTTCCCATGACGGAGAGCTCGCGACGGGCGAGCATCTCATCGTAAATGCTGGTGAGCGTGATGCCTCGGGCGGATTCACGCATGGTGAGGGGGCTGATGATGGGGGAATGATTGGTGTCCATGAGGACTCCTTTCCGTTGGTTGTGTTGTGGAATAGGATTGTTGCCCGCGGAGGGGCTGGCGGGCTACAGGGTTCGTCCGAGCCTGAGATCGAGCTCGGTTGTGGGGCAGGCTGCCTGTTCGTGCGGCTCGCAAGCGCCAAGGGCTCCAAAGCGATAGAGCGTTGCGGCGGGCGTGGTGTAGGCGAGCCGCAGCTGATGCTCGACAGGGGCACATCCGTCATTTTTGTAATGAGCCGCGTGGTACTGCGCGATGCTGGCGTTCATCTCGCTGCCATTGCGATGGCGCTCAAACTGGCGTCTGCAGGTCTCGATGATCTTTGCTACCGACTTGGGTGCCGTCGCGGGAACAAGGGCGAGATAGCCCTCAAATAGCTCGTTGATGCTCAGGAGGCACAGCAGGTCGATCAGCGTCCTTATGGCTACTCCCTCGGCAGAAAAGTGCGCGGTCATGCGGTTATATCGGTTGCGGTCGACGATGGCCGCATGGGGTCTTGGAGTTTTCTGCCCCGTGGTCCCGGGCTTTTGCCGCGCCTGTGTATTGAGCTCGACGTTGCAGCGCTTGAGGCCGTCCAACGGAAGGAACAGTGCGGTGCGCAGGGTGTTCCGCTTGCTTTCGAGTTCATGACGCTCGTCGGGTTCCCATTCGAGCTTGAGTTTCGTGTCGAGCGCCGTAAGCATATGGGCTAGGCAGCCTACGGTAAGAACGTACGAATCGTTGTCGCGTTTTGGGGCATAGGGGTCTGTCAGCTTGCGAATGTCGGGGTCGCCCATGATCTTTGTGCAGCGCTTCAGCAGTTGAGGGTGGTCGGCCAAGATCGTCGCGAGCGGTAGCGACGCGTAGTTCTTGATGGTCGCGGCGGCAAAGGCGGCGTCATATTCGTTTGCATATGCTCGCTCAATGCGGGCATCCAGAATGCTTTTCTTATCGCCGTCTTCAGCGTGGTGGTTTGTCATAGCTTCTCCAATCGGTTGATGTTCGTGCTGTTTGTTGATGTGTTGGTTGTCGTGAGTGATGTGCTTGCCGTGGGTGATGTGCTGACGTTGGGGTGCTATGCGGTTTTCAATGAGCCCGTGAGGCAGTTGCTGCAGGGGCGGGATGGAACGGCCCATGCAAGGCGGAAGGCATCGTGCTCAAAATCGAGACAGCAATGCCCTGGGTGCCTCACATGTGGCAGTTACCTCATTAAGTTGTCATTACGTTTGGGGTTGTACTTTGCCGATCTTCCTTCTCTTACACGCTAAAACTCAAACTTCATATGCTTGATCTACTTAAAACCGCAACGGCGGTCTTTTATCAACTTATATGTCGGAACGCGTCTTTGCAAGTACTTTTTTGCCTTTGTTTCAAATGGGGTGGTTTTGCAACCGTCATACGCGCGCTGTGCGAACGTGCCCCGGCTCGGATAAGATAGTGCGCGATAAAAACGATGCAAGGAGGCACATATGGCAATTAAAGCCATCGCAATGGATATCGACGGTACGCTCACCAACGACCAGAAAGTGATTAGCCCGTGTACGCGCGAGAAGCTGCTCGCGGCGCAGGAGTCGGGCATTAAGCTCATTTTGGCTTCGGGCCGTCCCGCATGGGGGCTGCACGCCTTGGCGCAGGAGCTCGACCTTCAGAGTCATGATGGTTTGCTGGTGGCCTTTAACGGCGCTCACGTCGTCGATGCCCAGACCGACGAAGTGCTGTTCGATCAGGCTATGCCTGCCGACGAATTGCATCGCCTGATTGATCACCTGCGTAATTTTGACGTGATCCCTATGATTTCGCTCGGTCGCGATCTGCACGTTGAGGACTCGTACCATTGCATGATCACGCTGCCTGACGGCTCGCAGAAAAACATCGTCAAGTATGAGCGCGACGCGTGCGATCTTAAGATTCGCGAGGTGGAGAGCCTGCATGAGGTCGCTGATGCTTATCCCGTGGACAAGCTGCTGACGGCGGGCGACCCGGCCTATCTGCAAGCGCATCACGAGGAGATGTACGCGCCCTTTACCCAGACGCTTTCGGGTATGTTTACGGCCGACTGGTACTTTGAGTACACGGCGCCCGGTATTGACAAGGCCCGCGCGCTCGAGGGTGCCCTGCCCAAGCTCGGCATCGATGCCAGCGAGGTCGTCTCGTTTGGCGACGGCCAGAATGACAAGTCTATGATTGAGTGGGCCGGAACCGGTGTTGCCATGGGCAACGCCGTCGATGAGGTCAAGGCTGTGGCCCAGATGGTGACCGCCAATAATAACGAAGACGGCATTGCGGTGGCGCTGGATAAGCTGCTGGGTTAGAATCGCCGATAGTGCATGGCTCGGGCGTCCGCTTGCGGGCGCCCTTTTGTTAGGGAGGGTGCCGTGTCCGCATTTCCGTTCGACGCCGTTATCTTTGACATGGACGGCGTCATTGTCGATACCGAGTATTACTACCTGGGCGAGACTGCCGCGTTTGCCAAGGAGCTTGGGCTTAACCTGACTCAAGAGGAGTTGAACGGGCAGGTTGGTACCTCGCATCAGTTCTTCCTGCGTATGCTGGTCGATTGGTTTGAGCGCGCCGGGAAGGGGCATTTAACTGGCGAGGAAGCGTTGATCCGTTGGGACGAGTGGGCGCATAAGCGTCCGCGCGACTATCAGGCTTTGATTAACCCAGGCGCCGTGGATACGATTCGAGAGCTGCCGCGCCGTGGCGTTCGCGTGGCGCTTGCCAGCTCGTCTCCCATGGATAGCATCGAGGAAGTGCTCAATGCGTGCGGGCTGTCGGATGCCTTTGAGTATGTGGTGAGCGGCGAGCAGTTTAAGGAGAGCAAGCCCGAGCCCGACATCTACCTGCATGCGCTGGACCTGCTGGGGCTGCCCGCGAATCGCTGCTGCTGCGTTGAGGATTCGGTGCCTGGCATCACTGCCGGCAAGCGAGCCGGCCTGACAGTTATTGCCAAGCGCGAGGAGCGCTTTGGCTTTAGCCAGGATGCCGCGGACAAGATTATCGACCAGCTGCCGGAGCTGCTCACGCTTTCTTAGGAGCGCGGTAGTTGCGCGTTTTTCGGGTCAGATGAGTAAATACCCGACATTTTGGTGCGGCAGCAAGCATACTTTATGCTAATGCGGGCTTAAGGGCTTGTTGAATGCCCTTAAGCCCGCTTTTGACTTAATTGGGCTGGGAGAGGGTATATGCCACCGACTGAAGGACTAACTGACGGTAAAGCAGCGATACCGCTGTACCAACAGGTTATCGATATCATTAAAAACGAAATCAATTCCGGTGCCTACAAGGCGGGCGCGCGGATACCCAACGAATTCGAATTGGCTGAGAACTATAAAGTTGGCCGCGTTACCGTGCGACGCGCTATTGAGGAGCTCGTCCAGCAGGGCTATCTAACGAAGCGGCAGGGGAAAGGCACGTTTGTCAATGCCCCCAAGCTTAAGCGCAAGATTCGCCAGAAGGATGACGTCCAGAGTTTTTCGGACGCATGTCGCGTTAACGGAATGGAGCCGGGGGCGTGCGTCATTTCGAGAAAGATACTGCCGGCAGATTCTACCGAAGCGCAGTTCTTTGGTGTTCCCGTTGGAACTGATTTGATTTGCGTTGAGCGTGTACGTACTGCCGATGGAGTCCCCGTCATGCTCGAGAACAACATATACGTTTACGAGGACAACGCCTATCTATCAACGGCACCTCTATCTAACCAATCCATTTTTGAGTTCGTGCGCAACCGAACGGGCCGCACGCCCGCGTTTACCGACCCGTGCACGCTCGAGATCGCGTGCGCGTCGCCCGAGGTCGCTCGGCTGTTGGCAGTTCCCGTTGGCGAACCCTTGTTTTATATGGAAGCCTTCTTTTTCGATGAGCAGCGGCGGCCGTTTATCATCGGTCGTCAGCGGATCGTTGGGTCTCGCTACGTTTTTGACATCTAGGACATTGCGAATGGAAACGCCCGGTGGATCATCTCACCGGGCGTTTCCATACCGTTCACGGCGCGAACACAACCGTTCAACCGCGTTGCGGCAACCAGTTTGAAATTATCTTGATGAAGGAAAAAGCTGCTGGTAATCTATGGGACGTCATAGAACGTTTGCCTTATGCAAACGTTGAAGCGAGATGCGATGCAGTCTCGAGTTCTTTGGAGGTATCTATGTCAGATACGAAGGCGAAGAAGACAAACAGACGTTTTAAGTTCAAATTACCGCATGTCTATACGATCATGTTCTTGCTGATCGTTGTCTTTGCGGTCCTGACTTGGATCGTTCCCTCTGGTCAGTATCAGCGCAAGACGATTTTGACAGCGGCGGGCGAGCGTGAAGTCGCCGTTGCTGGAACCTATGAACAGGTCGATAAGAACTACACCGATTCCGAGACCGGCGAGACCATCAATCTGGGCCAGGATATCTTCGCGGTTCTGCAAGCGCCCACCAAGGGTATCCAAGAGGCTGCCGACGTCGTTGCGTTCGTCTTATTGATTGGCGGATCGTTCGCGATCATCACCAAGACCAACGCTTTGAATGCCGGCATGAGCCGTGTGATTAAAAAGCTCAAGAACAAGGACATCCTCATCATTCCCATCACGATGACGTTGCTGTCCATTTGTGGCACTACGTTCGGTATGTCTGAGGAAGCCCTGCCGTTCTATGCCATCTTCATTCCCATCATGATGGGTATCGGTTATGACTCGATGACGGCATTCATCATCTGCTTCCTTGGTCCTAACCTGGGATATTGTGCTTCGACCATCGACCCGTTTAATGTTTTGATCGCCCAAGGCATCATTGGCATCGAGGGTAATCCGCAACTGTGGCTGCGTGCCGTTTCTTGGGTCATCTTCACTGCCGTCGGTATCGCATGGGCCATGCGCTACGCCATGCGCGTCAAGAAAAACCCCGAGTCGTCCATTGTGTACGAGGACGATAAGCTCAAGCGTATTGAATTTTCCGTGACCGATGCCTCCATCGAGGAAGAGTTCACTATCCGTCAGAAGCTCGTGCTTATCGATTTTGCTTGCGGTATGGGCATTATCGTCTGGGGTCTTGTTACCCAGGGCTGGTACATGAATCAGATTTCCGCCGTGTTCCTTGGCATGGGCTTGCTTGCCGGTATCCTGGGCGGCCTTGACCAGCAGACGATCGCAGAGGAGTTCGTTAAGGGTCTCGCCGACTTTGCGTACGCTGCCGTCGTTATCGGTATCGCTCGCGGTATTCTGGTCATCGCCGAGGGCGGCATGATCATCGACACCATCCTCCAGGCGCTCGCTACCGCGCTCGCCGGTGCACCCGCCGCCGTCTACACCACGTTTATGTATGTCGTCCTTGGCCTGCTCTCTTTGCTGGTTCCCTCGAGTTCTGGCCTGGCGGCGCTCACCATGCCCGTTATGGGCCCCCTGACCGAGCTCATGGGCCTCAATCCCGAGGCGGCCGTCACCGCGCTCCAGTTTGCCAACCAGACCATCAACACCATCAGCCCCGTGGCGGGCATGACGGTCGCCGGTCTTGCCGTGGCTAGGATTTCGTTTGGCCAATGGTGGAAGACCATTTGGAAGTTCTTCATTTTCATGGTCGTCTTTGGCCTGATCGTAACGGCAATCTCTGGCATGCTTCCGGTGTAGGTGGTTGTGATGTCTGATCGTTTGACGGTCCTGACGACTAAGAGCGTCTTTACCGGTACGGGGGACCTGCCGTTTGAAGGTTTCGTAGCGGTCCGTGGCAATCGAATTGAGGCTGTTGGCACCAAGTGTGAGGTAGCTTCGTATTTGACCCAGGCGGACGAGGTAGTTGACCTGGGCGACCGCACTGTCATGCCTGGCCTGATCGATGTGCATACCTTCTATACAGGTTGGGCGCTGCGGACGTTGGGGTCTGATCTGTCCGGCATCGCTGATGCCAAAGAGGCTGTGTCGCTCTTGCGTGCATGGAAAGAAGATCATCCGGATTGCGCGGCGGCTTTTGGCCACAACCTACCCGAAACGTTGGCATCGGATGTCGAGAACGCAAATACGGCAGCTGTGTTTGACGATTGTTTTGGCGATATCCCCGTCGTCTGCTTTACACCAGGAGCGGGGACCTGCGTTCTCAACGCTGCCGCCAGTGCGCGATATGGCTTTACACCCCAGGCGTGCTATGCCGAGAAGATCTGGCGCATGATGAGCGATTTCCTTGCGCTGCCCGAGGCGCGTGCCGGGTATTCGGACTACATGAGCATGCTTAACGAGCGCGGCGTTACCGCCATCAAGGAAATGGCGTTTGATGACTACTACGGCTTTGCCGACGAAATGGCTCGCCGTGAGGAATCTGGTGAGCTGACGGTTCGCGTCTCTATGATGTCGCAGCCGGTGGGCGCCGGTGCAAATCTGGCATATGCCCGCGAGGCGCGAGAGCGCTTCCGGGGACCGTTCGTTCGTTTTTCTGGCTTCAACCGTATGACCGATCGCGGCGTATGGGCGGGGCTTGCCGAGATGATTGACCCCTATGAGGACACGGCCGATGCGGGCGCTGCCGGCAAGACGGTCGTCGAGGAACCAGAGTGGGATCTGATTGAGAGCGAGCTGCGTGCAATTGATGCTGACGGCTTCCGATATTCCTTGCATTGCCAGGGCGATGGCGCCGTTCGTCGCACCGTGGCGCTCTATGCCTCGCTGCCTCGAGACGAGCATGGACGGATGCTTCGCCGCCATGCGATTACCGATCTCGAGAACTCTGACCCGACCGATCTTGTCGAGTTTGGCAAGTTAGGTGGAATTTGCGAGGTCTATCCGCAGATTCTGACGCTGGACCGGCGCGAGGATTGCCTATCGATGATGCGTCGACAAATTGGCGAGACGCGACTTTTGCACAGCTGGAATCGCCGCGGCATGGAAGATTCCGGATGCACAGTGTGCTGTGGAACGGATTTGCCGCTGCTGATTCCGAGCCTGGGCGAGTCAATCTACAGCGCGTGCGGCGGATTCTTCGCCGACGGACTGCCTGTGAATGAGGTCAACACGCTGACGCTTGTCGAGCTCTTGCGCGCTTGGACTGCCGGGGGCGCGTACGATCTGATGCGCGAAGACGAGCTGGGTACGCTCGAGGTCGGCAAGCTTGCCGATATCTGCGTGCTCGATCGGGATGTGTTTGACCTCGATTATCGCGACGCACGCGATCTTGCGGTTGATATGACGATGTCGGACGGACAAATCGTGTTCGATCGAAATAAGGAGGCATAAGATGTCTGAATCCAAACCGACGCTGCGCCGCGAGCAGATTGCGGGCATGAATATCCACTACATCATGTGGTCGCTCGATTACTTCCTTGATGTGCAGCAGCGTTTGGGCTTTGAGTCCATTGAGCTGTGGTGCGCAGAGCCGCATGTGACGCTCGACCACACGGGCTACTTTGAGGCTGAGGTCCTGGCGAAAAAGGCTGCAGACCGTGGGCTTAGGTATCGTACTCTGTGCCCCGAGAACGTTGTCTATCCTTGGCAGTACTGCGCACGCAAACCGCTGCATGAACAGCGCAGCCTGGCGTACTTTAAGCACGGCATTGAGCTTGCCGAGGTACTTGGGTGCGACCGTATGTCCGTCAACTCGGGCTGGGGCGACTGGGACGAGGACCGCGAGGAAGCCTGGAAGCGCAGCCGCGAGCACTTGTCCATTCTGGCGGAGTATGCCGGCGAGCACGGTCTGGTGCTTACGATGGAAAGCCTGCGTCCCGAGGAGAGCAACCTTGTGACGACGGTTTCCGATGCGAAGCGCATGATTGACGAGGTCGCGAGCCCGTACTTACAGCCCATGGTTGATACAACCGCGATGGGCGTTGCTGGCGAGACGCTCGAGGACTGGTTTGCCACCTTTGGTGATGGGGCAATTCACGAGATGCACTTTATCGACGGTGACCCGTATGGCCATCTGGTGTGGGGCGATGGCAAGCACGATATGGACGCCTTCGTTGCCACACTCAACGCCCATGGTTTCGACGGCATGCTGGGCCAGGAAATCACGGACGGTCGTTACTACGATGATCCGGCGGCGGCAGATGCCAAGAACATGGCCGCATTCGAGAAATATCTGATTGACTAAAACAACTATCGGCCACGCAGCCAACGTCATTGATTGCGGCCAAACAAGAAAGGAACTGGATATGAACGCACACGATCTGATCAAAGAGGCAATTGCCGAGAAGGGCAAGTTCGACAGCGTCTACTGGATTGCTTGTGGTGGCTCCATGATCGATTTGATCCCGGCCCATGAGCTTCTGCAGCGCGAGGCAACCACCTTCACTTCGTATATCTATACGGCTCGCGAGTTCGATATCATGCGTCCGCGTCGTCTGGGCGAGAAGTCCCTGGTCATCGCTTGCAGCCACAGTGGCAATACCCCGGAGGTCGTCGAGGGCTGCGAGATTGCCCTTGCCGCCGGCGCTACGGTGATCGCCCAGACCGACAACGCTGGATCCAAGATCGACTCCGGCAAGTGGACCACGTGGGTCTACCCATGGGGCGAGGGTGTGCCGCAGGCCGAGGTCCCCGCTGGCATTTCGCTGTCGCTTGCGGCCGAGCTGCTCGATCAGCAGGAGGGCTACGCCGATCTTGCCGATATGTATGCCGGTATCGCCGAGATGGATAAGATTCTTCCCCCGGCACGTGAGAAGGTAAATGCCGAGCTGGGCGATCGTTTTGCCAAGCTTTGCCAGGAGCACGAGTTCTTCTATATTCTGGGCAGCGGTCCCAACTTTAGCCAGACCTACGGTTTCGCTATCTGCTCTCTTATGGAGATGCAGTGGCAGCACTGCAGCTACATCCACTCTGCCGAGTACTTCCATGGCCCCTTCGAGGCTACTCAGGATGGCGTTTTTTACTTCCTGCAGATGGGCTCCAGCGAGTGCCGTGCTATGGATGAGCGCGCCCTGGCGTTCCTTAAGACGCATACCGATACGCTGATGGTGCTCGATGCCAAGGAGTACGGTATGGAAGCCGTGCCGGCGAGCGTCCGTGCCTATCTGGACCCGGTGCTGTTCTACGCCATGAACTGCGAACTGCGTGCTGCACGCGGCAAGGTGTTTGATCACGATCCCGATTTCCGCCGCTATATGGGTGTTGTCGAGTACTAGAAGGGACAAAGGCCATGGCATTTAACGTTAACGCGCTCGGATTTGGCGACAACGTCGTCGATCGCTACGAGCATATCCACACCATGTATCCTGGCGGTAACGCGGTTAACTTCGCCGTTTATGCCAAGAAATGCGGTGCCGCACGCTCTGCATACATGGGCATTTTTGGCAATGACGCCGCTGCCGAGCATGTCATTTCAAGCCTCGAGGATGAGGGTATCGAGCTTGACAAGTGCGAGCAGATGATTGGCGAGAACGGAGCGGCTCGCGTGACCGTCGTTGACGGTGACCGTGTCTTCCTCGGCTCCAACGAGGGCGGTATCCGTGGCGATGCGCGCTATGTCCTCGATCGCTTTGACCTTGCGTACATGAAGCAGTTCGATGTGGTTCATTCGGGCAACTATTGCTTTACCGAGCGCGAGCTGCCCAAGCTGAAGGCTGCGGGCGTCACGGTCTCTTTTGACTTTTCGGACGACTCCACCGACGAGTACTACGAGCAGATTGCGCCCTACGTCGATTTTGCTTTCTTTAGTGCGGCGGATGCCGCGAGCGAGGACGAGATTCGCGAGCGTCTGGCATGGGTGAAGGGCCTGGGTCCGCGTTTTGTGTCGGCTACGGCGGGCGCCGAGGGCTGCATTGCTTACGACGGCGAGCGTTATTACCGCCAGCTGGCTAAGCCGGTAACGGACATGAAGGACACCATGGGGGCGGGCGACTCGTTCCTCACTTCGTTTTTGATGTGCTATCTCGATTCCGCCAAGCGTGGTGAGGATGGTGCCGAGGCCATCGAGCGTGCGCTCGACTTTGCTGCCGGGTTTGCCTCGACCGTGTGCGGCATGGAAGGCTCTTGGGGCCACGGAGCACCAATCGTCGAATAGCCGAGCGGTCCCGGGGAGGTGCAGGCGCCTCCTCGGGACCCGGTGTGCAAAAAATGCCAAATATGAGTACTGTGACTAATTTAGTCGCAGCAAAATCAACCCCTTCAGACGTGATTTGAGCGTCTGGAGGGGTTTAAGATTTGTGAAAACGCAGGATGAATGACTGTAAAAGCTTTAATTAGCGGACAATCGAGGATTATTCTGGCGGTTGGAAAGTTAAAAGAAATGTATCCATTCCGGTAGCAGTACTCATATTTGGCATTTTTTGCACACCAGGGGTTAGCGAAGGTCAAAAACAGAGCGCGCATTTGTTAAAACTATCGACTCGATGCGCTTTGCGTCGCAGTTTTTGAGCGAGGTGATGCGTTCTGAGGTCCTTGTGAGCGACCTGATGAGCGACTGCGTGCTTGTTTCTGTGTTTGGCTCGGCCGGCGCATCGGTCTCGAGCAGTAGGCGGTCGAGTGGAATCTGTCGTGCGTATTCGCGACAGCGCTTGGTCGCGAGCATGCGTTCGTTGACGGAAAAATAGCAGCCCGCATTACGCGCGCGGGTGAGTTCGTCCGAAGTGCCGCTAAACCAGTGGAAGATGATAGCGGGGGAGTCGGGGTTTGGGATGAGTAGTCCATGCGATTCGAGGACGTCCAGTACGGCTCCTGCCGAACGAACGGCGTGAATTGATATCACGCGCCCGGTAAGAGGATGCTGCACGAGCGCATCGCAGAGCCGGTTAAGTGCCTGTATTTGTAGCGGCTCACTTCCAGCAAAGCGCGCGGAAAAGTCGAGTCCGACTTCGCCGATGTAGCGTTCTTGGGCAGCAACTTCGCAAAGCAGATTGACTTCGGCAAAACCGCAGTGGCCATCGGCGAGCCACCAGGGGTGAAGCCCAACGCCGGCGATGATGCCCGGGTGGCGACGAGCGCGCTCGTTTGCGGCCGAAAAGTCGCGTGGATCGACGCCGCAATCAAATAGACCCAAGCCCAGCGCCGTTGCCTCATCGGCAACGGCGTCCGGGTGAGCCATTAAATCAAGATGGCAGTGTGCATCAAATAACCGGGGCTCCATCTCGGCGCGCTCCGCTAGTCCAAGCGCTGGCCATCGGCGCGCACGCGCTCGGTGCCGCGGCCACTGATCTGGCGGATAACCTCGCCGGCAATCATCTGGCCCATGATGGGCGGCATAAAGCTGGCGGTTCCGAGCTCGGTGCGCTCGTGGATATTGGAAGGGTCGCGGGGCTGTGTCTTAACCGATTCCTCGCAGCTAAACAGTACATGTAGACTCTTGATTCCGCGCTTCTTGCATTCTTTGCGCATGATGCGGCTCATGGGGTCACGTACCGTATCGAAAATGTCGGCAAAGCGGAGGCACTCGGGATGGAGCTTGTTGGCCCCGCCCATGGAGCTAACCAAACGAATGTCGTGGTCCTGAGCATATTTGGCAATGGTGAGCTTGGCCGAGATGGTGTCGATGGCGTCGACGACGTAGTCGAGCTTGCCGTCCGTCTGCTCCAAAACGCGCGCGAAAAATTCGTCGATATTGTCGCTCAACAGGTATTCGGTGCGCTTGATGACGGTAGCGGCTGGATTGATGTCGTGGATCATGGCTTCCATAACATCGACCTTGCGCTTGCCGATGGTGCTTTGAAAGGCGATGGCCTGGCGATTGATATTGCTGGGCGCGATGATGTCCTTATCCAGAATGACGAAATGACCAATGCCGCCGCGGGCGAGTGCCTCGCAGCAGTTGGAGCCCACGCCTCCGCAGCCGAGCACCAGCACTGTGGAGCTGGCGAGTTTATCGAGCGCCTCGCGCCCCATAATGATCTCGAGCTTGGTGTCGCGCGTCTCGTTGGAAATTGCGGCTGCGGTTTCGGTCATAGACATCCTCCGATGGGGAAGCGGGTCGTGTTTTAGCTATCGCCATTATAGGTAATCGCCCATAGGCTGCGATGGCGTTTGCTTTGATGTGGTTTGAAGCATTGCAGTTAGATAGTTAGACAAACATCTAAATACAGAGTATAGTGTGCACGTCATGAGAGATGATGAGAGGAGGTCTTATGCCGGGAGAGGGTTTTAAGGCGCTTGCCGATCCAACGCGACGGCGCATTTTGGAGTTGCTGCGCGAGGGCAATTGCACGGCGGGGGAGCTTGCCGAGCATTTCGATATCAGTAAGCCGTCGCTGAGCCATCACTTGGCGACGCTCAAAAACGCCGGGTTGGTAACCGACGAACGTCATGGTCAAAATATCGTATACAGCTTAAACACTACCGTCATGCAGGACTTGATCGGTTGGTTTATGGGCTTTACAAACACGGAAGGTGATAAGGATGAATAACGAAAACAAGGGCATTCACCCCACGGGGGTATCGTCGCGCGTGTGGATTGCGCTGGTCGCTCTGTGCGTCGCCAATGTCGTAGCGCATCTCATGGTGATGCCGAGCTTGCCTGGGCAGATTCCCACGCACTGGGGCGCGAACGGCGCCGTCGACGGTTGGGGTCCTAGCTGGATGGCCTCCGCGCTCGGCGTGCTGCCTCTGGCGCTTCTCGCAATGTTCTGCGTGGTGCCGCGCATCGACCCCAAAGGTGAGGCATATCGAACCTCGGGCAAGTTCTACCAGGGCTTCGTAATCGCCTTCACCTTGTTCATGTGCGCCATAAGCTGGCTGGGAGAGCTTACGGTCTGGGGCGTGGTGCCGGCGGTCGGTTTGGTTAACGTGCTGATTTCCGGTGTTGTCGGTTTGCTGTTCATCGGCGTAGGCAACTATTTGCCGCGTGTGAAGCAGAACTATACGCTCGGTATCAAGACACCTTGGGCGCTTGCCGATCCCGAGAACTGGCGCCGTACGCAGCGTTTTGGCGGCGCCTGCTTTATGGTACTGGGTATTGGCCTGATTGTGATGGGCGTGGCAGGCAGCGTGCTTTCGAGTGAAGTCGTCGCCGCGGTGATTGCGGTTCTGGCGTTTGGTTCGGTTGGAGCCGTCTACGTCTACTCGTATCTGTTGTGGCGCAAATCTCAGCGAGCCGCTCGTTAAGGTTGCGGAAAACTAGCGTACGCAGTTCATAGTATGTTCCGGGGGACTTTTCCCAGGTAGTATTAGGGGGTGTGGGCAACCATGCCCCTTTTTCGTTACGTTTCAGAGCTGGTTTCCTCATTTCGTTTCTACTAAAGCGAATCAAGAATAGGAAAACAGCAGGTAGAAAGGATAGAACAGGCAAATGGCGGAGTTTATCTACCAGATGTATCAGGCTCGCAAGGCCCATGGCGACAAGGTGATCCTTGACGACGTGACCCTGAGCTTCTACCCCGGTGCCAAGATCGGCGTCGTGGGCCCCAACGGTATGGGCAAGTCGACCCTGCTCAAGATCATGGCCGGCATCGAGGAGGTCTCCAACGGCGATGTTAGGCTTACCCCCGGCTACACCGTGGGCATCCTGCAGCAGGAGCCGCCGCTCGACGACGACAAGACCGTCATCGAGAACGTGCGCATGGCATTTGGCGACATGATCGCCAAGGTCGATCGCTTCAACAAGATCGGCGAGGAGATGTGCGACCCGGATTGCGACATGGACGCCCTTATGGCCGAGATGGGCAAGCTCCAGGACGAGATCGATGCCGCTGACGGCTGGGATATCGATTCCAAGCTCGGCCAGGCCATGGACGCCCTGCAGCTGCCCGATTCCGACATGCCGGTCAACGTACTTTCCGGCGGCGAGCGCCGCCGCGTGGCCCTGTGCAAGCTGCTGCTCGAGGCTCCCGACCTGCTGCTGCTCGACGAGCCCACGAACCACCTGGACGCCGAGTCGATCCTGTGGCTCGAGCACTTCCTGCACAACTACCAGGGCGCGGTGCTTGCCGTTACGCACGACCGCTACTTCTTGGATAACGTTGCCGAGTGGATCTGCGAGGTCGACCGTGGCCACCTTTATCCCTACAAGGGCAACTACTCAACGTATCTGGAGACCAAGGCCGCGCGTATCGAGGCACAGGGCAACCGCGACGCCAAGCTCGCCAAGCGCATGGAGGCCGAGCTCGAGTGGGTACGCAGCTCGCCCAAGGCTCGCCAGGCCAAGAACAAGGCTCGTCTGGCTCGCTACGAGGAGATGGAGGCCGAGGCCCGCGCAAGCCAGAAGCTCGACTGGACCGACATCCGCATCCCTGTGGGCCCGCGTCTGGGCAACAAGGTACTCGAGGCCCATCACCTGCACAAGGAGTTCGATGGCCGTGTGCTCATCGACGACCTATCATTCACCCTGCCGCGCAACGGCATCGTGGGCGTCATCGGCCCCAACGGTGTCGGTAAGACCACGCTGTTCAAGACGATTGTGGGTCTGGAGCCGCTGACTTCGGGCGAGCTCGAGGTGGGCGAGACCGTCAAGATTTCTTACGTCGACCAGAACCGTTCCGGCATCGACCCCGATAAGAACCTGTGGGAGGTCGTCTCGGATGGCCTGGACCACATGATGGTCGGCGAGACCGAGGTTCCGAGCCGCGCTTATGTGGCGAGCTTTGGCTTTAAGGGCCAGGACCAGCAGAAGCGCGCTGGCGTGCTCTCCGGCGGCGAGCGCAACCGTCTGAACCTGGCGCTCACGCTCAAGCAGGGCGGCAACCTGTTGCTCCTCGACGAGCCCACGAACGACCTCGACGTCGAGACGCTGTCCTCGCTCGAGGCGGCGCTGCTCGAGTTCCCGGGCTGCTCGGTGGTCATTAGCCACGACCGTATGTTCCTGGACCGCGTCGCCACGCACATTCTGGCGTGGGAGGGCACCGATGAGAATCCGGGCAACTGGTATTGGTTCGAGGGCAACTTCGAGGCCTATCAGGCCAACCGCATCGAGCGCCTGGGCGAGGACGCAGCCCAGCCGCATCGTATTCACCGCAAGCTCACGCGCGACTAGTCGAGCTCAGGTGGCCTAACGAGAAAGGGACGATAACCTTGAGGGTTATCGTCCCTTTTTGTTACTTGGTAGAAGGCTCGACTTTATCGATGGTCCAGGTGGCTCCGAGACCGCCGGTGGTGTTGCGGCGGATGCGCACGGTGACTTCGTGGCGCTCGCCGGCCTGCGTGTAGTGCAGGGGGAAGCTTGCGCGGTTTCGCGCGGTCTCGATGGTACCGCGCTCGCGGGCGATCCAGTAGTACTCGCCGACGATGCCGAGGGTGTCGGCGCCGTAGGGGAGATAGGTTGACAGCTGGTGCAGAAGCGGGCCGGGGCAGAAGATCTCGGTTGTGAAATCGACGGGGAAGTCCTTGGGGATGGCGGGCGCTGCAGGTGCGGGGGTTGGGGCTGCTGCGGGTGCCGAAGCTGGTGCCGGTGCGGGAATTTGGTCGCAAGCAGAGGTGGGCACGGACTCGATGACGGGTGCGGACTCCGGCGTCGCTTCCGGCCTGGTCGTGGAATCTGCGGGCTCCACGGTGACGGGCGCGTCCGCAGCTGCAGTGTCAACCTCAACCTGCGTCGCGTTCTCGTTCTCGACGCTCGGCTTTGCCTCGATGGGCGTGGATGCCATGGTGGTGATGCCGGCGTTGGCGTTCTCGGGATCATAGACGACCGTGAGCGAGATGGCGGGCTGCGGCGTCTCGGGCTCCGGCGCCGACTCGGTAGCGCCTTGATCGGCGGGCTCGTCGGACTGATCGTCCTCAGCCTCGTCGCCAAAGTCGTCGCCAAAGACATCGCTGTTTTGGAACGCAGGCGTCTCAGGCTGGTCAGCGGCTTTTTCGGTTGTCGACTTGGGAGCCTCGTCGAGCTCCGCAGTGGCTTCCTGCTCGGATATGACTTTGGAATCGGTCGTGGCGGCGATTTCGGTTTCGGCTTCTGCTGTTACCTCAATAGCGACTTCGATCTCTGCCTCGGGCTCGGGTTCCGGCGCGGCTTCAACCATGGCTTCGGGCTCGGGACGCTTAACGTGCTTAGGGCGCACGGCCTTGAGGTCCTTCTCGCCGCGCTTTTTCTTTTTGTAGGACTGCTTGGCTCCCTTGGCTGTCTTGGGCTTGTCCTCGCCCTTGGCAAGGGCGGCATCCCAGGTATCGTTAGCGATGACGGTGGCATACAGGCGACCGCCCTTAAAGACGGTCAGTCTAATGCAGTCGTTGAGCTCCTCGAGCAGCTCGCGCGTGGACTCGAAGCCCAGGTCATAAGCGGTCATGTCGCCGGCGGCGAGCGCCTCCTCGACCTGCGTCATAAACGTTTGCTTGCCGCACCCAATCGCGTCGCGCAGCAGACGATACAGATAGATGTGGTTGCCCAGCGATAGCGTGGGCGTAACTATTGTCTTGCTCATGGCAAATCTCCTCTTTACACACCAAAGCATCTTACCATCGCACAGGCCTTGCCATCTCGTCGCCCAAGGTAAACGGGCGCGACCGTTGCCGGTTCGCGCCCGTTATGCAGGTCGGTTATCTATGAGAGGCAAACGTGCTTAGTTGCCCGATGCCGTGTCTTGGCTCGAGCTGTCTGATGCCGTGCCGGAAGCGGTTCCGCTCGAGCTGTTGGTGTTGTTATTGTCGGTAGATCCCGTGCCCGATGCATTGCCGCTCGTCTGGTCGCCTGTGCTCGGTTGAGAGCCGTCAGTCGTTTGGCTTGAGTCAGTCGTGCTGGATTGCGTGCCGCTGTTGGCCGTAGAGGAATCGGCGCCCTGCGATTGATCGGGGGTGTTCGATGACGAGTCGGTGGATGCGGAGTTGCCCTGCGGGTCGTCCTGCTGGCTTTGCGATTGACCGGAGCTATCCGCGTCGTGCTCGGTCGTATGCGACGAAAGGATCGGCTCGGGGCGCTCGCCCAGGCCCTCACCGGCAGTGGTGATAAGGATGGCGCCGGCGCAGGCGATGACCGCGACGATGGCGATGGCGATCGAGAAGATGATGACCTTCTTTTGCGTCTGGCTGCGCTCTGCCGCCGCCTTGGCGCGCAGGCTGTCGGGGGCGATGCGCGCCGTGGTCGCGCGCCCTGCAATCTGGCGCATCTCCTGGGTAGTTGCGGCGCCGCCTAAGTGCTCCTCGGCATTAAATTCAACGGGCTCATAGGCGCCGGCGGGGTAGTCGACGTCGGCGTGCGTACCTTTGAGGGCTTTGGCGCTGGCAGAGATAAAGTGGCGGTAGACCTGCGAGGACACAACGGTGATGACCGAGCTCACGGCGGCGCCAATTACTGAACCAGCGATGCCGATCTTGGAAGCAAGCGCGACGCTCGTGGCGGCGGCTGCGGCGCCGGCGATGATCTGGGGAATGGAAATGTCATCGAACAGGCCCTTTTTGGGCGCGATGGCCATGGTCTGTCCGATGGAATGGTTTTCGTGAACGCCGTTGTTGAGCGCGGCTGGTGTCATGACGCGCGTGCGCGGCGCGTCGGTGTACTTGGTTGTCATACGGGGCCCTCCCGGTGTAAATCTGCTTCGTTTCATGTAGCCATCAGGGTACCCACCAGATGTGAATCGTACGTGACATTTAACAGATATCATCAACTCATCAATTGCTCACCAAGTTGGTGGGATGCGGTTACACCCGGCGGTTGAACTACAATAGGGCTTGCTAATTGTTGTGAATGGCGTCTACGCACGGGAGCATTCTTATGAATCTTCACCTTTCTCAGTCTGATGGCTTTTTGCGTGTGGCGGCGGCGTCGCCGCGGATTCGCGTGGCCGATGTCGAGGGCAATGCCGAGGTTGCGCTGGCGGCTGTTCGCGAGGCTACCGAGCGCGGCGTCCGCGCGCTGGTGCTGCCCGAGCTTAACCTGACCGGCTATACCGCGGCTGATCTGTTCCATAACCGTACATTGCTGCATGCCTGCGAGACCGCACTGGCACATATTCTCGATGAAACCCGCGAGCTGCCGATTGTCTTTACCATCGGTCTTCCCGTTGCAGTTGCCGAGAATGTCTACAACTGCGCCGCCGTGTGCTGCGCGGGCGAGCTTTTGGGTCTTACGGCCAAGAAGTATCTGCCCAACTATGGCGAGTTCTACGAGCGCCGCTGGTTTGCTCCGGCGCCCGCAGATCCTGTGTGGGTCGAGTTTGCCGGTCAGGGTCCGGTTCCGCTGGGTTCGGGGCTTGTCTACCGCTGCTGTGATGAAGGTGCCGAGGACATGGTGCTGGGCGTTGAGGTCTGTGAGGACCTGTGGGTGCCGGCGCCCCCTTCGACTGAGATGGCGCTTGCCGGTGCGACGGTGATCCTCAACCCGTCGGCCTCGGACGAGATTATCGGTAAGGCAGACTATCGCCGCAGCCTCATCTCCAATCAGAGTGCGCGCCTGTACTGTGCCTATGCCTATGCAGATGCGAGCGAGGGCGAGTCCACGACCGACATGGTCTTTGCGGGCGAGAACCTCGTCTACGAAAACGGCTCGAAGCTCGCCGCCACCAAACTGCTTACCTGCGATATGGCCATCGCCGACGTTGACCTTGACCGCCTGGTTGCCGAGCGTCGCCGCTCGACGACGTGGACGCGCGCGGACGATGCGCCGGAGGCCACGACCATCGAGTTTTCGTTTGAGGGCGTGCTGGTTGAAGAACCTGTCCTGCGCGATGCGCTCGACATCGGCCGTGTCTTCCCCCGCGCGCCCTTTGTGCCGGCCGACCATGGCGACCTGGCCGAGCGTTGCGAGACCATCCTCGACCTGCAGACCGCCGGCCTCAAGACCCGCCTTGCCCATACGGGTACCAAGGCTGCAGTCATCGGTCTTTCGGGCGGCCTGGACTCCACGCTGGCACTGCTCGTGACAGTTCGCGCCTTCGATGCACTGGGGCTGCCGCGCACCGGTATCACGGCCGTGTCCATGCCCGGCTTTGGCACGACGCATCGTACCAAGTCGAACGCCGAGTCGCTCGCTCGCGGCCTGGGTGTGAGCTTCCGCGAGGTTTCGATCCACGCGGCTGTGGAACAGCACTTCAAGGACATAGAGCACGATCCGACCGTGCAGGATGTGACCTACGAGAACAGCCAGGCCCGCGAGCGTACGCAGATTCTGATGGATCTGGCCAACCAGGCTGGCGGTTTTGTCATCGGCACGGGCGACTTGTCGGAGCTGGCGCTCGGTTGGGCTACCTATAACGGCGACCACATGAGCATGTATGCCGTCAACGCGAGCGTGCCCAAGACGCTTGTGCGCCATCTGGTGCGTTATGCTGCCGATGTCTTTGGCGGGCGTATTGCCGAGACGCTGCTCGACATCCTCGATACACCGGTGTCCCCCGAGCTTCTGCCGCCCACGGGCGACGGCGAGATTGCGCAGAAGACTGAGGATTTGGTGGGCCCGTACGAGTTGCACGACTACTTCCTCTACTACCTGCTGCGCTTTGGCTTTGAGCCGGGCAAGATCTACCGCATGGCGCTCAAGAGTTTCGAGGGTGTCTACGACGCCAAGACCGTCCACACGTGGCTGCGTACGTTCTATCGTCGCTTTTTTGCCCAGCAGTTTAAGCGCAGCTGCCTGCCCGATGGTCCCAAGGTGGGCTCGGTGACGCTCAGCCCGCGCGGCGATTGGCGTATGCCGAGTGACGCCAGTTCGCGTTTGTGGCTTGCGCAGATCGACGCGCTCAATCCAATTGACTAAGGTTGGCTAAATTGAACCAATGCGGGGGTTGCAAGCGTTACACTTTTGCAATCTGATGGCCCGTATCGCGCGGCGCTCTTGTCGGAGCGCCGCGTTTTTTATATCGAAAGGTGGCACCATGCAGGCATCGCAGCGTCTCGACCGCTTTGGCGCGGAGGTCTTCGCTTCGCTCAACAACAAGCTTCTCGCGCTGAAGGCTCAGGGCAAGACCATTTACAACATGAGCGTGGGCACGCCCGACTTTAAGCCGTACGACCATGTGGTCGAGGCGCTCACGCAAGCAGCCCAAGATCCCGAGATGTGGAAGTATGCCCTGCGCGACCTGCCCGAACTCAAGCAAGCCGTGTGCGATTACTATGAGCGCCGCTTTGGCGTTTCGGGCATTACGCCGTCCATGGTGCAGTCGTGCAACGGCACGCAGGAGGGCGTGGGTCATTTGGGCCTGGCCCTGCTCGATCCGGGTGACACCATTCTGGTTCCCGATCCGTGCTACCCGGTCTTTGAGGCGGGTGCCAAGATTGCCGATGCCAAGCTCGAGTACTATCCGCTGGTTGCCGAGCACAATTACCTGCCCTATGTGGCGGGTATCGATCCCGAGGTGGCCGATCGTGCCAAGTACATGATCGTGTCGCTGCCCGCGAACCCGGTGGGTTCGGTGGGCACGCCCGAGGTCTACGAGGAGATCATCGCTTTCGCCCGCGAGCACGACCTACTCATCGTCCATGACAACGCGTACTCCGACATCGTGTTTGACGGCGAGCCCGGCGGCAGCTTCTTGCAGTATCCCGGTGCGCTCGAGGTGGGCGTGGAGTTCTTCTCGCTTTCCAAGTCGTTTAACGTCACCGGTGCCCGCATCGGCTTTTTGGTCGGTCGCGAGGATGTGGTCTCGGCCTTTGCCAAGCTGCGCAGCCAGATCGACTTTGGCATGTTCTTCCCGATCCAGAAGGCCGCCATCGCGTGCCTTAATGGACCGCGCGATGAGGTCGAGGCGCAGCGTCTGAAGTACCAGGAGCGTCGCGATGCCCTGTGCGACGGTCTTGAGGGCCTGGGCTGGGAACGTCCCAACGCGCATGGTTCTATGTTTGTGTGGGCCAAGCTTCCCGGTGGTCGCACCGATTCCATGGCGTTTTGCGAGGAACTCATGGAGAAGGCCGGCGTTGTGGTGACGCCGGGCGCGAGCTTTGGCCCTTCGGGCGAGGGGCACGTGCGTATGGCACTGGTCCTGCCGCCCGATCAGATCGCTTTGGCTGTCGAGGCCATTCGCGAGGCGGGCCTGTATTAGAAACTTATTTCGGCTCGTCAATAGCTCGAAACCGATTTCGTACAGTTATTTTACGAATCCTGCAAATAATTTCGGTAAACGGTCGATATTTGGCTGCGAATAGGAGCATAATCAAAGTCCCGATTGGATGTATTGGGATTACGGCAAGCCGCTCGGGTCGTTCCCGGGCGGCTTGTTTGTGGAGAGAGATGGGAGTTTCTAATGGTTAACGAGAAGAAGGTCGCTATTATCGGCTGCGGTTTCGTCGGTTCGTCTTCGGCGTTCGCGCTGATGCAGAGTGGTCTGTTCTCCGAGATGGTCCTCATCGACGTGGACAAGAACCGCGCTGAGGGTGAGGCTCTGGATATCGCGCACGGCATGACGTTTGCCGAGCCGATGAAGATCTACGCCGGCGATTATTCCGATGTCGCCGACGCCGCCATGATCGTCGTCACCGCTGGCGCTGCCCAGAAGCCCGGTGAGACCCGCCTGGACCTGGTCAATAAGAACGTCAGCATCTTTAAGTCCATTATTCCCGAGATTAAGAAGTCTGGTTTCGACGGCATTCTGCTCATCGTCTCCAACCCGGTCGACGTTCTGACCTACGCCGCCATCAAGATGTCCGGCCTGCCCGAGGGCCATGTCATCGGCTCCGGCACCGTGCTCGACACCGGCCGTCTGCAGCAGATGCTCGGCGCTCACGTCGAGGTTGACCCGCGCGATGTCCAGGCCTACGTCATGGGCGAGCACGGTGACTCCGAGTTCGTCGCTTGGTCCAGCGCTCAGGTTGCCGGCGTGCCGCTGAACACCTTCTGCGAGCTTCACGGTCACCTGGAGCATGAGGCTGCTGAGAAGCGTATCGCCGAGGACGTCAAGAACTCCGCCTACACCATCATCGAGAAGAAGCACGCCACCTACTATGGCGTCGCCATGGCCGTCAAGCGCATCTGCACCGCCGTCATGCGTGATGAGCAGACCGTTCTGCCCGTCTCCTCGCTCATGGTGGGCGAGTATGGTCTGTCCGATCTTGCCATCTCCATGCCGACGGTCGTTGGCCGCGACGGCGTCGTTTGCCGCGTTCCCGTGCCGCTGAACGATGACGAGCAGCATGAGCTCACCGTCTCTGCAAAGGCCCTTAAGGACATCATCGACAGCGTCGACTTCTCCTGCTAAATCAAGCTCGCTAGAGCGAAAAGCTACAATGAAGGCGTCCGGGTCCACACGGCCCGGGCGCCTTTTTGGTGCAAAGTAACCTGACCCCAATGCACCATCCCTATACACCATGGTTGATGGGAGGGCCATGTCGGATTCGCCTAATTTTTTGACCTATGCCCAGACGACGTTTGATCCGTTTGAGGAGCGGCCGTTCTGCGCGGTGGATAGCCTGGTCTTTGCGTGGTTGTCCTATTTGCGTTTGCCGGGTGATATGGCAGAGCTGACGAACTGGCAGGGCCTAGACGTACGCGAGCTGCTGCGTGCCGAGTGCTACCGGGACATGATTGACGACTTGTGGGATCCAGAGGGGAGCAGGGCCTTGTTGGAGGCCGTGGCAGCAAGCCCTCGCTACCGTGGCGTGCACGTTTGCGGCTATCGTGCCGTGAGCGATGTGGTGGCGACAGAGCAGTTTGCAGCCATGGCGTTCCGGTTTCCGGCGGGGTTTAGCTATCTTTCCTTCCGAGGGACCGACAGCACGATTGTGGGCTGGAAAGAGGACTTTAACATGGCGTTCCGGTGTCCTGTGCCGGCCCAGGAATCCGCGGCGCGTTATGTGGACGAGGCGGCGGATGCGATTGACGGGCCGCTCTTGTGCGGAGGCCATTCCAAGGGCGGAAATCTGGCTGTGTATGGTGCAGCGATGTGCTCAAGCGGTGCTCGCAACCGGATTGAGCGGGTCTTCTCCCACGATGGCCCTGGCTTTGTCGAGGAGTTTCTGAACGGAGACGCCTTTGCGAGCCTTTCTGGTCGTATTGATAAAACCCTGCCCCAGTCTTCGATCTTCGGCATGATGTTCGAGACGCAAGAGGACTACGCTATCGTCGAAAGCACCGAGTTTAGCCTGCTGCAACACAATCCCTTTAGCTGGGTGGTCGACGGCTGCGATTTTGTGTATTGCGAACGCCTGTCTGCTGGCGCGCGATATGTTGATGGCTCTATTCGCGAGATGCTGCTTGCAGTGTCACCTGGCGAGCGCGAGCGTTTTGTAGATGCGTTGTTCTCCGTGTTTGAGGCTACGGGCGCCGAACGTTTTGCGGATATCGCCGGGAACATGCGCGAGAACCTGCCTGTGATGCTCCGGGCCGCCCAAGGCTTTGACAAGGATACGCGCCATTTTGTTTCGCAGACCATCGCGGCAATCCTTAGATGTGCATTGCTGCCCAAACGCCCTCAGATCGACATGTCCGCTGCCGGTAAGAGTCTGGCAGAACAACTCGAGGCCTGGCAGTCCGAGCTCCTGCGTTAACCATTGGTGCAGAGAAACCTGGCCCCAATGCAGCAATCTCCGATGCGCTTGGGGCGGGCTCGACCGCTATACTGGTTCGTGCCGAAATCGATCTAGAACGGAATGCCGTATATGAAAATCAATCACGCGATTCTGCATATCCTGGACTTTGACTCTGCCGTTAACGTTATGAGCCAGCGCGAGCTCGATATCGAAAGCCGTACCGTGCGCAACTTCGTGACCACGCATCTGCGCCGCGCACGAACCTCGGCCGACAATAAACGTGCCACGTTTGCCGAGAACTCTGCGTTTGGCGGCGAACTCAAGGGCTATTTCTTTGGCGAGCGCGAGTTCGTGGACCTGTCGCAGCAGATTGCGGAGTTCATCTCTTCCGAGCTCACCAAAGCCGAGAAAGCCGAGTCCACCGACGTGCTCGTGGCCGATTTTGACGACGATGAGGATGCCCGCTGGTTTGCCGTGATGCTGCTGGGCTCCAAGCAGGCTTTTATGCACGAAGTGGGCCGCGAGGAGGGGGAGGTACGCAACGACATCGCGCGCCACTACGCTATTCTGCCAAACCCCTCGCAAAAGGTGCCGAGCTATGCCATCGTGCGTGCGAGTACCATGGAGATCGGCTACGTGGACAAGAAGCGCAAGATTGCCGGCGAGGACCGTATGCTTATCCCCGATGGCCTGCTGCAGTGCGACACGGGTGTATCGGGCAAGGAGGTCATCGACACCGTGACGCGTGTGGTCGAGGAAGTCGCCGAGGAGCATGGTGCCAATACGGCCGTGGCACTCGCCAAGGTTAAGGCTGCCGTTGCCGAGAAGGTTGAGGATGACGAGGAGCTGCCGCCTTGGGATATCGTCGATGAGGTCTTTGAGGACGAACCGGTCATCAAGGAAAGCGTGCGCGCGGCACTGACCGAGGAGAAGGTTCCCGAGCGCGTTCCCGTGGAGCGCAAGCAGGTCGAGCGCGCTGCCGTGCGCAATCACAAGATCCGTACCGACACGGGTATCGAAATCAGCTTCCCGGCCGAGATGGGTTCGAATTCCGAGTACATCGAGTTCGTCAACGAGCCCAACGGCCTTATCTCCATCGAGCTCAAGAATATCGGTAGTATCGAGAATCGATAGGGCTTTTTTCTTTCGAATAAAAGTCTGGATTATATTTTGAAGTATACTTTGAAATATAATCCAGACTATTTTTTGGAGGTCAAAATGTCCCCACTTGTTCTGGAAAAACCGGTGTTTACAAAAGACCAGGTTGTTTCGGCTACCGAAGCAAGCAAGTCTTTATCTGCCATTCGTAAACGCGCAAAACGCGCGCCACAGTTCATTGCCGATCATAACGATATCGATACCGTGATCATCGACTATGCCGCCTATGAGGAAATGTACGGCGCGCTGCAGTATCTGCACGAACTTGAGATAAATCGCATCGCTGCGGATCGAGTCAAGCATGGTCCGCATGAATTTGTTCCGTTTGAGGACGCCCTAACTACCGAGGAGCTCGCGGAGTTTGAATCGATGGATCCGGACGCGATCCCCGATGAGGATCTTTTCGAATGAGTGGGCATTTTGTCGTCGGCTTTTTGAATCGAGACGTCGAGAAGGAATATCAAAAACTAGACGGATCTCAGCGAAGACTCGTCCGTATTGCAGTCGCGAAATTAAAGACGCGCGCTGATGAAATCGGAACGCCGCTTCACGGCGAGCTTGCCGGCTGCAAAAAGATCAAATGGCGGAATGCAGGACTCCGAATGGTTTTTCGAATCCGGGAGGACGGAACGGTTGAGATTGCCGAGATCGTGGCAATAGGGCGGCGCGACCGTTCCGAGGTCTATAAGACGGTCGCAGGGCGCCTGTCAAAGCGACCCGCCATGGTTGAATACGACGGAACCCTGAGATGATGAAGGCCGAAGCCCCGATGGTGCTTCGGCCTTTTTTTGTTTTCGGCTTGGTTGCTGACATTGCGCCGCAGGCTGAGCATACGTCAGCGAAAACGCCCCAGAGCGAGCAAGGTGACGTGAAAGAGGAAGGCATTGACCTTCTGGTCATGCCTGACGATTGAACATCAGATTGCCGCTCTGGGTCGTTTGCAGCGTCGACCTGTTACGCGGTTTGTCAAAACCGCGTAACTATTAAAGCTGGCGCAGGCCCTCTTCGAGGCCGGTCTTGCTGTCGGTCTTCTCGTCGCGCATCTTGATGACGCGGGCGGGGACACCGGCCACGACGGCACCGGCGGGGACGTCCTCGACGCACACGGCGCCGGCGGCAACGACGGCGTCCTTGCCTACGTGCACACCCTCCAGGACCACGGCGTTGGCGCCGATCATGACATCGTCTTCGATGATGACGGGCGTGGCGCTGGCGGGCTCCACAACGCCTGCCAGCACGGTGCCGGCGCCGATGTGGCAGTTCTTGCCCACGGTGGCGCGGCCGCCCAGCACGGCGCCCATGTCGATCATGGAGCCTTCGCCAATGACGGAGCCGATGTTGATAATGGCACCCATCATGATGACGGCGCGGTCGCCGATCTCGACGCGGTCACGGATAATCGCGCCCGGCTCGATGCGGGCGTTGATGCCCTTGAGGTCGAGCATGGGCACGGCGGAGTTGCGGCAGTCGTTCTCCACATCGTAGTAATCGATGGAATCGGCATTGGCATCAAGGATAGCTTTGAGCTCGTCCCAGTCGCCAAAGACGGTCTTGCCGCGACGGCCGCCGTAGACATGTGCGTTGCCCCAGGCAACCTTCATGCCGGGTTTCTCACGCACGTACAGCTTGACAGGCGTCTTTTTGGGCGCGGTGGCGATGTAATTGATAATCTCCTGGGCATCCATCTCGGCTGCATTGCTCATTTGATGTCTCTCCTTTGGGTGGATCCGGTTGATACCTGGTTAGGCAAACATGACCTGGTCGAACGTATAGAAGCCAGGCTCGTGGGTGACGAGCTTCTGCGCGGCTGCCAGGGCGCCGTTGACAAAGATCTGACGGCTTGTGGCACGGTGCGTGAGCGTGACCTCCTCGTCCTGGCCAAAGAAACTTACTTCGTGCACGCCGGCGACGGTGCCGCCGCGCAGCGAGTGCATGCCGATCTCCTTGGGGTCGCGCGCTCCGCACATACCCTCGCGGCCATAGACGGGGTGGTAACCTGCCTCGGGCTCGGCTTCGACGACGGCGTCGAGCAACAACTTGGCAGTGCCGCTGGGGGCGTCGACCTTTTGGTTATGGTGTGTCTCGACGATTTCGCAGTCAAAGCCGGGCAGCTCGCGCGTGGCCTGGGCAACCAGATGGCGCAGGGCGGCGATACCGATAGAGTAGTTGCCCGAGTGCATAACACGGGCGTTCTGACCCAGCTCGCGCAGGCGATCCATCTGCTCGGGCGTATAGCCCGTGGTGCCGGAAACGAGTGCGGCACCCGTGCACTCGACATAGGCGACAACGGCATCGAAGGTCACGACGTTCGAGAAATCGATGATTACATCGGCGGCCGGTGCGCTCTCGAGCTCGGACAAGTCGAAGCCGATCTGGGCGACGATGTCGAAAACGGGCTCTCCAGCGGCGTTGACAATGCCCTCGGCGGTGGTGCGGATGAGCGAGCCCATGCGGCCCGTTCCCATAATGACGGTCTTAATCAAGCAGACCAGCTCCCTTCAGAGCATCGGTAAGTGCAGAGCGCGTGTCGTTGGCCATGGGGCACAGCGGCATGCGGTAGTTTGCCTCGATCATACCCATCTGAGCGAGCGCTTCCTTGACGGGGATGGGGTTGACCTCGCTAAAGAGGGCGTTGATGAGCTGCTGACCGGTAATTTGGATGTCGCGGGCGCGCTCCACGTCACCGTCCAGATAGGCGCGGCACATGTCGTGCACGAGCTGCGGCTGAACATCGGCCCACACGCTGATGGTGCCCGAAGCGCCCAGGCTCATGAGCGGTACGGTAAGTGCGTCTTCGCCCGAGTACATACGGAAGTCGTCGGACAGCAGGTGGGCGATCTTGGCTGCGTAGGCGACGTTGCCCGAGGCTTCCTTAATACCCATGATGTTGGGGTGCGCGGCCAAGCGCTCTACGTTGCGCTCGCTGATGCCGCAGCCGCAGCGGCCGGGAATGTTGTACAGGATGCAGGGGATGTCCACGGCATCGGCGACGGTCTTAAAGTGCTGATAGATGCCCTCTTCATTGGCCTTGTTGTAGTAGGGGGTAATGAGCAGCAGACCGTCGGCGCCCAGGCCCTGGTAGGTGAGCGACTTGGTGAGCATGGTCTGCGTGGAGTTGGAGCCCGAGCCGGCGATGACGGGGATGCGTCCTGCAACTTGCTTGACCACTGCGGCGACAACGGAGTTGTCCTCGTCGTCGGTCATCGTGGCGCTCTCGCCGGTGGTGCCCAAGGTGAGGATGGCGTCGGTGCCGTTTTGCAGGTGGAAATCGATAAGGCGCTCGAGTGCGTCAAAGTCGACGCTGCCGTCCTTTTTAAACGGCGTAACAAGGGCGACGATTGAGCCCTCGAGATTGCGGATGTCCATGTTCTTCTCCTTCGCGTCCGCGATCTGGATGCGTTTGTTCCATTGAGCGGCGACTGTCAGGCGCTCGTCTTGGGCGCGACGGCGGGCACTTTCGGCGCGCGACTTGGCCAGCAGCTCTCGGCCGCTCGGCAGCACGTCGAGCGTGGCAAAATAATCGCCCGGGCGCTCGGCGCGGCGGATGAGGTCGGCTGAGCCATCGGGACGCAGCAGGACCTCGGCAGAGCGCAGCCGTCCGTTGTAGTTGTAGCCCATGGAGTAGCCATGCGCGCCGGTATCGTGGATCACGAGCACATCGCCCATGTCGATCTGCGGTAGCTCGCGGTCGATGGCGAACTTGTCGTTGTTCTCGCATAGGTTGCCCGTGATGTCGTAGGTGTCCGTGACGGGCGCTGTGGTCTTGTCGTCGCCACCCGGCTGACCCATTACCGTAATGTGGTGGTAGGCGCCGTACATGGCAGGACGGATCAGATCGACGGCGCTTGCGTCGACACCGATATAGTCCTTGTAGATCTGCTTTTCGTGGATAGCCTTGGTGACCAGGCAGCCGTAGGGACCCATCATAAAGCGGCCCATCTCGGTGCAGATGGCCACATCGCCCATACCGGCGGGAACTAGGATCTCGTCGTAGGCCGCGTGCACCCCCTCGCCGATGGCGTGAATGTCGTTGGCCTGCTGCTCGGGTAGATAGGGGATGCCGACGCCGCCGGACAGATTGATGAAGGCGACATGTGCACCGGTCTCGCGCTCCAGGCGCACGGCAAGCTCAAAGAGGATGCGCGCGAGCTTGGGGTAGTAGTCGTTGGTGACGGTGTTGCTGGCAAGGAATGCGTGGATGCCAAAGTCCTCGGCGCCTTTGGCTTTGAGCATGTGGAAGGCCTCGAAGAGTTGCTCGGTGGTCATGCCGTATTTTGAGTCGCCGGGGTTATCCATGATGCCGTTGGAGAGCTGGAACAAGCCGCCCGGATTAAAGCGGCAGCTGACCGTCTTGGGGATGGGCCCCGCAACGCGCTCAAAGAATTCGATGTGGCTGATGTCGTCAAAGTTGACGATGGCGCCCAGCTTGTCGGCGAGCTCAAAGTCGGCAGCCGGCGTGTCGTTGGACGAGAACATGATGTCGTGTCCCGTGATGCCCAGCGAGCGGGCAATCATGAGCTCGGTATAGCTCGAGCAATCGCAGCCGCAGCCGTATTCGTTGAGAATGGAGATGAGCGCCGGGTTGGGATTTGCCTTGACGGCAAAGTATTCCTTAAAGCCCGGGTTCCATGCGAAGGCGTCGCGCACCTCTTGCATGTTGCGGCGGATGCCCGCCTCGTCATATAGATGAAACGGCGTGGGGAACTGCTCGACGATATGCTCGAGCGTCTCCTTGTCCACAAACGGCTGCTTGGCCGCATATGCCTCGTTGGGGGTCAATGCCATGTCCCGTAAACCTCGCTATCCAGACGGCGCCATCTGCGCATCGAATCCACATAGCGTGGACCCAATGTCCGGATAGCGCTCCCGCATTGCTGCAGACAGTCCTGCGGGTGTTTCCCGCAGGCCCACCAGGTTGTTCGTGCCCGAAAAGCCCAGTTCGGCGGGTTTCGCCTCCCCGCGGGGTCAAAGCCTGCCGGCTCGCCCGCGGTTCTTCGTGCCCGCGCCTCTATCAAGTGGTAACGACCCTACCACGTTGCACTTTACCAAACAAGAGTATTCGTATATAACGTTTAAAAAATGCAGGGATATGCTGGAAATAAAGGTGCGGCAATCTTGCGGCACAATAAGATGGCAACTGGCGCGCACCTATGAAAGGAACCTTTATGATCGAGCTCCAAGAACTCCGTCGCTATCGGCGCGACTTGCACAGGATCCCGGAGCTCGACTTCGATCTTCCACAGACTATCGCTTATATTGAGGGCGTGTTGAGGCCGCTCGCCTGCGAGGTGACCCATCCGTGTCCCAGCTGTGTCTGCGCTTTCTTCGATGCCGGTACGGGCGCCGCGCATGCTACGGCGATTCGCGCCGACATGGATGCCCTGCCCATCGCGGAGGCAACGGGCGCGGCCTTTGCCTCGACGCATCCCGGCAAGATGCATGCGTGCGGTCACGACGGTCACATGGCCATGGCGCTCGCGGCGGCGACTTTTGTCGACCGAGCGATTCGTGAGCAGCCGGGTGCCATCAAGCGCAACGTGCTCTTTGTGTTTCAGCCGGCCGAGGAAACGACCGGTGGCGCCAAGACGGTGTGTGAGAGCGGCGTATTCGAGCGCTATGGGGCAGATCGCATCTTCGGGTTCCACGTATGGCCCGACCTGCCTGCAAACACGTTGGCGAGCTGCTCCGGTCCATTGCTGGCGCGCTCGAGTGAGACGCACGTGCGCATTCACGGGACAAGTATCCATATCGCCAAGACTTACGGCGTTCCCGTAAACGAATCACACGATGCGGCGCTGGCGGCTGCCAAGTTCTTGGTCGCCGAGCGCGAATTGATGGACGAGTTGGGTGCCGACGAGCCCTGCATTGGTAAGTTCGGCCTGCTGCAGGCCGGTACCGTCTGCAATGCGGTGGCGGGGGAGGCCCATGTGGCCGGCAGCCTGCGTGTGTTTACAGACGACATGTTCGACCGTGCACGCGAGGGCGTGCACCGCGTGCTTGATGAGGCATGCACTGCAACGGGCTGCACGTACGATCTTGACTTTGCCGAGGGCTATCCGCCGGTCGACAACGACCCCGAGTTGTTTGCCAATGTCGCGCCTGCCTTGCCCGAGCTGCAGCTCGTGGATGAGCCTTTGCTGATTGCCGAGGACTTCGCTTTCTATCAGCGCCATCTGCCGGGTGTGTTCTTCTTGCTGGGCACGGGTGTGCCAGAGGGGCAAGAAAACCCGATCGACGCTGATGGCTGCCCAGCCTATGCGATGAGTGCCCTTCACACCGATACCATGCTCTTTGACGAGGAAGTCCTGCTCAAAGGACTCGATGTCTACAAACGATTGCTTGGCTTGGAGTGACGATGGAACGACGCCGATGGTCTGCCGTGTATAGTCCTGGTGGGTGCGGGTGCGGCTTGCTGCTGCTCCCGGTTATTGCTGTGAGCATTGGCGTGATGTTTGCGCTTGCTGGACTGGTAGCAGCGGCACTTGCGCTGTTGATTGTGGCCATTGGCGTGACGATTTGGCTCTGCCGTAATCGCGAGCAACGCCGTGCCGACGGCAAGACCAATGTCGGATGGGTCTTCTTTTTGGTTGTCGCCTACCTATTGAGCATCAGTTATCTAGCGTTCTTTATCTTGTTGCTTGTGAGCACCTTTACCGGGGAATCCGTCACGGTGGGGTAGGCTTCGATTGCCTTTTTGAGGATGAACCGAAAAGGGGCCGGATGGGCACTTTGCCTATCCGACCCCTTTCGCTCGGTAGTCAATTCGGTCTCTTACTCGGCTGCCTCGCGGCGAGCGACCTCGTCGATCAAGATGGCATC
Source organism: uncultured Collinsella sp. (assembly GCA_902494715.1). GTDB lineage: Bacteria > Actinomycetota > Coriobacteriia > Coriobacteriales > Coriobacteriaceae > Collinsella. Next base: position 68,498 of record CABUUJ010000002.1, read on the forward strand.
GCCGTGCTTGGCAGCGGCAATGCTTGCGGCCATAATCATGCCCATTGCCGTGATGTAGGCGAAGAGCATCGACGGCGCCACGTCCATGACGATGCCGGAGAGAATCGGTGTCGCCACCTGAGCCGCCATGCTCACGGTGTAGTAGTAACCGGAGTAGCGGCCCACGCTTTGGGAGCTGCAGCACTCCAGAATCATCGTGTACACGCACAGGTCCACGCCGCCCAGCGCGACGCCCATCAACAAAAAGACGCCGTACAACACGGGCGAGAAACCGGGTGCCAGCCAAAGAAGCGCGGGGCACAAAACCATGATGACGGCGGTGCCCAGGGCGACCTTTTTGCGGCCGATTTTGAGCGAAAGGTTTGCCAGGGGTACGTAGCTTAGCAGCGCGCCTGCAATCGTCACGATATTGATGATGGCATAGGAACCGCCCTCCATGCCGTAGAACAAATCGGCATAACGGCTGATATTGGTGGTCATGGCGTTATAGCTCATGTAGTAGAAAAACGTTGCGGCGAGCAGCATGATGATGGAGCGACGCACGTCGGTGTCTGCAACGCGTTCCTTACCGCCGGCCTCGGGGGAGTCATCTTTGTCAATCTGGTCCTCGTCGATGCCCATGGACAGCGATTTCTCGCGCATCTTTTCGACGAGGGCGGGCTCACGGACAAAGATGCCGTAGACAACGGCTGACACGAGGATAAAGGCGGCCTGCAAGATAAAGAGCGGAAGATAATCAGGTTTGTCGGTCTTGGGAGCCATGACCGAGATGGCGACGAGCATAAGACCCGTTCCCGCATAGCCGACGATCTTTTCGATTGAGTCCGCCTTGGTTCGAAGTGGGCGAGGCGTAATATCGGCCACAATGGCAACCGTCATGGTACGGTAGGCGCATATTGCCAAAAGCGTGAGGATAATCGCGCCAATGAGCAGAGGTAGGCTGCCCATGTTGTTGGCGATCGCGATGAGCGGGACGGAGAGCATTGCCACCGCGGAGCCGCCCAAGATAAAGGGCGTTCGACGCCCGAGTTTGCTTGCGCAGCGGTCCGAGAGGATGCCAAAGAGCGGAAGCAGGAACAGGCCAAAGACATTATCGATGGCCATGATCGCGCCGGTGAGCGAGTTGGATAGGCCAAAGGTCCCTGTGAGCATCTTGGGAACGATGCCGTCGTAGACCTGCCAAAAGCTGATCATGCCCATAAAGGGTAGGGAGGCGAGGGCGACGGCCTTGGTGTCGAGCCGGGCCGCCCGCTTAAGATTTGGTTGGGTCATGCTGGTTCTCCTGGTCGGTAAAAGCGGGGAGGGGCGATGTCGGCCCCCGTTCTACAGTTGTTCAAGGTTGGCGAGAAACGCCACATAGAATTCGATGCCGCGCTTGTAGACGTCGACGCCGATGCGTTCGTTGGCGGCATGGATGAGCTTGCGCGCCTCGCCCGAGTAGATAAAGCCGCAGAAGCGGTAGACGCGATCGCAGATCTCGTTGAACTCGCGCGAGTCGGTACAGGAGTTCTGCACGTAGGGAGCAAAGCCGGCCTCGGGATAGACACCCGACACGCAGCGATGGATGTAGTTGAAGGCGGCATCGTCTTCGTAAGGCGAGATGGGCGCGGGCTCGGTGTAGGGAATCGCCTCGTTGATTTCGACGGTGACATGGTCGGGGCTTACGCCTGAGGCGCGGCACTGCTGGGCGGCGAGCTTGCGGGCGCGCTCAACGGCATCGGCGATGGTCTCGAACGGAGCGATGCGCACGTTGAAGTTGGCGCGAGCAACTGGTGGCAGCACATTGTGCGCATTGGAGCCTTCGAGCTGCGTGAGCGCATAGGTTGTGCGCAGCATGGCCGAGGTCTCGGGGCTGGCGGCCATGATCTTGGTAACCGCGGGGCGCGTGAGCCACAGGTTGCCAAAGATTGCCTGATACGTCGCGCTGCTACGGGCGCCCAACTCGGTCAGTGTGGCCTCGACGGCGGGCGTGAGCTGCGGCTTGCCGGGGTTGGCCGAGATAGTCTCGCATACACGGCAGAGAAGACGGCAGGCATCGTTTGCCGCAGGCGTAGAGGCATGCCCGCCGTCGGCGCGCGCCGTGACGGTAAAGTCGACGTGGCCCTTCTCGGACACGCCTACCATGGCAACGGGTTCGGTGACGCCGAGCGGGGCGTCGGTTGCCACGGCGCCACCCTCATCGAGCACCATGTAGGGATGGATGTTATGCTCGCGAAGCCACTGCACTGCATGGGTTGCAGTAGGTGCGGCGATTTCCTCGCCATCGCTCGAGAAGAACCAGACATCGCGCGGGGGAACGAAGCCCTGGGCAATCAAATGCTCGGCGGCCTCGAAGAAAGCCGAGACGATGCATTTGGTGTCGAGTGATCCGCGGGCCCAGATTTCGCCATCGATGATCTCGGCTCCAAAGGGGTCATGCTTCCAGTCTTGGCCCTCGACGGGCACGACGTCCTGATGCGCCATCATGACGATGGGGTCCAAGGCGGAATCGGCGCCAGGCCAACGCAGGAGCATGCCAAAGTCGTCGATGCGTGTGAGCTCGGCGACTTTAAAGAAATGCGGATAAAGTCGCTGAAGTGTGGGAATCCATTGGCTGAAGGGCTCATCGTCGCGCTCGGCGATGTTCTCACGCGAAACGGTGGGGATGCGCAGCAATTCGCAAAAGCGCTCGACGGCTACCTCGTCTGCCTTGTAGGTGCCTGCATCAAGAGGCGCGCCCTGTGCGACCGATACCGATGCTCCCATGGTGGGACTCCTTTCGTGTTGTATATCGAATACGTCAAGATTATCGCCCGCACCGCGCGTGGGAAATGGCGAAACACGTTGTTCATCTGCGGGCGGCGGGTCGGATAGCCTTAGCCGACGATGACCGTGCCGTCTTCGGTCACGGTGATGGCGTCTCCCGTCGACACAGCATCGAGAAACTCATCGCCCAGGTTGTCAATGGTGGGCATGGGGGTGTCGGTCCATACACCCGAGAGGATCGCGCCAGCGGCGGCAAGGCTGTCAATGGGTTTGGAAAACAGCAGGCATGCGGGTTGGCGCCCCATTTTGGTGGCGCAGAAGAGCACCATGCCGCCTGTGGTGGAGCCGATAGTCTGCGGAAGACACAAGGCACATCCCGCCAAAGGTTTGCCGTACAAGTCGGGATTGTTTTGGTCGGAACACGTGGCCTTTTTGTCGCCAAACATCAGTGCCTTCTGAAACGATGCGAGCGTGTTGAGCCCTCCGTGAGAGACAAGTGCCTTGGCGTGGGCAGTTCCGGGGACAACGACGCGGCCGTGAAAGATTTTTTCCATGAGGAGTCGCCTTCCTATTTGATTGGTTTTCCGGTGGTGACGTAGGCGAGCACCTCGTCGTCGGTGTAGTAGCGCGATGCCGAGTACGTACGCAACTTGTTGGAGTTGGTGATGATGGGCATGCTGCCGCAGAGCGGGTTGTTGGTGTACATAAGCGGGCAGATGCTCGAGACGACGGCACCGGTAGTCGAGAGGCGTTTGTATGCCGCAGTCTTGCGGAAGGCGTCTGCCACGGATGGGGCGGCGGTCAGTACGGTGGGTACTTGCACGCGGCACTTGCCGGAGGCGCTCAGCCCATCGCAGATGGCGTCTGCCCAATGGGCGAGTTGTGCAGACGAGAGGTGGGGGCAGCCGATGAAGGCAAGCTTGGGGCGCGCGCCCGGGTTCTTCCACATAACGGGGTAGCTCGAGCGGATGCGCTCCAGCTCGGCGTCGTCAATGCGATAGATTTGGGCGTCTGGTGCTATGAGGTGTTCGCCTTGTTCGACGGCCTCGGGCGTGATGCCGTCCACGTGGTAGAGCCCGACAGCGCCGTTCGATGCGCTGGCGGCGCCCATGTCCTTAAGGTAGTCCTGCGTGCCGGGTGTGAGTTCGCGGCCAAGCCAGCGGTCGAGGCCTTTAATGTAAGGGACGTCTTCCATCACCTTCATGCCAATGGCGCTGCCAAGCACTTGCGCTTCGGGCTTGCGCTTACAGTCGACTTCGATGATCCAGGTCGCCTTGCGGCCCTCATCGGTGAGCAGGCCGAATTCCGGGACAAAGCCGGCAATTGAGCCGAACATCTCGATGATGCCGGAGTTGCGATTGCAGCGAGCGCCCAGCACGGAGTTGGCAAAGACCACGGCGCTGCTTTCTGCCCAGCTTAGGATGTCGCCACGCCGAGGTCGATTGCCAACCTCGGGCTGGTAGCAGGTGCAGGTGAAAGCATCGTTGTCCAATAGGCCCATGCAGCGCAGCTGTGCCTCATAATCGTCTTGTTTGGAATACATAATCTTGAACAGCAGCTTTTGCAGCGGGTTGGCCGGGACGGCGGGGTCGAGGGGCCTCGGGTCGACCGAGAATGACTGACCGGACAGGGCGCCGTCTTTCAGCAGCTCATCCATAAGGTCATAGACTGGACCGAGCATGGAGAGGCCAAAACTTGTGACAAGATGACCGTTTGCGCCGGTCACGGGAACCATACGCTCGGCGCCAAAGCATTCGCCGTACATAACGAGGGTCTTGACCACTTTGGCCATGGCGGGGCCCTTGGCGCCGTCGAGCAGGGCTTGTTGTTGGGAGGTCAGGTTCATCTGTGAGCCCATCCTTTCGTGTTAGATATTGGTGCCGAGTCGGTATGCCGCACGGACCGCTTCGAGCACACGGCCGGGCGCAAACCCATCGCCGATGTTATGCAGCTCGTCAGCGGCGTGCGTCTGCTGCAGTTTGTAGAACAGCGCGTCGTCGGGGTGTCCGCCGCAGGCAATGATTACCAGGTCGCAGGTTAGCTCGAGTGACTTCCAGTCGTTGCCGATTTTGGGTGCAAGCGGGTTTTCGACGTTCTCGGGCAAGACCGGTGACCACGAGACGTAGGGGTCGGGAACGTTTTTGTGGCAGTTGCGACTCAAGTGGAGACGCGCACACCTCGATGGGGCTCCAGACTCGCGTTTGCCGTCGACTTCCGCGCGCTCGACGCGTGTCATATTGAGGAGCCGCACATTGCGTCCCCTGAGCGTATGGAGTAGGTGGCCGCGATTTGCCGTGCAGGCGCCCTGCATCATGTGAGGCAGCATTTCAATTACGTTGACCTGTGGTATGCCGTGTTCGACGGTGAGCCATTGGGCAACCTCGCAGCCCACGGCCCCTCCGCCAATGATGGTGACGGTTTTGGCGTTGCCAAGCAGCGCGGGTTGGCGCAGTAGCTGCGTTGCCAGCACGGCATGGCCCGATGCTGCAAGCTCCGTAAGACCGGGGATGGGCGGTATTGCATTGGAAGTGCCTGTCGCGCACACGATTGCGTCGAAGCCTGCTTTTGCAAGATCTTCGGCGCGTGCTGCCCGTCCAAGTTCGAGTGTCAGGTTCCCGTTGGGTTTTTCTGCCTGCTCGCGCACCTGTCGAACAAGATATGATCGGTAGTTATCGAGGTCGAACTTGATCCGCGCGGCGCTGGCGGAGAGGAGTTTTCCTCCAAGTTCATCTTCGGCATCGATGAGCTTTACGTCGTGGCCACGACGCGCGGCGATTAGCGCACAGACCATCCCGGCGGGTCCGGCTCCTATCACCGCTATGCGTTTGGGTTCTTTGGCGGGAGCGGGTGTCTGGGGCATGAGGTATTCAAAGCTGCAGCGTGGATTGACGGCACACTGCGGATGGCCCCCTTCGACAAACTCGTTGAGGCATCCTTCCTGGCATCCGATGCAGGGGCGAATATCTGCCACGCGACCGGCGTACGCCTTGTTGGGCCACTCGGGATCCGCAAGCAGCGGGCGTCCGAGCATGATCATATCGGCGTCGCCATTGCGAAGGGCACGTTCGGCAATGTCGGGGTAGCCCAACTTACCCACCGCGACAACGGGTACGGGAAGGCCGGCATTGGAGCGGATATTGTCGGCGGCAAAGCGCTCTCGAACGGCGCGCGCCACGGGAACGAAGCAGCCTGCGGGCATGCTCGCAGGCGGGTGGGGCATCCACCAGTTGTCATAGCAACCAAGGTCGACGTCAAAGATGTCTACTCCCGCCGCCACGAGCTCTTCCATATAACCCAGGGTCTGTTCGACTGTGCGGCCGCCGCGCATGCGTCCCAGATAGGTCGAATTCATGACCTGCTCGTCATAGGTTTCCTCGAGTGCAAGCGAAAGGTCGATGCGGTACATGATGGGGTAGTCGGGCCCAACGCGGCGACGGATTTCTTTGATCATATCGAGGCCAAACTGACGCCAATCGGCATAACGTCCGAGCTTGCGATGGTTAAAGGCGGGGTTTCCGAGCTGCTCGATAAGATAACCCTCGTGCCCGTGCAAATAGACGCCATCGATGCCCATGGCATGAGCATCGGCCGCCGCTTGGCCGATATTGTTTACGATACGGCGCAGCTTTTGATCCGAGAGGCGCATGCATGGAATGGCGGGGATGTAGTAGTTAGGCAAGAAACTCGCCGAGACCGGAAACTTTTTTTGCGTGATGAGGCATTGCGGGTTGCCCACGCGGCCGAGTCCGGCCGTAAGCTGGACAAAAATGCGCGATCCGAAGGCATGGACACCTTGGGCAAGGTCGCGCCAGCCTGCCATAACGGTTCGGCTTCGATCGATGCGCGGGAAATAGGTGAGCTTGTCCAGCTCGGTGACCGTGGTATCGATGCCGTGGCTTACCGGTACGAGTCCTGTTGTGATGAGGCCGCAGCCGCCTTTGGCGCGGGCGAAAAAGTACTGCAGCATCATGTCGCTGGGACGACCAGTTTCCTCGCACATGTCGATATTGCCCATCGGCGCCATGACAATGCGGTTTTTGACGGTGAGCTTGTTAATTTTGATGGGAGAGAAGAGCTTGTCAAAAGGATAGAGCTCTTGTGTCATGCGGGACGATCCGCAACCGGAATTTTTGGCGGGCCAGCTGTCGAATGAGTCGACGAGTTGCTGCACCAGTACGTCTTTTCCCAATGAGGTTCCTTTCAGATGTTGACAAGGTAACAAAGCAGTTTACGTCTAAATGTTTAATAGTCAACAACAAAGGCATGAGTTCGGTGAAGGAAAAAAGACTCAATGAGTGCCAGGTGGCAAGCTGTGCTGCGACATTAGCTCCCAGCTAATGAATTTGAGCTCGCTGCCTCCTACGATGTGCTGTGTGCCGGCACGGTAGCCGGATCGTAGGAAGGATGCATAATGGCAAAAGAGGGAAAGAAGCCGATCGGCAAGATCATTCTGGGTGTCATCGTGGTGCTCGTTGTTGCCGGCGTCGTAGGTTCTATGGGCGGTAACTCGTCCGATTCGTCTACGGGTGATGCAGCAAAGCCTGCCGAACAGACCCAGCAAGTCGAGGAGAAAAAAGAGGCACAAGAACCCTATACGGTTTCGGATGAGGCCGGGGATACGTCTAATCAGTTCGCGTATAAGATCACTGGCACGTTGACCAATAATACGGATAAAGAGCAAAGCTACATTCAGATTGAGTATGTTCTGTATGACGCAGACGGCAATCAGGTGGGAACGGCTCTTGCGAACACCAACCATCTCAAAGCGGGCGGCACCTGGAAGTTCGAAGCGATGAGCACGGTATCTCCCGATCAGGTTGCCAGCTGGGAACGTTCTGACGTGAGCGGTTTTTAACTAGAATTAAAAACATGGTTACTATGCGAGCTGGGGGTGAGGTCGTATGCCCGATAAGAAGCTAACCGAAGAGTTGCTCAACGAGCTGCTTGACGCCCCGAGTATCGAGGGCTATATCAAAGAGCACGACTTTACCGCCCCGTCACTTTCGGAGTATCTGAAACAGCTTTTGGAAGAAAAGGGGCTGGAGCGCTCGCGCGTGGTGCGTATGGCCGACCTCAACGAGACGTTTGGCTATCAGATCTTTACCGGTGCGCGGCATCCGAGCCGCAATAAGGTGCTGCAGATTGCCTTTGCCATGGCGCTGACGCTCAAGGAGACCAACCGCGCCTTGTCGGCGGCGGGCGCCAATGTCCTCAACTGCAAGGACCGCCGTGACGCCATCATCATTTTCTGTATCGATCGTGGCTGCAGCCTACAAAAGGTGAACGAGGAGCTGTATCGCTTTGGTGAAGAAACGGTGAGCTAACAGTTAGCTGTCGGCGGAAGCGCCGTTCACGATATTTAGAACGTGCAGGGCACGGGCGTCATGGGGCGTCCGCGCCCTGCGTTATCATGGACGCTATGGATACTCAGAGCCCAACATATTCCGATGACGAGCTGACCGCTGCGCTCGCCGGACAGCTGGCGTCACTTGAGCGTGATGACAGCTATCGCGTAGACCGTGTGCTCAAGCACTCCGACGTCGAGACGACCGAGCTCGTGTACTTTGAGGGCTCCGGCGGAGGATCTCTTGGCCCCTTTGTTCGCAAGTGCATCGACGCGTCGGCCCAGATTGGCGGGGCGTATGAACGCCTGTTTGCGGCCCAGCATGCCGGGCGACGTTACGAGCACTTGCCTCGGATTGTCGATTGCCGCCGCGTGGGCGACGAGCTTTGCGTGGTCATGGAATACATCGAAGGCGAAACGCTCGGGGCCCTGGTGGGGCGTTTGGGTGCGACGCCCGATTATGCTTGTGAGCTGTTTGGCGCCCTTTGTGATGCAGTTGCGGAGCTCCATGCCGGCTTTGCGTCGGCGGGGGAGATGGCCGCTCCGGTGATCCATCGCGACCTAAAGCCCTCGAATATCATCGTGTCGGGCGCGAATTATACGCCCGATACAGGCATGACGTTTTCATCGCTGGTGATTATCGATTTGGGAATCGCTCGCGTGTGGCGCGAGGGAGCCGATGCCGATACCGTTAAGTTTGGCACGCGTCCCTATGCGCCGCCCGAGCAGTATGGTTTTGGCCAGACGAGCGTGCGCAGCGATGTCTATGCGCTCGGTGCCCTGCTGTTCTTTTGTCTGACGGGGGCCGATCCCAAGCCAGGTCGGAACATACGCGAGCAATGCGAGGCACGTGACGTCCCCGCCTCGCTTGCCGATGTTATTTGCATGGCGATGGCGCTCGATCCGGACAAGCGCTTTGCAAGCGCGAAGGCGCTAGGGCACGCTGCACGCGCATCGTATGCGTCGTCCGCGCCGAATGCTGCTTCCTTCCAAGAGCCTCCGGAGCGGCGAGCCGTGTGCCCTGCGCCCGTGCTCCCCACGGATCAGTCTCAGGGTGGATTGCCGTTGGTGCCTGAGCGCCCGAATTTACTCTCCCGCATTCCCGACACCGTTGGGCGCATTTGGAACGCATTCGTCTATCTTTCGCTACTTGTTTTCTTTGCCGGAAGCCATTTTGCCGTTTTTCATCCTACGGACGCCAACCAAAACTACCCGATGTGGTTTCTCGCGATTGAGTATTTTATCTTCGTCGACGCTCTCGTAGTGCTCATTCATTTTGTGATGCTCGACAAACGCCGCCTTCGCCGGCGGTTTGAGCTACTCGATAGATACCGCGGTAAAAAGCTTGCAAAGCTCTGGCTCAAGGCTATGGGTGTGCTCTTGTTGGCAATGATTATCATTGTTGCCATTGCAAACGCGACCGGCGTCGTCGATACCTCCGTCGCGTAAAAGAAAAAGGGCCCCAATTGGGGCCCTTTGACGTTGATCTTAGATGCGGTTCATCTGGGTTGCAACCTTGTTGTACCAGTCCTGCCACGTGGGCGGGCAGTACTTTTTGGCGGCTGCCGGGGTAAGCGTGGAGCCATAGTTGGCGCCCAGGTAGGCAACGTGGGCAGAGACGCCCTCGCTCCAGCTACCAAAGCTCCGCCAGCCGCCGCCGCGGGCGCTCCAGCCCCAGGCGTTATAGGAGCCGGCACAATAGAGGCCCTTGCTGCTCTCGATGCAGGCGATGGCGGGAGACCAGCGAGGGTCAACACCGGTGTTCCAGGCTGCCACGGCAAAGTTGTAACCTTGGCCTGCCATGGGGGAGCCGGCGAGGTAGTTGTCGATGCGACTCGTCCACTCGTTGATAAACGAGTCGTAATCGGAGTTGCCGGTATTGGAGCTGTTCACCGTGGTGTCGATGGTGGTGTTGGCGTTATTGGCCTGGCTGTTGGAGTTGTTGCCGCTCACGCCCTCGCCCGAGAGCTTCTCGGCGGCAGCGGCCTTGTCGGCCTCGAGCTTGGCCAGCTCGGCGGCATTCTCCTGCTCGGCCTTTGCCTGGGCTTCGCTGCGAAGCTGCTGGGCCTGTGCCAGTGCGTCCTCGGCGGTTTTCTGCTCGGTCTCGAGTTGGGACTTGGCCTGCTCGAGCTCGGTCTTGTTCTGCTCGAGTTCGGTCTGCATCTTGTTGAGCTCTTCGATCTCATCGACGCTCGAGCTCGTGATCTGGTTGGTGTACTTGCAGGTGGTGATGAACTCGCCCAGGCTCTGCGCGTTGACCAGGAAGCTCACGATGGGGTTGGTGCCCTTCTGGTACTTATACAGATCGCGCATGGCGGAGCTCGCCTTGGCCTGTTGATCGGGAAGTTCGGCTTCGATCTTCTCGATGCTTGCCTCGTTAGTGTCGATTTGCTTCTGCAGATCCTCGAGCTTGGTGCGGGCTTCGTTGTAGGCACTCGTGGCGGTTTCGATTTTCTGCTGGGCAGCGGAAAGCTGATCCTGCGTTGCCTGCGAGGCGGCATAGGCTGCGACGGGGGAGAGCATCGGCGCGGCCGTCAGTGCAACGGCGAGCGCGGCGCTCGTGATGATACGAGCCGGCTTCGACGCGATGAGCGCTGCGGTGCGATGGTTCGAATGCTGCATCCAGTCCCTCTGCAATCAATCGTAGGTTATAGTTCGAAAGGTATTCTACTACTGCTTTCGACCTCAACTTGAACCTTAAAGGTTCTAAAGGGTCAAGTTGAACTTGAGGTTTTGGCCTTGACCTGCAGTTATAGTGAATTGTTAAGAAACCATAGAGTTCAACTTTAACGTTACGGAACCCTGCGGGCTCGATCATAAGCGCCTGCTTGCCATAGATATGGTGGAACTTTGGGAAGCGGCGGTTTGGCACGCTAGAATAAACCAGTTGCATAAAGACCGCCCATCGTACGGGCAGTTGATGATAGGAAGTTTCCATGGCATTGCAGTTTACTGAGCGCGAGTTTATACCCGTGCTGCTCGGCGGCGATATCAACGCCTATTCGGTGGCGCGCGCCTTCTACGAGGAGTATCAGGTCAAGAGCCTGGTCTTTGGCAAGTATCAGACGGGTCCTGCATACCGCAGCCAGATTATCGACTATACGCCCAATGTGGATATTGACACCATGCCGGTCATGATCGAGACCGTCAACGGCATTGCACAGGCCAATCCCGATAAGAAGATTATCCTCATGGGCTGCGGCGATAACTACGTCGCGCTTGCCGCACAGGCTCAGGATGCCGGCCAGCTTGCCTCCAACGTCATCGCGCCCTATGCGCCCTACAGCATGCTCGAGCAGTGCCAGAAGAAGGAGATCTTCTACGAGCTGTGCGAGAAGCACGGTGTGTCCTATCCGCACACGTTTACCTTTACCATGGCGATGCTCAACGCCCAGGGCGAGGCTTCCGCCGAGGTGCTCGACCAGATCGACTTCCCTTTCCCGATGATTCTGAAGCCCTCTGACGGCATCATGTGGTGGGAGCACGAGTTCGAGGGCCAGAAGAAGGCCTACGAGATTGCCGATCGCGCCGAGCTGGAGCAGGTCATTCGCGATGTGTACGCCAGTGGCTACACCGATGATCTCATCTTGCAGGACCGCGTGCCCGGCAACGACGAGTACATGCGCGTGCTTACCAGCTATTCCGACCGCAACGGCAAGGTTCGCATGATGTGCCTGGGCCACGTGCTGCTCGAGGAGCACCAGCCTCACGGCGTCGGCAACCATGCATGCATCATTACCGAGTCTAACGACGAGCTCATGGGCGGCGTGCGCAAGTTACTCGAGGACCTTAAGTTTACGGGCTTCTCCAACTTCGACGTCAAGTACGACCAGCGCGATGGTTCGTTTAAGTTCTTTGACTTCAACACGCGTCAGGGCCGCAGTAACTACTACGTCACCAACAGCGGCTTTAACGTTGCCAAATACGTGGTGGATGAGTACGTGTACAACCGCCCGTTTGAGCCTGAGTTTGTGACGGCGCAGGACGAGGCGCTGTGGATGGTCGTCCCCATGGGCGTCGTTGACAAGTACGTCAAGGACCCCGAGTTGCGTGCGAAGGCGCATCGTCTGGCCAAGGAGGGCAAGGCTGCCGATCCTTCGTTTATGAAGGGCGACTTTGTCTTTAACCGCTGGCTGCGCATGTGGCACACCAAGTTGCGTCACTTTAAGCTGTTCAAGACGTATTACAAATAGGATGAACGTCGCGCCCGCCCGGTTTGTATCGGGCGGGCGCGGGTATGATACGCGCAATGGTGCGAGTGTCACCAAGGAGGCGGCGATGGAAAAACTGGGAGTTATCGGCGGTATGGGCGCCGAGGCCACGTCGTATTACTACGACCAGGTGGTGCGTCACACGGCGGCCGCCTGCGATCAGGAGCATATCGACATGGTGGTGCTCTCTAAGTCGACCATGCCCGACCGTACGCTGGCCATCAAGACCGGCGAGCATGCCGAGCTGCTGGCGACCATGAAGGAATGTGCGCAGGCGCTCGAGGGGCTGGGCTGTGCGCACATTGCCATTCCCTGCAACACGTCACACTACTTCTACGACCAGATCCAGTCGTTTACCAAGGTGCCGATTATCCATATGCCGCGCGAGTCGGTTCGCTATGCCCTGGCGGGCGCGGTGATGGGGGAGTGCGAGTTCGACCCCAACTTGAGCATGCCGGCCGAGCCGGTGCGCAAGATCGGCATTATGGGTACCGACGGCACCGTGGGCGCCGGCGTCTACGGGCGCGAGTGCGAGGCGGCAGGTGTCGAAGTCGTCTACCCCAGCGAGAAGCGTCAGGCCGACGTGATGTCGCTCATCTACGATGACGTGAAGGCAGGACGCGAGCCCGATATGGATAAGTTCGATCGTGTGATGTGGGAGTTCGCTCGCAGCGGCTGCGATCGCGTCATCCTGGCCTGCACCGAGCTCTCGGTGCTGCAAAAGTACCGAGAGATGCCCGAGATCACTCTCGACGCTATGGACGTCCTGGTACGCGAGTCCATTATCCGTAGCGGAGCCCCCTACCGCCTGTAGCCCTCGACCTGCCAAAAAGGGACAGGTTTATTTTGGTTGGTTTTATCTTGGAAAACAGTAAGGCCCCGGCTCGTTTGATGCGAGCCGGGGCCTTTTGCGTTTGTCGGTTGCCGGTGACGATGGGTTAGAACAGGAAGCCGAGGACGATGAGGGCAATGCTGACAATAAGTATGGCAATGTCCAGACCCTTGATGGGGTATCGCTTGTACGAGCTCGCGCGCGTACGCAGGTAGAAGCCACGTTGCTCTGCCGCCAAGGCCGTGGCATCGGTTTTACCCACGCTCGAGATCAGTAGCGGCACGCACAGCGGCAGCATGAGCTTGAGCTTCTTGATGGGGTTCTTGGTGTCATACTCGACGCCGCGTGCGGTCTGCGCCTCCATGATGGCGTTCATCTCCTGGCCAAACACCGGCACAAAGCGCAGTGCCGTGGTAAAGGTGAAGGCGTAGCGATACGGCACGTGCAACACCTCCACGCAGGCGTTGGCAAGGTCGTTGAGCTTGGTCACCATGAGCATCAGGATGAGTGGTAGCGCTACGCCCAGCAGGCGCAGGCATGCCTTGGAGCCGGTGATGAGACCCGTGTCGGTAACGAAGCCCCACACGATGTTGCCATCGCGCATAAAAGCCAGCTGCAGCACCAGCATGATGAACGCGAGCGGAATCAGCAGCTTGAGCAGCGCGAGCAGGCGGTCGACGACACCGGCGTAGGCTCCCAGCGCGAGCGTGAGCGCCAGAAAGCCCAGCAGTGCCACATAGGTGTCGGACAAGAAAATGCCGATGATGATGGCGGCGGCGAGGGCCAGTTTGATGACGGGGTTCAGGCGGTGTAGCAGCGTGTCACCCGGCATGTAGTCGATGACGTTAACCACGGCGGACCATCTCCTCGGTAATGCGTACGATATCAGTGACCTCACTCACCTGCGTAAAGGCGGGCGAGACGGTAGATGCCAGACGGCGCGAGAGTTCGATGACCTGGGGCGGCTCAACGTAGGCTTGCTGCATGAGTTCGATGTTCGAGAACAGTTCGTGCGTGCGGCCCCGGTCGAGGATGCGACCGTTGGCCATCACCACGATGCGTTCGGCAAAGTCGGAAACGACTTCCATGTCGTGACAGACCATGATGACGGCGCAACCGCGCTCGGCCATGGTGCGCACCGTTTCCATCACAGTCATGCACTCGCGGTAGTCCAGACCGCTCGTAGGCTCGTCGAGCACCACGATCTTGGGCTCGACCACTACAACGGAGGCGAGTGCCACCATCTGGCGCTGGCCGCGCGACAGCGAGAACGGTGCCTCGTCGGCGGGCAGACCAAAACGGTCGATGACCAGCTGGGAGCGACGCAGAGCTTCGGCGCGGTCGATGCCGGCAAGTTCTAGACCAAAGGCGACCTCGTCGAGCACGGTGTCTTTACAGATTTGGCGGTCGGGGTTCTGGAAAAGCGTTGCCACTTCGCGTGCGATGCGGCTCGTGGGAACCGATGCCGTGTCCAAGCCCGTAACGCGTACGCTGCCCGATGCGGGCCTGAGCAAACCCGTGAGCAGTTTGGTGAGCGTGGTTTTGCCGGCTCCGTTTTGGCCGACAATGCCCACGAGCTCGCCGGGGTAGAGCGTCAAGTTGAGGTCGTGGACGGCGGCGCCTCCATGGGGGTAGGAAAACTCGACATGGTCAAAGGCGAGCACCGGCTCGGCGTCTTTCGCATGCGGGCGCAGCGACGGTGCGTGCGGGGAGCCGGCTGGCGCCTGGGTATCACTTGTCGCACGGTCGGGGTCGACGATTTCCGTGATCAGGCGTTCTGCTTCGTCGACATCCAGGCAGGGCGTGCCGCTTACCAGGCCATCGGCCTCGAGACTGTTGAAGATGCGCGTGACGCGCGGGCAATCGACACCGATGGCGCGAAGCTTGTCGGTGTGCGCAAAGACCTCGTGCGGCTCACCTTGCAGCGCGATTTGGCCGTGATCGAGCACCAACACACGGTTGCAGTACTCCGAAAGCAAGGCGACCTTTTGCTCAACAATGACGATGGTGATGCCGAGCGTGCGGTTTGCCTCACGCAGTGTCTCGAAGACCAAGGTGGAACTGGCGGGGTCGAGTGCTGCGGTTGGCTCATCGAGCACTAAGACGCGCGGGCGCATGGCGAGGATGGCAGCGATGGCTACCTTTTGCTTTTGGCCGCCCGAGAGGGTGGCAATCTCGCGGTCGCGCAGGTCGCTAATGCCGACGGTCTTAAGCGTCTCGCTCACGCGCTGCTCGATTTGGTCGTGCGGAACGCCAAAGTTCTCGAGACCAAAGAGCATTTCATCCTCAACGACCGAAGCGACCATCTGCGTGTCGATGTCTTGCAGCACGCTGCCGACAATCTGCGATATGTCGGTGAGCGAGACCTCGCAGGTGTCGTGGCCGTCAACTAACACGGAGCCATAAAAGGCGCCGGTGTAGTGGTGAGGCACGGCGCCCGACAGACAGGCGGCAAGTGTGGACTTGCCGGCGCCCGAGGGCCCGATGATGCCAATGAAATCTCCCTTGTTCACGCTGAACGAGACGTGGCTGAGCGCCTGCTCGGTTTGCGCGCCATAGGAGAACGAGACATCGTCGACGTTGATGATCGTTTCCATGGATACCTTTCATAGTCATCGGGGACGTTCTTATATGACTAGTCGTTTAAGAACGTCCCCAAAAAGCTCGTTGTTTGGGACAGTCTTTGGTGGTGAAGCACGGAGACGGCTTTACGAGGTGCCCCAGGTTGGCGCGAAAGAGGAACGAAGCGTACTTGGGTACGCGAGCGACGAATGAACGCCAAGATGGGGTGGCTCGTAAAGCCGAGCAGGTTAGTTGAGCTTAAGGGCCTTCTGGATGGGCATGTAGAGAGCGCCGACCAGAATAACGTTAAACACGGCGGTCATGGCGACGACGGGCAGCATGGCCGCGGCGAGCTCGCCCACCACGCCGAGCATGGCCATCTTGATGACCATGAAGATGACGCCGGAGACAAAGGTGGTCACGAATGTTGCGACGATGGCGACGACGGGCTTAACCTGGCCGTCCTTGGCGGCGGCGTTGACAATGACGGCCATGAGCATGGCGGCGATCCCTTCGGCGGCAAAATCGACAAACGGCGAGGTGGTGGTGATCTGGATCACGGCCGCCGAGATGAGACCTATGACGAGCGCCTGGCCAATGTTGGGACGAACGACCAGGATGGTGAGGCAGAAGGCCGAGATGATGAACTCGGGGCTGATCATGCCGCCCGAGATACCCGAGATTGCCTTGCCGACGGTGAAGTTGAGGATGAAGCCTGCGGCAAGCAGGATGGCGAGCAGGACAAGGGCGCGGATATCGAGTTTGCCGCGGTCGGCGGTCTGGACGGTGCGGGGCTGGGCGGTGGCGGTGGTGCTCTGAGACATGGTGAAAGTCCTTTCGAAATGGGGAGTGTAAGAGAAAAACGGAGGCGCGTGATGTGAATGCGATCGGGCTCGAGATAGAAAAAGGCCCCCGGTCGAAACCGGAGGCCTTCCAATCACCTAGAGCGCAAAAACAGGCGTGAGGGACTCACTGTCGACCGATCGTATTCGCATCACGCCACCACCAGTTGTTGAGGGACTTCATCGTGTTCTTCATCTTGGTGGCTCCTTTCGTGATGCCTTGGCGCGGTTGCACCTCGTTGCTGTTGCGCTGCACTATAGCACAGCGAAGTGTGTGCGGGGAAATCTTTTTTTGAAAAGATTTCGGCGGCGTTTCCTGCCGGTCAAAAGGGCAGGCTGAGCGGGCGGGATGACTCATGCGACCCCGCCCGTCTCTCGGAACGTGAGGGTCTTAGGCCTTCTTGCGACGATAAAGCACGAAGCCGCAGACACCGATGATGACGATGGCGCCAACGGCCATGGTGGCCATGTTGTTGCCCTCGGACTTCTCCTCGGTCGCCTCTTCCTCGACCTCGGGCTCGGCAACGTCCTCATCGGAGAGGGCCTCGTCGGCGTAGGTGATGGACTCGACCAGGCGGTCGTTGTCGGCATCATAGTCACTCGGGACGAACTCCTCGGAGAAGTCGCCCTCCTTGAGGTAGTCGCGCATCTCCTCGAGCATGGCCTTGCACTTGACATAGGTGTTTTTGGTCGCTGCCTTGCCGGCCTTGTTGGCCAGAGCGGTGCGGGCCTCGGTGTCCTTGGCGGCCTGCATGGCCTCGTCGACGGTCAGGTTCTGCTCAATGAGCTCCTTCTGCAAGGCGTCGAGATAGGCGCGGGCGCCGGCGGCGCAGCTGTCGCGGTTCTCATAGGCAAGCGTGTTGATGTCCATGAGAACGTAGTTGATGGAGTTCTTGGGCTCCTCGTTGTTCACGACGTCTTCCTCTTCACAGTGATCGAAGGAGACATCCTGATCGCTGAAGTAGGGGCTGACCTCGGTGAGCAGTGCGGAATAGAGGGGGATAGCGACGGAGAACTCGGCGTTGGAGAGCATCTCCCACTGGATGGTAGCGATCTCTGGGTCCATGCCGTGACGGATCTGGAAGGTGTGGATTTCGGTGTTGCGGTTGGAGCCGATGGCATAGGCGCCGTCGGTGTTGGCGTTGAGGCCGGCGACATTCTCGCCGCGAGCGGCGAAGGAACGAATCATCTCAAAGGTGTTCCAGTCGGATTTGCCGGGCGTAAAGAACAGCGGCTGCATCTCGTGGACCAGGGCGCCGGTCGTGGCACGAGCGTCTTCGCGCTCGTCCTTGACGATCTCGTAGTCGGTGCCCTCGGTAAGCGGAGCCATGAAGTAATCGCGGCCCTGGACATAGCGCGACCACTGGTGCATACCGGCCTCGCTAATCTCCTCACCGTAAGTCTTGGCGACGTCGAACTTGCCGTCGGTGTACTCGGCAAAGCCCTTCTCCTTAGGCATGGACTCGATGCCTTCGGAGTGGAGGCAGTTCTCGGTGTCGTCGAGGTCGACGTCATAGGTGAGGTTGCCGATGTTGGGATTGAGCGAGGCGATATCGTCGGTGAGCCTCATGGCAATCCACTGATGGCCGGAAAGCGCTGCAAACAGCCAGGTCTCGTTGTTGTCGGCAATGATGATCTGGTCGTTGGAGCAGACGCCCTGCTCGTCAATCAGACTGCCGAGGAGCTCGACACCCTCGCGGGCCGTGGCGCTCTCGCCCAGAATGACGCTGGCGTAGTTGTACTCGCCGATGCCGGTCTCCTCGGTGACGGGGTCGGCTTCCTCTGCCTTCTCGTTATAGGAGGTGCTCAGCGTGGCAGAGCAGGAAACGCCCTTCTCGTTGATGCCAGCCTCGGAATATGCATCGTAACGATCTTCCCACTGAGAGGGGTTGTCGCGAACGAAGGTGTAGCGGTAGGTTGCGCCCTTGGACTTGTACTCAAAGCCGGACTCGATCGAGGTGTACTTGCTGCCGTCCTTGTGTGCGGGCTCGATGCCAAAGTGCTTGATGTAGCGCGGGCCGAAGTCCTCGGAGCGGCCGTAGTACGTGTTGCCGTCTGCCGTGAGCTGGCTGCCCATGTAGATCTGGGTGCAAGCGAGCGCCGAAGTCGGCATGGCCATGATGGCCGCTGCTCCAAATGCAAGGCCGCAGCCAAGCTTCTTGAGCGTGTTGACAGGATGAGTAAACCTCATGATCCCTCCCAACTGTTGAAACCCCGCGAAACCGTACGGAGCTTCAGCTAATAAATACATCTACTAGCCTAAAGGAAGTGTAAAGAGTATTCATTTGACAACAGGATTTACTCGATGAGCGCGAAGAAATATACGATGAGCGGATAATAATACTCATTTTATAGCTTTAGTTAAATAAAGGCACCCTGCATTTACTATAGCTGAATAAAGCGCCAGGCAGTGCTCAAAAAGGAAACTCTCCCGCTGTTTAGGATTTGCATAAACAGCGGGAGAGTCGATAACTGGATGAATATCATACCAATGTGGATTTACTTCTTTCGGCGATGAATCACATTGATAGCGTAACCGACGAGCATGGCCAAGACGATGACGATAAAGCCAATCAGGGGATTGTCGTTCATGGGGTCCTCCTATTTTCCGAGCGGTGAAAATTCGTCGACGATGAGGTCGAGACATTGCGGAAGCGCGCGGGCGCCAAAGACGCCGGAGTTGCTGGAGATGATCTCACCATCGAACTGCATGCCCAGCGATGGCGTGCAGGTGATCTTGGCTTCCTTGGTCTGGATGATCTTAAACTGCGGACGGCCGAGCAATTTGCCAGCGGGGTCGAGCGCGGCGGTAATTACCGTGGGGAGCAGCTGCACCGTGCGTACGGGCTCAATAACGACGATGTCGACCATGCCGTCGTCCATGCGGCAGTTAGGGAATAGGTTGATGTCGTTTTGGATGACCGAGGTATTGCCTGCCATGCAGCAGATGCCGTCGAGCTCCTCGACAATGCCGTCGTGCTCAATGGTGAAGTGCGCCACCGTGGGGTTGGGTGTGGCGAGTGCCGACAGGAAATAGGCGATCTCGCCAATGTCGTTTTTGGTGGGAGCGGCCTTCATCATGATCTCGGCGTCGAAGCCCGAGCCGGCGATGATGATGAAGCCGTGGCGCTTCTCGTTACCGTTCTCGTCGAGCCAAAAGAGCTCACCCATGTCCACCTTGACCGTGCGGCCGGCGCGACAAGCCTTGGCGAGTGCCGCCGCCTCGGGGGCATTGCCGATGTTGTTAAAGAACAGGCAAGCCGTGCCGGAGGGGAAGACGAGCGTAGGGACACCGCACCCGCGCATCTGGTCGAGCACGTTGGAGACGGTGCCGTCGCCGCCCGAAACGACCACGCGATCGAACTCGCGAACGTCCGCTACCGCGTCCTCGGGCTCCATGCCATCGCCGATAAAGCGCATTACGACCTCGTCGCCGCCCTGTGCAAGGGCGTGCGTGAATGCGTAGATTTCATCGGAGCTGGGACCCGATGCCGGGTTGTGGATGATAAGGCAGCGCATACTTACGTTCCCGTTCTGTGACTAACCGAGTATAGTTGTAGAGCAATGCCGATATCCTACCCGTGTTTTTCGGGCCTAACCTTATTCGATGGGTTGATATGTACATTTCCACACATCAGGCTCTGGTCGACTTTTGCCAGCGCGCCCGCGAGTTCGACGCGATTGCCGTCGACACCGAGTTTTTGCGCGAGCGCACGTTTCATCCGCGCCTGTGCCTGGTCCAGATTGCCACCCCCGCCGAGAGTGTCGCGGTCGATCCGTTGGTGATCGACGACCTCTCGCCGCTTGCCGAGCTTATGGCCGACGAGGACGTGGCCAAGGTATTCCATGCTTGCTCACAGGACATGGAAGTTATGCTCCACACCGTGGGCGTACTGCCGCGACCGATTTTTGACACACAGGTTGCCGCCGCCTTTTTGGGCGAGCGCCAGCAGATTTCGTATGGTGCGCTCGTTCAGACATTCTGCGGCGTATCGCTGCCCAAGACCGAGTCGCTGACCGATTGGTCGCGCCGCCCGCTGAGCGATAAGCAGATCGAGTACGCGATCGATGACGTCAAGTACTTGATCGTCGCCTATACCGAGATGATGAGCCGCCTGCGCGAGCTGGGCCGCGTGGACTGGGTGCTCGACGAGTTGCGTCCTCTGGCCGACGAGTCGCACTACCGTGCCGATCGCCATGAGGCATTCCGCAAGGTCAAGCGCATCAACTCGTGTAGCCGCCATCAGCTGGGCATTGCGCGTGAGCTTGCCGCCTGGCGTGAAGACCGCGCTGAGCGCCGCAATATCCCGCGCAAGTGGGTTATGTCCGACGATACGCTGCTGGCCCTGGTTAAGCGCAATCCCGTGCGTGTCGAGGAGTTCCGCAGCATCCGCGGTACCGACCAGCTGGGAGAGCGCGACGTGGATGGCGCGTTGATGGCCATCAAGCGCGGCGCGAGCTGCCCGCGCGATCGCCTGCCGCTCATGGTGCGCGGACATCGCCAGATTTCGCCGGAGCTTGAGAGCGTGACCGACCTTATGTATGCGCTTATTCGCCTGGTTGCCGAACGCTCGGGCGTGGCGACCTCGGTCATTGCCTCGCGCGATGACCTGGCCGACTACATTGAGCATCCTGAGCAAAGTCCCCTGCGCGAAGGCTGGCGTTTTGAGCTTGTGGGTTCGCGTCTGGACGATCTGCTTTCCGGCAATATGGGACTCACCGTGAAGGACGGCAAAATCGAGCTCCTGTAGGGAAGCCTAGCCGCTTGAGTGGGTAGAATGCGTCCAACGTGTAACTCGATTCGGAGGAATTCGCATGCCCTATTACTATGGTTACGGCTTTGGCATCGACCCGCTGTACCTGCTGGTTGTTCTTGTTTGTACAGTGCTTGGCCTTGCTGCGCAGAGCTATATCAACTCGACGTACAAGACCTGGTCCAAGGTTCGCTCGGACGGCGATACGGGTGCCACGGTCGCTCGCCGCATGCTCGACGCCAACGGTTGCAACGCCGTGGGTATCAAGGGCGTGGCTGGTGAGCTCACCGACCACTACAACCCGCAGGATAACAACCTGTATCTCTCGGACGCCAACCGTTCGGGCGGGTCGGTCGCAAGCGTTGCCGTCGCCTGCCACGAGGCGGGCCATGCCGCCCAGCGTCAAAGCGGTTACGCCATGATGAAGGTGCGCACCGCCCTGGTCCCAGTCGTCAACTTTACCCAGAACACCTGGACCATCGTGTTGCTCTTGGGCCTGTTTATGAACATTGCCGGGCTCACGACCCTCGCGTTGATCTTCTTCTCGTTTAGCGTGCTGTTCCAACTCGTTACGTTGCCTGTCGAGATTGACGCCAGCCGACGCGCTGTGGCGTACATCGAGCAGTCGGGTATGAGTTCCAAACAGGTCAGCGGCGCCAAGAAGGTGCTGACGGCAGCCGCGCTTACCTATGTGGCCGCAGCGCTCACTTCGATCATTCAGCTGCTCTACCTTATGGCTCGCTACAACAGAAACTCCAACCGATAACAAATTGGCTTGACAGGCGCCGTGGGGATTTGTGTCCCTGCGGCGCTGTACTATGTGTTGGATTTGAATTTGCGCAGGGCCGGAGCCTCTGTGCGCGATAACGAAAGGAGGCTGCGTGGCAGGCTGGAACCTAACCGGCAATGCCGTTTCCGCCGAGTTCGACGGCTCGGACGATCAGGAGCGCAAGGAGCTCAGCGTGAGCCAGGCGGTGGAGATCGCCGCCGGTGCGCTCGATGCCATTCCGCAGCTGAGCGTCTTGGGCGAGGTCACGGGTTTTCGTGGTCCTAACGCCCGAAGCGGCCACTGCTATTTCCAGATCAAGGACGATTCGGCCGCCGTCGACTGCATCATCTGGAAGGGCGCCTATCTTAAGCGCACCTTCGATCTGCGCGACGGCATGCAGGTGAGCTTTAAGGGTAACTTCAATCTCTATAAGCCCACGGGCCGCATGAGCTTTGTCGCTCGCTCGTTTTCGTTGGCGGGGGAGGGCCTGCTGCGTCAACAAGTGGCGCAACTGGCCGAAAAGCTACGCCGCGAGGGTTTGATGGATGAGGCGCGTAAGCGTCGCATCCCGGTGTTCTGCTCGCGCGTGGCGGTCGTCACCTCGCTTTCGGGTGCCGTAATCGACGACGTCAAGCGCACGCTGCGCCGTCGCAACCCGCTCGTCGAGCTCGTCTGCGTGGGTGCCAAGGTTCAAGGCGAGGGTGCGCCGGCAGAGCTCATCGAGGGCTTGCGCCGCGCCGCTTCCATTACGCCAGCGCCCGACTGCATCTTGCTGGTGCGCGGCGGCGGCTCCTTCGAGGATCTCATGACCTTTAATGACGAGGAACTTGCCCGCGCTGTGGCGGCTTGTCCTGTGCCCGTGGTGACCGGCATTGGCCATGAGCCCGATACCTCGATTTGCGACATGGTGAGCGACCGCCGCGCCTCCACGCCCACGGCAGCGGCAGAATCGGTGGCGCCGGCTATGACGGAGCTGGCCGACGTGCTCGAGACGCGCCATCAGCGTCTGGGAGCAGCGATGGCATCGATGATTGGGTCGGCCCAGGTCGACCTGGAGATGCTCGATCAGCGCGGTCGCCGCGCCTGGGATACCTATACGGTCCGTCTGGGCGATGCACTCGATGCCTCTGCGTGCCGCCCGTGCCTCAACGACCCCACATTTATGGTCGAGCGTCGCGAATCGGAGCTTGCGCTGACTGCCGATCGCCTGTCGGGCGCCATAACGCGTTCGGTTGGGGCCTTCCGCTCCAACTTCGAGCGTCTGCCCGAGCGTCTGGTTGCAAGCACCTCGGGGCTCGATGGCAAGCGCCATGCGCTCACGCTTGCGAGTTCCCGCCTGGAGCATCAGGGGCGCACGATGCTCAGCAAACCCGCGTCCGACCTGGGCCGTGCGGCAGCCTCGCTCGATGCCCTGTCGCCGCTCAAGGTGCTTGCCCGTGGCTATTCCATTGCGTACAGCGATGATGGGGTGGCTACGAGCGCCAAGACCTTTAAGCCCGGCGACGCCATCCGCGTGCGCATGGCAGACGGCAACGTGGCGGCAACGGTCGATACGGTCGAGTAGACCGCGTTTCATAGCGATAAACCTTTAGGAAAGGAAACAGATATGGCAGAGAAGACCCCGGTCGAGCAGCTTACGTACAAGCAGGCCTCGCAGGAGCTGGAGCTCATCATCCGCAGCTTGGAGTCGGGCGATATGGAGCTCGAGGAGTCGCTCGAGAGCTATACCCGCGGCGTCGAGCTCCTCAAGAGCCTGCGCACCCGCCTGTCCGATGCCGAGCAGAAGGTCTCGGTGCTCCTTAAGGGCGTCGACGGCAACGACGTGCTCGCCGACGGCGAAGCCGCCAACACCGACGACAACCTCTCGTTCTAACCATCCCGACCAAATATAATTACCTTGGTCTGCGAGAAAGGAACCAACCATGTGTGATTGCATCTTCTGCAAAATTGCCAACCACGAGATCCCCTCGACCGTTGTCTATGAGGACGATCAGGTCATCGCGTTCGACGACCTCAATCCCCAGGCGCCGGTCCACACGCTCGTGATCCCCAAGAAGCACTACAGCGACATCGCCGACAACGTGCCTGCCGA
Source organism: uncultured Collinsella sp. (assembly GCA_902494715.1). Taxonomy (GTDB): domain Bacteria; phylum Actinomycetota; class Coriobacteriia; order Coriobacteriales; family Coriobacteriaceae; genus Collinsella. The sequence continues at coordinate 92,649 of CABUUJ010000002.1, forward strand.
GACCATGGGCGCCATGGCTCACGCCATCCAGGAGGTCGCTAAGACCAAGGGCCTGGAGGACGGCTTCCGCGTCATCTCCAACAAGGGCGTCAACGCCGGCCAGACCGTCATGCACTTCCACATGCACGTCCTCGGCGGCAAAAACCTGGGCGAGAATCTCATCTGAGGACGCGTAGTCCGTCGACTTGGCTGCCTTTGGAGTAATCTATGCAGCTTTCTCAACTCGAATACCTTCAAGCGGTAGCGAACTATGGCGGCGTGCGCAAAGCAGCTCGCGCCGTTCATGTGAGTCCGCAGGCCGTTTCGTCGGCAATCAAAAAGTTGGAATCTGAGTATCAGATCGTTTTGCTCAACCGATCGGCGGGGGAGGCTGTTTTGTCTCCGGCGGGCAGAGAATTTGCGCGTCGTGCACGCGTGATCCTGGCACAAGTCGACGATCTCAAAAAGTACGCTCAATCGAGGGACGACGGCGTCTCGCCCGACGGCCACTTTCGTCTTTACGCCCCTTGTCTTCATGGGCGGGGGCGCCTTTTTCTCGAAAACTGGTATGACTCGTTTGAAAGCTCGCACCCTCAGATTCACCTTGATGTGTGGCATCAGCCAACGGCTACATGCTTTGAATCACTTGTGCTTGGCATTTCGGATGCGGCCATTTCATTTGAGGAACCAAGGGACAGTGTCCTTTCTTCGAAATACTTGGGTGAAAAGGAGCTCAAGGTTCTTTCGTGCCCAGCTGGTCATCAATCTGTTGACGCTATGACCATCCGTGAGTTACTGGGCGGCAGGCTCGCTGTTCCAATTAATTTGTCACCCTGTCTCAATGCAATCAATCAATGTCCCGAAGCTCAGCTGGTTAATTTCCGCTTTCGCGATGTCGAATACGGAAACAGGGCGCAGGCTGAGTTTCTTCAAGCCGGGGGATTGATATTGAGTTTTTCTGGCTCTTCTCTCGCATCAGATGGATTGGAAGTGAGCGAGTGCTCCATTGAAGGCTCGCATGACGTGGTCTTGCCCATCTATTTTTGCTATCGACAAAATGCCTGGACCGATCGACACCAGACGGTATTTCTTCACCTATTGCGTCATCTTGCTTCCTGAGGCCATTTGGCCTCGTGTCGTCAAGTGATTATTGACGCCTTGCAACGCATAGCTGACAGCTTTGCCCCCATGCTTTTCCAAGATTCCGATTTACATTGCTGACTCTTGGAGGGCGGAGCATGAAAAACCGTACGGTTTTGCTTTATATGACGTTTGTTTTTCTGTCGAACTTCAGCACCATTTTGTATTTTCTGACGGTTTACCTTGAATTCGTCGGATTCTCGATGGTGGCGATTTCTAGCATGATGATTGCATATCAAGTGAGCAAGTTCATTCTTGAGGTTCCTACTGGTTATATTGCTGACAGGTTTGGACGAAAGACAAGCGGCCTCGTTGGCATTGTGGGAATGCTTGGGTACTACGCCGCCCTGCTCTTCGTCCGATCTCCTCTGCTTTTAATCGGTGCGTTTGCTCTCAAGGGTTTTGCCGTTGCATGTGTGAGCGGATCCATCGAAGCGATTTACATTGATAGCGTCTCTCAGGACCAACTCGTGAGACTTAATATCGTTGAGCGATTTGTCTTCTATGCGTCTTATGCCCTCTCCGCTTGTGTGGGCGGTTTCATATCGTCCGCTGGCGCGTATCTCGTTGGGCTTCCGGTCGATATCATCACAATGGTGCTGACATTGGTTGTCGTTGTCTGTATTCCTGAGGTGAGAAGAGAGGACACCGCGGTGTCACCTGAGCATGGAATTAGCCCGAAGATGATCGGTGCCGCTATTGCGGGTAATGGCATTCTTCGGTCAGCGTTCATCATGGACTGTTCTCAGGCATTTGCCTTCGTCGCTCTGGAAGACTTTTTCTCACTGTTGCTTGCCGGCCGCGGAATGAATGCCGTCGCTTCGGGCGTGACCATTGCGGTCCAGCTCCTTGCCTCCGCCTCCATAGGGTTTATTGTGCCCAGCGTGATTGCTCGTGTCGACAAGGGCCGTTTTGCGCGTATTTGCGGCATCATTCGCTTAGTATTGACAGCTGTGTTTTTGATTTCCCTTACTCCGGCTAATTTGCTGCCCGTGTTCTATGTGTTGCAGACGGTCGCTTACTCGTTATTTGCTCCAATTAAATACTCAATTCTTCAAAATGCTGCCGATTCTTCGATGCGCTGTTCATTGATTTCGGTTCAAAGCCAGATGGTGGCGGTGGGTGCTGTTCTTTTCTATCTGCTCAACGCTGTGTTGAGTAGCGTTGCGGGCATTCGAGTCGTATTGCTTGTTGCGCTCGGGATTTCTTCCCTGGTGTATATCCCCGCGCTCTTTCGTCTTACAAGTCAAAGGTCATGAGTATTTAGGCACCGATAACTTATATATCAACGATATCAACGCAATAAACCCGAGCGCGAGGGCGTTTGGGTTTATTATTGAAGCGTATGTAACCTGGCGGCGCCACACCGCCTGTTAGTAGGGAGACACATGAACGTTCTGGTCGTCAACGCAGGATCTTCGACCCTTAAGTATCAGGTCATCGATACCAAATCCCACAAGGTGTCCGCAAAGGGCTCCTGCGAGCGCGTTTGCTTTACCGGCGGTACCTTCACCCATGCTGCCAACGGCTCCAAGAAGGTGACCGAGAACATCGAGTTCCCCGACCACAAGGTCGCCATCGAGGTCGTCCTGAAGGACCTCGAGGCCAATGGCGTCAAGATCGAAGGCATTGGTCACCGCATCGTTCAGGGCGGTTGGTACTTTGGCGATTCCTCCCTCGTCGACGAGGACGTCCTCGCCAAGATTCGCGAGGTCGCCCCGCTGGCGCCGCTGCACAACAACCCCGAGGCCAACGTTATCGAGTTCTGCCTGGAGCAGTATCCCGATCTGCCCAACGTTACGGTCTACGACACCGCTTTCCACTTCAACATGCCCGAGGTCGCCAAGACCTACGCCCTTCCCAAGGATGTTTGCGACAAGCTGCATATCCGTAAGTACGGCGCCCACGGCACCAGCTATCGTTACATCTCCAAGAAGGTCGCCGAGATGACCAACGGCGAGGCCCGCAAGGTTGTCGTGTGCCACATCGGCTCCGGTGCCTCCCTGTGCGCCATCGAGGACGGCAAGTGCATGGATACCACTATGGGCCTCACCCCGCTCGACGGCGTCATGATGGGCACCCGCTGCGGCTCCATCGACCCGGCTACCGTGTGCTACCTGCAGCGCGAGGGTGGCTACACCTTCGACGAGGTCGACGAGATGATGAACAAGAAGTCCGGCCTTTTGGCTGTGACCGGTGGCAAGACCAACGACTGCCGCAACGTCGAGGAGCTCGCCGCCGCTGGCGACCCCGAGGCTCAGCTCGCCTTCGACATGTTCGTCTACAAGATTGCCGCCAAGGCTGCCGAGATGGCCACTTCCATGTGCGGCATGGACACGCTGGTCTTCACCGCCGGCATCGGTGAGCACGCTCCGGCCGTTCGCGCCGGCGTTGCCGACCGTCTGGCCTTTATGGGCGTCAAGATGGACCATGCCCGTAACGCCCTGCGTGGCGATGGCGCTTGGTGCCTGTCTGCCAAGGATTCCAAGGTCAAGATCTTCGTCATCCCCACGGACGAGGAGTTCATGATCGCTTCTGACGTCGAGCGCATCGTCAACGGCAAGTAATTGCAAGAGGGGAGGGGCTGGACGACCAAGCGCCGTTCAGCCCCTCTTTCGCGCTCGTTGGGCGATATGATGATAGCTATTTATCATGATATGATAACTTCTTATTAAAATGCGGCCGCCTTAAGGGGTCTGCGTCGACCGTATTGCACTTCAAAGGAGTCTCATGAACGTACTTGTTGTCAACGCCGGCAGCTCAAGCCTTAAATATCAGCTCTTGGATACCGATACCCGCGAGGTTTTCGCCAAGGGCAATTGCGAGCGTATCGGATCGGACATGGGCATCTTTGGCCACTCCGAGAACGGTGGCGCCAAGCAGACCGAGGAGGTTCCTTTCCCCGATCACCGCTCTGCTATCGCTCGCGTGCTCGAGGAGCTCGAGAAGACCGACTTTACGATTGATGGCATTGGACATCGTATCGTTCAGGGCGGCTGGCACTTCGATGATTCCGCAGTTGTCGACGACGAGGTCATGGCCAAGATTCTCGAGGTAGCCCCCTTGGCTCCTCTGCACAACTACGGCGAGGCCGCGGCGATTGAGTATTGTCGTGAGAAGTATCCGGAGCTGCCCAACGTCGCCGTCTTCGACACCTCGTTCCACATGACCATGCCCGAGGTCGCCTACACCTACGCCCTGCCCAAGGACGTGTGCGACAAGTACCACGTGCGCAAGTACGGCGCCCACGGTACGAGCCACCGCTACGAGTGGATGATGGCCAAGGAAATCCTGGGCTCGTGTTGCCACCGTCTGCTTTCGTGCCATCTGGGCAACGGTGCTTCGCTTGCCGCCATCGAGGACGGTGTGTGCCGCGATACCACGATGGGCCTCACGCCGCTCGACGGCCTGATGATGGGCACCCGTTGTGGCTCCATTGACCCGGCCACCGTGTGCTACCTCCAGCGCGAGGGCGGTTACAGCTACCAGGAAGTCGACGACATGATGAACAAGCAGTCTGGTCTGCTCGCCATCTCGGGCATCTCCAACGACGCCCGCGACATCCGCACGCGCGCTTCCGAGGGTGATGAGCGCTGCCTGCTCGCTTTCGATATGTTTGCCTATAAGGCCATGCAGCAGGCCGGCTCCATGATCGCTTCTATGGCGGGCGTCGATACCATTACCTTTACCGCCGGCATCGGCGAGAACGACTGGTCGATCCGCAAGGCCTTCTGCGACTGCTTTGAGTGGCTGGGCGTGCGCATCGACAATAACAAGAACCGTGAGGCCGTGGGCAACGGCCCGCAGGTCATCAGTGCCGCCGGTTCCGCCGTCACGGTCATGGTCATCCCCACCGACGAGGAATACATGATCGCCCACGACGTCGAACGCTTGACCAAGAACAACTAGCGCGCGCATTTGCAAGTAAGCGAAAGGCCTTCAGAGCAACAGCTCCGGAGGCCTTTTGCTAGCAGGCGGAAATTCCAGTCCCAAAGTGATCGTCACCAGCAACGCCTGCGCTCCCAACAACGGCACCCAACCATTCAGATCCTCAGCTCCAGCTCGTAGCCAAGCCGCCGTCTACCCCAGATACCCTGATTGCTACGTAGCAGCAGGGGCCCTACAGGGTAAAGCTCTGAAAACATTCCGCACTGATATCTTCTGAATTGATGACGCCAATCGCGCACCCATATACCATTGGCGTCGACACCATAAGATGCGGACCGCGCGGTGACCCCACATTCCGCTGGCGCCCACAG
>CABUUJ010000003.1 GCA_902494715.1 uncultured Collinsella sp.
ATTCATATGGTTTTAGTATAGGAAAAGGAATTTCTCGGGGCCGCCTCTCGGCGGCCTTGCGAAAAACAAATCCAAGTTAGACCATTTCAAATGGTTCGATGTCTGCCCGGATGCGACACTGAATGTGTCCATCCTCGCAGTATCCGGTTCTCAAGGTGCACGCCCCGCGGCTGATCCGGTTCGACCGGGCCGCGCGGCAAGGAGATATATTGCCAGACCGCGAAGCAATGTGGGACGTCAATTCCACTCTTCACAAGTCCTACACAACACATCGCTTCCTATATAAGTCATAGAAAGGCTAGTGCAGAAGTACTGCACGTATCCGATGATGACCCTTCGGTTAAGAGATATATAAAGATCGGTCACCTGTAACTGTCTATCTACCCGCGCTTTTGCTATATAAACCAGCGCTTTAGATAAAAAGAGGGAGCGCCGCGCACAGCGCGACACTCCCCTAGCGATTCAAGAGAATCAATTAGGCCTCGAGAGCCTTCTTGGCAATGGTAGCCAGCTCGTTGAAGGACTCGATGTCCTCGTAAGCCATCTGAGCCAGGACCTTACGATCGAGCTCGATGCCAGCAACCTTCAGGCCGTGCATGAACTGAGAGTAAGAGATGTCGTTCAGGCGAGCAGCAGCGTTGATACGGGTGATCCAGAGAGAACGGATCTCGCGCTTCTTGTTGCGGCGATCACGATACTGATACTGCAGGGAGTGCTGGACCTGCTCTTTAGCATGCTTGTAAGTACGCGAAGCGGCACCGTAGTAACCCTTCGCACGGTGCATAACGGTACGGCGCTTCTTCTTGGCGGCAACAGCGCGCTTAATACGTGCCATGTTCTATCAACTCCTAGACGGTAAAACGAAAAACGGGACGCGAACTTAGGCGAGACGCGACTTGATGACCTTGCGGTCGGCAGCGGCGATCTCGGTCTCCTGACGGAAGCCACGCTTACGCTTGGTGGACTTCTTGCTCAGGATGTGGCTCTTGAAAGCCTTGGCGCGCATAAGCTTGCCGGTACCAGTCTTGCGGAAACGCTTCTTGGTGCCGCTGTGGGACTTCATCTTAGGCATGAAATACTCCTTAATCGGTTACAGAACACTAGTTACTTGGTATCGCTTGCCGCTTTATCCTCATCGAAGGCGCCCTTAATCGGGGCGAGCAGCATAAGCATGTTACGGCCTTCCATCTTAGGCTTGGACTCGACCGTAGCGTAAGGCTTAAGATCCTCGGCGAGACGCTCGAGAACGTTAAGACCCTGCTCCGGGTGAGCCATCTCACGGCCGCGGAACATGATGGTGATCTTAACGCGTGCGCCCTTCTTGAGGAAACGCAGAACGTGGCCCTTCTTGGTCTCGTAGTCACCAACGTCGATCTTGGGTCGGAACTTCATTTCCTTGACCTCGACCTTGGACTGGTTCTTACGAGCGGCCTTGGCCTTCATGGCCTGCTGGTACTTGAACTTACCGTAGTCCATGACCTTGCAGACCGGCGGCTCCGCGTTGGGAGCGATCTCGACCAGGTCGAGACCCTGATCGTCGGCGACGCGCTGGGCATCGCGGATGGCGAACAGGCCGAGCTGAGAGCCATCGACGCCAATCAAACGGCACGAAGATGCAGTGATCTCGTCGTTGATGCGGGTGTCATCAGACTTAGCTATTTTCCCTACCTCCATTCATAAAAAAATAACCCGGCGCTTCTTTGCAGCCAGGTCGTACACATAGACATCCTCGATTTGAGGAAGTGAATCTAAGTTGTATGACCAGTCAGCTGCTCATTGGCGCCAAAAGGTGGGAACCCTCGGGTTCCTCTTTAGGGCATTGCGGGAACAACGCCTTGTGGATAATAACACGCGCAGCGCGTTATCACATTACGTACACGAAAAAGGGGTCGCAACCCCCTTGAATGCTCTCTTGCATGTATGGTGCCCGAGGCGAGACTCGAAGGGTCTTCGCTTCGCGAAGCCCCGGGCTTCGGGCGCATGGCGCCCTCGCCACGCTCCGCTACAAACAGGCCACAGGCCTGTTTGCTTAACGCTCCGCGCGCTCACGCGAGTTCGGCACGAAAAAGGGGGCTGCAACCCCCTTGAACGCTCACTTGCATGTATGGTGCCCGAGGCGAGACTCGAACTCGCACGTTGTTGCCAACGGTGGATTTTGAGTCCACTGCGTCTGCCAATTCCGCCACTCGGGCACGCAATGCGTGAGTTAGTTTATCACAGCTTTCTACCGATTAGTCCGAAAATGGAACTTCGAGCATTTCGATGAGTTCGACCGTGCGGAGCATCTCGCGCTGACGGCATCCGCGACCGTCGACCGAAGCCTCACCCATCTGGTTATCGTAGGGGTCCTCGCGCATGCCGTCAAAGACAGGTTCAAACCCCGCCTGGAACCGACAGTTTGCCACCATGCGCCACGGGTCGAGATTGCCAAAATAGTGGCGGCGGCGCCATTCCTCCCCCATCCTGCGAGCAGAAGATCCAAATGACACGTCGGCGTTGAGCCAACCGGTCTGCGGCGTATAGAACTCTGCCCAGTCGTGCGACCCCACCGAATCGGGCGCAACGTACAGGCCGCTCTGCCAACGGGCAGGCACGCCCGCGATACGGCACATGGTGATAAACGTGAGCGCCATAACGCCGCAATCGCCGCGGAGCGAATGCGCGCAGTCATCGGCAATAGATCCCAAAAGCAAGTACGGCGGCTGATAGCGATAGTCGATATGCTGCGTCAGATAATCATAGATAGCACGGGCGCGATCGAGCGGATCCTCGAGTCCGTCAACAACACCGGCCGTCAGCTGCTGCAGATACGGCGTGAATGCAATGTGCGGACGGTCCTCGGAAATATCTTCGGGCAACGGCGCGCCCATACAGGGATGCGCCGGAAGTGCACCCCCATAGATATCGCGATAAGCGGCATCGATTTGATAGCGATAGGTCACCGAGAATGTGCGATCGGTCGAGGAGACCCACGAGGCAGTACGCGCCGAGGCGCTCGCAGGAGCAATGGCCCCCTCCGGCGTCATATCAAGTATCTCGACCTGGGACTGCTGGCGGCAGGCGGCGGCAACGGGAAGCCACGCGCGAACGGTCTCTCCCTCCAGAGCCCCGGGGACAGACACGCATGCCTTAAGCGTAATGGTGCGAGACAGCCCGCCCTGCGACTCCATCTCCTCGAGCATCTGGTTGCGCAGCACAATTCCATCCGCAGAATCGGGACGCAGACCCGGAACCTCCTTGGGATACACGCGCAAAGAATCAAGGAAGTTGTCAAGAACGAACAGCTCGCCATCGATAAAGCGCCAATCGATACGCTTGCGGTCAATCAGGTCGTCAAACTGCTCTTCGGTAAACTCAGGCCACTCCTCGCGGATCATCTCGATAGCCCGATCACGCGACACCGAAAAATGAAGCGGCGTCTCGATCATGCGATACCGCTCGGCGCGAACGCAGGCAGCCAGCGAAGGCTCAGGGTTCTGCTCCAAAAGGCGATCGCAGGCGACAACAGCCTGCGTCAAATACCCGGCATCCTTAAGACGAAGAATCTCAGGCGGTAGCCCAATATCGAGATGGCGAAAGTCATCGCAGCAAACATCAACAGAGCAACCAACAGGACCCTCGTCAACAACCTTCCCATCCGAAGGCAGCACATTAATAACAGCCATACCAAAACTCCAAGTCACTAGAACCCTTGAAGCCCATTGTAGCGAGATAAAAAAGAAAGCCCCAACAAAGGAGCCATCAACACCGCTGAACGGTAGCAAAAATGAAATCAGCCCAGTAACCCTGCGGCGTTAAACGAAGGAAGCCCCGTCCCCCGGAACTGTTTCCTTGGCGCGACTTCTGGCGAAGCCAGGGCAAATTATTCAGCCCAGTAACCCTGTAGCGAGTTAACAAAGGAGGCCCCGTTTCCCCGGAGCTGATTCCGTCGCGCGACTTCTGGCGAAGCCAGGTGAGCGCGAGGGAAACAGCGTAGGGGAAACGGGGCCTCCAGCGGGAAAGTTAAACCGCTACTTACGCCTTGTTGACGGAGCCAAACTCCTCCATGAGCTCCTTGGTGCGAGCAACGATGTTGTCGCGACCAGGCTTGAGGAGCTTGCGGGGGTCAAAGCCCTTGCCCTGCTGATCCTTGCCGGCCTCGATGTACTCGCGGACGCCCTTGGCGAAGACGAGCTGCAGGTCGGTGTTGACGTTGATCTTGGAGATGCCCAGGGAGATGGCCTTCTTGATCTGATCCTCGGGGATGCCGGTGCCACCGTGCAGAACGAGGGGCAGGTCACCGGTCTGAGCCTTGATCTCGCCCAGGCGCTCGAAGGAAAGGCCAGCCCAGTCGGCAGGGTACACGCCGTGGATGTTGCCGATGCCGCAGGCGAGGAAGTCGACGCCCAGGTCAGCGATCTGCTTGCACTCAGCAGGATCAGCGAGCTCGCCGCTGGAGGTCACGCCGTCCTCGGTGCCGCCGATGCCGCCGACCTCGGCCTCGATGGACATGCCCTTGGAGTGGGCAAGCTCAACGAGCTCCTTGGTGCGGTCGAGGTTAAGCTGGAAGGTCTCCTCGTGAGAGCCGTCATACATGATGGACGTGAAGCCGGCCTCGATGCACTTGAAGCAGTCCTCGTAAGAACCGTGATCGAGGTGAAGGGCGACGGGAACGGTAACGCCCGTGGCCTCGACGGCAGCCTTGACCATGTCGGCGCAGACCTTGAAACCGCCCATCCACTTAGCGGCACCAGCGGTGCACTGAAGGATCAGCGGAGACTTGGCCTCCTCGGCGGCCTGGAGAATAGCCAGGGTCCACTCGAGGTTGTTGGTGTTGAAGGCACCGAGACCGTACTTGCCGGCCTCGGCCTTCTTGAGCATGTCTGCTGCGTTGACGAGCATAAAAGAAACCTCCTGTAAGGTTGCTCCGATAACGCCTGTGATTTTACCACGGCGTATCCGAGCATAAACGTTCGTTTGTTCACGAATATCGTCCAAACAGACTTTTTTTGACCGTTTGCCCTACGGAATCGACCCGTTGGGGAAAATATCTTGACGTTTGGACGCTTCTCGTGCTTCAGAAGCTGACTACAAAGCTACATCTGCATGAAAGGGTTCCGCATAAGCTCGCGTGCCACAGTGGTCGAATCGCCATGGCCGGTTAGGCAAACGGTATCGGGCGGGAGAAGCCGGGCGAGCTTGGAGAGCGAGCGCAGAATCGCCGCCTCGTCTCCTCCAGAAAGATCGGTGCGGCCGTGGCTGCCCGGGAATAGTGTATCGCCCACAAAGGCAATGTTCCCCTGCTCGGTGGCAGCAAACAAGACAATGCCACCCGGCGTATGCCCGGGCGCCTCGATAACCTGCAGGCAAATGTCGCCTAGTTCAATGGTATCGCCCTCGGCAAGCAGCCGCGTCGGCTCGCCCGGATCGGGCGTCTCGATGCCCCACATCGCTCGCTGCTCCTCTATATTCGCATGCGGCACAGTCGCATCCTTAACACACAGCTCGTACAAGGCGTCAGCGCCAACGGCGGCCCGAACTCCGGCTACACCGCCAACATGGTCGGCATGACCGTGCGTGCAGACGGAACCGAGCACATGCACGCCAGGGTGTTCGGCTCGGATGTGCGCAACGAGGTTTTCGCCTTCCCAAGCGGGATCGATAATCAAGCATTCGCCACTCGAAATAACGGCGTAACTGTTGGTCTGGATGGGCCCGTTTACAAGCACCTCAATCGAAGCCGTACCCCGAGGGGTTAAGTCCAAAGCCGCAGCGTCCATGTGTGCGCCCTCCTTCTATAAACGTCGAGGCATCAAACGATGCCCCGAACGTAGCCAATATCATTACTGTCGCGCGCTCGTCACGCCTATACGCGACGCTTGAGCTGAGCCCCGCCCTCGCCAGGCATCAAACGGCGTGCATCGTAGACCGAGTCGACGCTGCTAATCGATGCCAGCAGCGGATCCAGACCACTCGCGTCCGAGATCTCGACCATAAAACGCAGGGTCGCAATACCCTCGCGGTTGGTCGAGGTGGCGGCAGAAAGGATATTGCCGCCTGCATCGCCAATGGCGATGGTGACGTCCTTGAGCAGGCCCATACGATCCAGGCACTCGACCACAATCTCGACCTGGAAAAGCGTATCGGCGGCGCCATCCCACTCTACGTCAATCATGCGCTCGGGATGCTCCATGAGGCCCTTGACGTTGGGGCAGTTGGCGCGATGCACCGAAACGCCACGACCGCGCGTGATGAAGCCGACGATGTCGTCGCCCGTCACGGGGTTACAGCAATGAGCCAGACGGACCAGCAGACCGCTGTTGCTCTCGCCCTTGACGATAATGCCGTTACTGGCGCTCTTACCGCGCTTTTGCGGTTTGCGGTTGGATCCGCGGGCAGGCTGCTTTACGACCTCGGCGATAGCCTCGGCCTTGGTGAGCTGTTCCTCGGGCTTGGGGTCCAAGATTTGCTCGACCTTATTGCCCACAGCGCGCGGGGCGACCTTGCCCGCGCCAACGGCTGCAAAAAGGTCCTCGAGCTGCTTGAAGTTAAACTGCTCCGCCACGGCGTTGAGCGCACGCGTGGATCGTGGCGTAGAGATGCCATACCCGCGCTTACGCAGGTCCTTGGCCAGTATATCGCGGCCGGCGGCAGCGTCGTCATCCTTGGTCGCGGCGGTGAAATAACGGCGAATCTTTGACTTGGCCGAAGGTGTCTTGACGATCTTGAGCCAATCGCGCGACGGCTTAGAGCTCTTGTTAGTCAGAATCTCGACACGGTCACCCGTCTTGATCTCGTGCGTGAGCGGCGCCACCGCACCGTTGATTTTGGCGCCGACACAGTGGTTACCGACCTCGGTATGAACGGCGTAGGCAAAGTCGAGCGGTGTAGAGCCGGCACGAAGCGCCATGACCTCGCCCTTGGGCGTAAAGACAAAAATTTCCTGGTCGAACAAGTCGACCTTCAGCGAATGCAGGTATTCCTTGGCATCGGTGATCTCGTCAGACGCCGCCCAGTCGAGTGAGTGCTTGAGCCAGTTGATCTGGTCGTCCAGACGCTGCGCATCGTTAGTCTTGGAGGCAGACGATCCGCCCGACTTCTTATACAGCCAGTGGGCAGCGATGCCATACTCGGCCTGCTCGTGCATTTCGTAGGTTCGAATCTGAATCTCGAGCGGACGGGCCGTGGGGCCGATAACCGTCGTGTGAAGCGATTGGTAGTTATTGACCTTGGGCATGGCGATATAGTCTTTAAAACGACCGGGCATGGGATGCCACAGGGTATGCACGGCACCAAGCGTGGAATAGCAATCGCGCACCGAATGAGTGATGACGCGCAGCGCCACCAGGTCGTAAATCTCGGAGAATTCCTTGCCCTTGCGCTTCATCTTTTGATAGATGGACCAATAGTGCTTGGAACGACCGTTGATCTGAAAGCCCTCAAGACCAATGCGATTGAGCTCATCGGTGAGCGTCTTGATGGTCTCGGCCAGATAACGCTCGCGAACCTCGCGCGACTCGGATACCATGCGCGCGATGCGCTGGTAGGCATCGGGCTCCAAGTAGAAAAAGGACAGGTCCTCGAGCTCCCACTTGATTGAACTCATGCCCAGGCGGTCGGCCAAAGGCGCGTACACGTCCATGGTCTCGCGTGCCTTAAACAGGCGGCGGTCCTCGCGCAGAGCGGCAAGCGTGCGCATGTTATGCAGGCGGTCGGCGAGCTTGACGATGATGACGCGGATGTCCTTGGACATGGCGAGGAACATCTTGCGCAGCGTAAGCGCCTGCTTCTCGTCCATGCTGTCGACTTCAATGTTGGTGAGCTTGGTCACGCCGTCGACGAGCCCTGCCACGGTTTCGCCAAACAGACCCGAAACATCGGCAAGCGAGGTCTCGGTGTCCTCGACGGTATCGTGCAGCAACGCGGCGCACACCACATCGCAGTCCATCTTGAGGTCAGCCAGAATGATAGCTACCTCGACGGGATGGTTAATGTACATCTCACCCGAGCGCCGCTTTTGGTTGCAGTGCTTCTCGGCAGCAAAGCAGTAGGCCTGCTCCACATTGGAGAAGTCGTCCTCGTTCATATATTTGAGGCACAGACGCTCCAGCTTGTCGTAGCTGTCCGCCATAATCTCGGGCGGCAGCTCATCGGCATGTTTATAGTGCTCCATCTCCGAAAACGGCTGGAGGGTGGAATCATGGGCGGTACGGGCTGCGGCGTCCATCGAGGTCCCCTTCCCCTAGGCCCGCGGTACGATCGGGCGGTTAACTTTGGCTAGCATATCAGAAGCGCACGAATCGAGTGCCCAGCTCCGAAAAGCCGTGAACTCCATGCGCGAGCGCAAGCCCTCCAAATAGCGAATTGACCTGCTTAATTGCACGCGACCGGGGTTTTCCGCCATCGCGATGCGACGCGTATCGTCAAACCCCGAAACGCGGCAGAAACCGAGTTCTTCGAAGATTCCCAGGCCGCTTTCCACCGAGCGCTCGTCGACCGGCGTGCGGGCATCGATGGCAAGACACATCTGCGCAATGTCGATATCGCTCGCGCAGAATGAATCGTCCCCCGTCTTGCCACGGTTGGAGCGCCACATGGTCTGCAGCGCTCGATAGAGAGTGACAAGCTCATCGCGCTCGGGCGCGTAACAATCGAGCAGGCGCTCATTAATACGAGCGTCACGCGACGAATAGAGCAGGTGAATCACAGCGGGCTGTCCATCGCGGCCGGCACGGCCACTCATCTGGTTAAACTCAATCGCACCAAACGGCATGTGGTAGAGCACGACATGACGGATATCGGGCAGGTTGACGCCCTCACCGAAGGCAGAGGTCGAAACGATGCAACTGAGGCTTCCGTCGCGAAACGCTTCCTCGACACGGCGGCGATCGGAGCGCGCAAGCCCGGCGTTATAGAACGCAATATGGGTCGCGCAGTCGGGCACGCGTTTGCGCAACGTCTTGGCAAGCGCCACGGACTGGTCGCGCGAGTTGACGTAGATGACGGTCTTCTCCCCCGTCGCCACGATTGACACCAGGCGATTTTCGCGGCTCGCAAGGTCACGGTCGTCCTCGAGTTGCAGGTTCTCGCGAACGGTCTCGTCGACCACCGTCCTGGTAATCGGCAATACACGAGCAAGCTCCGCCACGACCGGGGCCGTCGCGGTAGCCGTTGCCGCCATGACAACGGGGTCGCCCAGGGCTTTGAGAATATCGGGCATGTCGAGGTAGGCGCTCCGGTCGCCGCCTTTGGCAAGACCGGCATGGTGTGCCTCATCGATAACGACAAAGCCAATACGTCCAGAACGTGCAAAGCGATCGCGATGGATAGACAGGAACTCCGGCGTCGTGAGAACGATGCCGGTGCGGCCCGAAGCCAGGCCGGCAAACACGTCATCGCGCGCTGCCTCCACGGTCTCGCCGGTCAACACGCCCACGCCAATGCCGAGCGCAGCCATCGTCGACGAGAGGTGATAAGCCTGGTCGGCAACGAGCGCGCGCAGCGGATAGACAAAGATGCTCGCCCGCCCACGAAGGACCGCCTCGCGCGCGGCGTGCACATGGAAGATGAGCGACTTGCCGCGCCCCGTCCCCATAACGGCCAAGACGCTCTGGTGGTCGGCGAGCGCGTCGAGTGCCTCGACCTGCGCGCGATGCGGCTGGTTCGAGCCGATAAAGCTATGGATAAGCGAGCGCGTGAGCTCGGTATAAGAAAGCTGGGCGAGCGTCTCACGTTTACGCGACTCCAGGCGCAGGCCAGAATCCGCTGGTTGCACGCCGCGGCGAAGCTCACATGCCGGATCGTCGATATTGGGCGCCGCGGTATCGCGCACCAAGACATCTTTAATCATGAGCTTGGGCTTCACACGTCCCTGCCAATGTTCGGCCACGGCCTCGAACACCAAGTCGACGGCACTGTCGCAATTGATGAGTTTATCGATCTGCGGCACGCGGAACATGATGGCCGGCACGCTCGCGGCGCCATCGGTCGCCACAAAGCGCATGTGCTCGCCGGTTTTGCCCACCACGGCGCGATCGCACATCGTCACGCCCTCGGCGGCCAGAAGCGGCACCTTATTGCCCTGGCCAAACGGCTCAAGACGGGAAATCTGCTCGATGGTCTCGATATTCAGCTCGGAGAGGTCAACGGTGGCGGCAACCTCGTCAGTGTCCTCAAAGTCATCGGCAGGAAGCTCCGATAGCACGGCCGAAAGGCGACGGCGGAACTCATCGAGCTTGGATGCCTCGATGGTCACGCCCACCGCACCGGCATGCCCGCCGCGACGAATCAGCAGGTCGGAGCAGCGTTCTACGGCGTCGAACAGGTTGACTTTGCCCACCGAGCGACCCGAACCGCGAGCGATACCGTCCTCGATCGAGAACAGCAGCGCCGGCACGTGATAACGGTTGGTCAGGCGGCTCGCCACGATGCCCTTGACGCCCTCGTGCCAACCTTCGCCGCCCACGACAATCGCGCGCCCGCCGTCATAAGTCTCCTCGACCTTCGCCATGGCATCGCGCGTAAGCTCGGCCTCGATCTCGCGGCGTTGGCGATTGATTTCCTCGAGCTCGGCGGCAAGCGCGCTCGCTTCGATGGGGTCGCGGGCAAGCAGCAGGTCGAGCGCCAGCTTGGGATCAGCCATGCGGCCGGCAGCATTCAGACGAGGGATGAGCGAAAACGACAGGCCGTCGGCCGTAATGGTAGAAAGGTCGGCCTTGGCAAGTGCGGCAAGCGCGATATAACCGGGGCGGGCCGTCACGCGCATCTGCTGGATGCCCTCGGCGACCAGTGCGCGATTCTCGGGCGTGAGCGGCATCATGTCGGACACGGTGCCCAGCGCCGCGACCTCTATCAGCGAACGCCAATACGACGGCTTGCCCAAACGCTCGCCCAGGACCTGTACCAGCTTAAGCGCCACACCGGCACCGGCAAGCTCGCGCGAGGGGCCCTCGTCCTCGAGCTTGGGGTCGGTCAGGGGCACGCCCTGCGGCACCTGGTCGGACGGCTCGTGATGGTCCGTGACCACCAAATCAATCCCCAGGCTCTCCAGGTAGGAGACCTCTTCCTTGGCAGCAATACCGTTATCGACGGTCACAATCAGGTTGGGTTGAGCAAGCTCGTTGACGCGGTCGAGCGCCGCACGCGACAGGCCGTAGCCCTCGTCAAAGCGGTGCGGAATAAACGGCGTGACGTTGGCGCCAAACGAACGTAGCGCCTCGGTCAACAGACAAGTCGACGTAATGCCGTCGACGTCAAAATCGCCAAAGACGGCGATACGCTCGTGGTTGCGAATAGCACGCTCAACGCGGTCGGCGACGACCGCCATGCCCGGAATAACAAGCGGGTCCGCCCAGTCGCGATCGAGCGAAGGCGTCAAAAACAGCTGGCCTTCCTCGATGGATGTAATGCCGTGCGCAACCATAATGCGCGCCACCAGCCCGGGTATGCCCAGACCAGCCGAAAGCTCCTTTTCGAGCTCGGGATTTTGCTGAGCGACCGCCCAGCGATGCGTCGTCTTAAGCGATGACATAGGCGCCCACCCCCGATAGGGGCAGGTCGCCGCGATACCTCTCACGGT
Source organism: uncultured Collinsella sp. (assembly GCA_902494715.1). Classification (GTDB taxonomy): domain Bacteria; phylum Actinomycetota; class Coriobacteriia; order Coriobacteriales; family Coriobacteriaceae; genus Collinsella. The sequence goes on from CABUUJ010000003.1 coordinate 11,558, forward strand.
TCATAGCGATGAGTCCTCTGTGTATGCCCGCTTCGGCAGGCAGATCTGTTGAACGAATTTATTATACCGTGCAGCGCGGACGCATATCGCCGCAGCACGCCGCGGTTTCGGTAAACGATGCCGGTAATAGCCTCGAAATATTCGAGCGTTTCTGGCGCACGGACGCATGCGAGCGTCTAGCATATCCATTCAAAACGGATTCACGAGCAAAGGGAGTCACAGGCGCATATGAAGCAATGGGTTGGACTGGGCAAGTTTCTCGCGGGACATATGCAGGTCATCGTTCCGATTTGCGTGGCGCTCGGCGTGCTCTTTCCCCAGCAGATCGGCGTTCTCAAACCCATCGTTCCCACCTTGTTTGCCTTCATGACGTTTCAGGGTGCGCTCAGCAACACCTTTCACCAGGTGGCTGAGGTGTTCCGCCGTCCCCTGCAACTGATTTTGGCGCTGCTGGTCTCGGCGGTGTTTATTCCCATAGCAGCCTATGCCATGGGCTCGCTGTTCTTTGGTTCCAACCCCAACCTTGTCTGCGGCATCGTGCTCGAGTACAGCGTACCCGTGGCGGTCACTGCCTTTATGTGGATTAGCATGTTCGGCGGCAACGGCCCGCTCGCGCTCACCATTATCCTGACGTCCTCAGTTATCTCGCCTGTGACGATTCCACTCACGCTCAAGCTCTTGCTGGGTGCCACCGTCTCGATCGACGTGCCGAGCATGATGCAGAACATGGCCTTTATGATCGCCATCCCCGCCGTGCTCGGCATCGTCATTAACGAGCTCACGCGCGGATGGGGGCACGAGAAACTCTCCCCCGCGCTCTCGCCCGCCTGCAAATTTATGATGATGGGCGTCATCGCGTCCAACTCCACCGCCATGAGCGAGTACGTGCTGCACATGAACACGGTGCGCCTGGAAGTCGCCCTCTTTATCCTGGTGTTTGCCATCAGCGGCTTTATCATCGGCATCCTGGTCGCACGTGCCCTGCATCTGCCGTATAGCGAGACGACCACCATGTGCTTTACCTGCGGCATGCGCAATATCTCTTCGGGCGCCGTCATCGCCACGCAGTATTTTCCCGGCGAGGTCGTGTTCCCCGTCATGTGTGGCACGCTGTTTCAGCAGGTGCTGGCCTCGACCATCGGGCATCTCTTTGAACGTCTAACCAGCGAGGAGCGCGCCAAACAGCGCAAGCGGGTCAAGGCCGGGCGCGACGCGATGGCACGCTAGGCAGCACGCTTTTCGCAGGCGCTCGCCTTGCTACGCGAGCGTTTCCAGATGCGCATGCAGTCGCTCAGCATCGATATCGAGCGTCGTCTCGGCATTGACCTGGGCCAGACGATAGCCCACAAAGTAGGGCGATACCACCCAACGTGGCAGCGCCTTGGCAATGGTCCGACCGCCCAAGTGATAGAAGAACAAGTTGTATGACTCTGCGCGGCCGCCGTGGTGCTCGTGCAGGATATAGCGCAGGGCCACCTGAATCGCATCGGCAAACAGGTCCGCTTCGGCTTGGTCGCGGGCGTCGTCGCTGGCGGCGATTCCCTGTGGAGCCGAGACGTTGACCTCAAAGAATCCCATGATCGGCTCGGTTGAGATGTTGACCGAGATTCTCCCCTGCTGCCAGACATTGATGCCTTCGAAATTGGCGGAAGTCAGCGAAGCATAGCCGTCCTCCTGTTCCAAGCCCACAATCTGCATGTGCGGATGGACCAGACTGCCGCCCGAAAGCGGGCCTTTGTTCTTGTACATGAGCACACTGCGGTACTGTTGGGAATCAATCATCTGCTGCCAGCAGCCCAGGGCAAACCGCATCACATGATGCAGCTCATCCGGTTCATAAGTCACCAGGTCGGCGTCGTGATTGGCCGACTCGATCAATACGGTCTGACGGGTGGCCCGCAAGGTCTTGAACTTATTCTCGAGCCAGATGCAGTCACCATCGCGCTGGATGATGTTGGCGAGCCCCTCCGTGTCGCAAAAAGGGCACGCGGTGCCAGGGCGACGATTATCGTCGGGCTTGCCGCTCGCCTGCTGAACGTCAAATACCAGCGCCACGGGTTATACCTCCAGCGGCACGATCTTGGTGCCATGGAGCTCGGAGACGCCCAGTGCCGCCGCCACGGTATCGCGGTTGGCCGTGGAAATGCCGCCGCCGGGAAGGATGGTCAAGCGGTCGCCCGCATACTCGATCAAGCGGGCCAAGTTTTCGAAGTTGTCCTCGATCGGCGTACCGGCAGCGCCACCATGCGTCAGGATGCGTGTGATGCCGCAGTCGGCGAGTGTGTCAATCGCGTCGAGCTGAGCCTCGGGCGAGAGCTGGTCAAATGCCATGTGGAAGGTGATGTCGATGGGCTCACGCTTACATTCCTCGGTCGCGCAGCCCGCAGCCATCACGAGGGCGCCAAGCGTAAGCTCGTCGAGCGCCCATCCGCCAGCGCAGGGCTTGCAGCAGCCAAAGACCAAGCCGTCAACGCCGGCGCTCACGGCAAGGCCCAGGTCCATCTCCATCATACGCAACTCGTCCTGGTTGTAGTGAAAGTCGCCGCCACGCGGACGGATCATGCACATCACCCGTGCATCGTGTTCGTGGGCATAGTTGGTCGTAGCGCTGATAACGCCGGCCGAAGGCGTGGTGCCGCCAACGGCAAGGTTGTCGCACAGCTCGATACGCCTTGCACCGGCATCGATAGCCGCTGGCACCCGCTCAAAGTTCTCGGCACAAAACTCATACAGCATAGATAGACCCCCAAAGACAGCAGATGTTTTCCGACGGGCATTGTCACACATCCCCATGAAGTTGCGGTGGAATAGGGACTCTTTTGGCCTCTGGAGCCCGTATTCAGTCCCTATTTCACCGCAACTTAAAAAGGGGCGCTGACTGAGATAGTCAGCGCCCCTTTTGTTAGGTGGGTTAGCCTCCGAGGTAGGCTTTGCGGACGTTGTCGTCGTGCAGGAGCTCTTGGCCGGTGCCGGTCATGGTGATCTTGCCGGTCTCGAGCACGTAACCGCGTGTGGCGATGGAAAGCGCCATCTGCGCGTTTTGCTCGACCAGAAGCACCGTGGTGCCAGCCTTGTGCAGGTCCTCGACAATCTGGAAGATCTGTTCGATCAGAATCGGCGCCAGACCCATGGAAGGTTCGTCGAGCATAAGCAGTTTGGGGTTACTCATAAGGGCGCGCCCCATAACGAGCATCTGCTGCTCGCCGCCTGAAAGGGTGCCGGCGACCTGGCGACGACGTTCCTTCAGGCGCGGGAACTGCTCGTAGACGCGCTCCAGGCCCGGAGCCACCGTGGACTTGGGCTGCGTATAGGCGCCCATCTCCAGGTTCTCCTCAACCGTCATCTGCAAAAAGGCGCGACGACCCTCGGGAACCTGAGCCAGGCCCTTACCAACCAGCTTATCAGCGGGCGTATGGGTAATGTCCTCGCCCATAAACTTGATGGAGCCGGTCTTGGAGCGCAGCAGGCCCGAGACGGTCTTAAGCGTCGTGGACTTGCCAGCACCGTTGGCACCAATCAGGGCCACGATCTCGCCCTCGTTGACGCTAAAGGAGATGTCCTTGATGGCGTGGATGGCGCCGTACCAGACGTTGATGTTGTAGACGGAAAGCATCGGCTCTGCCATTTAGTTCTCCCCCTTATCCTGCTTGCCCAGATACGCCTCGATAACAGCGTCGTTGTTCTGGATCTCCTCGGCCGTGCCCTTGGCGATGACCTTACCAAAGTTGAGCACGCAGATGCCCTCGCAGATGTTCATGACGAGCGACATGTCGTGCTCGATGAGCATGATGGCGATACCAAAGGTGTCGCGAATCTTGACGATGTTCTCCATGAGCTCCGCGGTCTCGGACGGGTTCATGCCGGCGGCAGGCTCGTCGAGCAGCAGCAACTTGGGGTTGGTGGCAAGCGCGCGGACGATTTCCAGACGACGCTGAGCGCCATAAGGCAGCGATCCGGCCTGCTCGTTTGCCAGATGCTCCATATCAAAGATGGAGAGCAGCTCCATGGCACGCTCGTGAGCAGCCTTCTCGTGCTTCCAGTACGTCGGCAGGCGCAGCACGCCCTCAAAACCGGAGTAGCGCTCCTGATTGTGCAGACCGACCTTGACGTTGTCCTCCACCGTCATGGTGTTGAACAGGCGAATGTTCTGGAAGGTACGAGCAATGCCCATGCGGTTGACCTGATAGACCGACTTGCCCGAGGTGTCCTCGCCGTCGAGCAGGATGGTGCCGTGCGTGGGCTGGTACACCTTGGTGAGCAGGTTGAAGACCGTGGTCTTGCCAGCGCCGTTGGGGCCGATCAGACCGGCGATCTCGGTCTTACCGATGGTCAGGCTAAAGTCGTCGACTGCCTTAAGGCCGCCAAATTCAATGCCCAAGTGGATGCACTCGAGCGCCGGGCGCTGGCCCAGATCGCGGTCGGGAACGATGGCGCCAGAAGGATACGGAACCATCTTGCCCTTGTTGAACTCAAACTTACTGGGCATCGGCTGCCACCTCCTTCTTGGAAGCAAAGCGGTCCTTAATGCGTGCGAAGAACGCCTTGAGCTGCGGGTTGTTAGTAAAGACCATGACCAGGATCAACACGATGGCGTAGATGAGCATGCGGTAGTCCGAGAACTGACGGAGCAGCTCGGGAAGCACCGTGAGCAATGCCGCTGCGATGACGGAGCCGCGCATATTGCCCAGACCGCCCAAGACCACGAACACCAGAATCAGAATCGACGTGTTGAAGTCGAACTTGGTAGCGGAAAGTTGCGAGAAGTTACCGCCGAAGAGGGCTCCGGCAGCGCCGGCGAGAGCGGCGGAAACCACGAAGGCGATCATGCGGTACTGGGTGACGGAGATGCCCACAGACTCGGCAGCGATCTTGTTGTCGCGCACGGCAATAATGGCACGACCGGTACGGCTGCGAACCAGGTTGAGTACAATCACGAGCGCGACCATAACCAGGATGGCGCCGGCAAGGAAGGTCGAATAGGTCGACACGCCCGATGCGCCCTGCGCGCCCTTGATGATGGCGGTGCCGTCCTCGAGCAGGTGCAGGTCGTCGATCGTGGAGTTACCCGTGATGTTAAAGATCACATGCAGGCCGCGGGAATCGACGCCCACAATGAGGCAGGTGACGACCTCTTTGATAATCTCGCCAAAAGCCAGGGTCACGATGGCCAGATAGTCGCCGCTCAGGCGCAGGACCGGGATACCGATCAAGAAGCCCAAGATGGCAGCGGCGATAGCGCCGACCACAATGCTGATGATCAGACGCATCGGATCGGACGGAACGGTGCTCTCCAGCGCGACGGCAGTGACGATGCCTGTATAGGCACCGACGCTCATAAAGCCCGCGTGGCCCAGCGACAAGTCGCCCGCGATGCCGACGACGAGGTTAAGGGAGATGGCCATGACGATATAGGCCGTGATGGGAACCAGCTGACCGGCGATCATGCGCGGGATCATGTGGTTGGACTGCATAAAGAACACGATGGCGAACGCCACAACGCACATGGCGTACGTGACAAAGTCGTGACGCGTCTGCTTGTCTTTAAGAAACTTCATAACGCTCACCTACACCTTCTCGGGGACGTACTTGCCCAAGAGGCCGGCAGGCTTGACGAGCAGGACGATGATCAAAACACCAAAGACGATGGAGTTGGCAAGGCTCGTGGAAATATAAGCCTGCGCCATCGCCTCGATGATGCCGATGAGAATGCCGCCGACAAAGGCGCCGGGGATGGAGCCGATGCCGCCGAAAACGGCAGCGTCGAAGGCCTTGATGCCAGGCATGGCGCCCGTGGTGGGCTGCAGGACCGGCGAGTAGGAGCACAGGAGCACGCCGGCGATGGCAGCGAGGGCGGAGCCGATGGCGAACGTCATCGAGATGGTGCGGTTGACGTTGATGCCCATGAGCTGAGCGGCGGCCTTGTCCTCGGACACGGCGCGCATGGCCTTGCCCATCTTGGTCTTACCCGTAAAGAACATCAGGCCGGCCATGATAACCAGGCAGGCGACGATGGTGACGAGCGAGACGGCGCTTACGTTAAACTTGGCCAAGAACTCCGGCACCGGGAAGGTGACGAGCGAAGTGAAGTTCTTGGGCGTGGCGCCCCACAGAAGCTGCGCGGCGTTCTGCAGGAAGTAAGACACGCCGATGGCCGTGATCAGAACGGCCAGCGGGCCCGCTTGGCGCAGCGGCTTATAGGCCAGACCCTCAATGAGAACACCGAGAACCGTGCAGACCACGCAAGAGAGAACTACAGATGCCCAGCCCGGGAGGCCGAGATACGACGTGGCGCAGAACGAGACATAGGCACCGACCATGATGACATCGCCGTGAGCGAAGTTGAGCATCTTGGCGATACCGTAGACCATGGTGTAGCCCAACGCGATGATGGCGTAGACGCTGCCCATGGACAGGCCGTTGACCAGGTATTGGATAAAGACCGTCATGTTCCACATCCCCCTTTCGAATAGGTTTCCAGTTAATGTATGAAACAGGGACGTTACACTGTCCCTAGATACCAAGCAAGCAGGGAAGGCCAAAACCTCCCCTGCTTGGGATCAAAACCGCTCTATGTAAGGCGGCCAATTAGGCCTGTACGTACTTGCCGTCGGTGATGACGTACGCCGTCGGGTCCTTCTGGACCTGGCCCTTGTCGTTCCAGGAGAGCTTGCCAGTCAGACCGTCAACGGTAATGTTGCGCATAGCCTCGGGAAGCTTCTCGGCAACCTCGGTCGGGTCGGCGTCGGCACCCAGGCCGGCTTCCTTGAGGGCCTCGACCACCGCATGCACGCCGTCGTAGGCGTCGGCGGCAAACTGGTCCGGAGTCTCGCCATACTTATCTTTGTAAGCGTTGACGAAGTCGGCGTTCTTCTCGTCGTCGGCGGAGAACGGGGTCATGAGCAGCAGACCCTCGGCAAGAGAGGTATCGAAGCCCTCAACGCCCAGGATACCGTCCATGCCGTCGCAGCCCATCATCTTGACGTCGTAGCCCATGTCCTTGGCGTTCTTGAGCAGGACGGACGCCGGTGTGTAGTAGATCGGCGCAAAAATCATGGTGGCGCCAGCCTGCTTGGCCTTGGTCAGCTGGTTGGTAAAGCTCGTGGCGGAGTCGTCCTTAAAGGTCTCCTCGTCGACAATCTCGAGCTTGGACTCAGCGGCCTGGGCCTTAAAGGAATCTGCGATGCCCGAAGAATAGGCGTCGCCGGAGTTATAGAACAGCACGAACTTCTCGTCCGCATACTTCTGCGCCAGGAACTTGGCAGCGTTGACACCCTGGTTGGGGTCAGTGAAGCAAACCTGGAAGACGCAATCCTTGCCCTTGGTAACGTCCTCGGAGGACGCGGACGGGGTAATCATGAACGTCTCGGGGTCGTTACCGCACTCAGCAGCAACGGCGACCGACGCACCCGTGGTGGTCGGACCGACAAGGGCCTGCATGCCCCAGTCGAGCAGGGTGTTGAAGGCGTTGACGGCCTTCTCACCGTCAGCCTGGTCGTCCTCGGCCTTGCTGACAAGCGGCAGCTCCTTAGTCGAGAAATCCTTGCAGCCAAGCTCGACAGCCTGTGTAACGGACTTGCCGTAGGACGCGTTGGCGCCGGTCAGCGGGCCGATGGTGCCGATCTTAAACGAAGCGTCGCCCGACGCGGAACCGCTGTCGCCGCCGTTGGAGGAGCAGCCAGCTAGAATGGACATCGCCCCCAGACCTGCTGCGCTCGCGATAACGCTCCTGCGATTCATAACAGGGTTCAATGACTTACCGGTGAGGCTCGACATGCGGCTCTCCTCTCAAATCTCGTCGGGTTTTGGTTACCCGACAGGCCATCCTTCGCCGTGTTCGGCGTTCGCAAAATAGTAGACGCTTTAGTTAGGAAAAGTGGCGGTTATTTCGACTTTTCTTTGGATTTGTTCATTTATCCATATTTCTGCGTATTTCTATTACTTTATGCAGTAAAGCCACTTTATTGTGTAAAAGCAATGTTTCCGTTCTGTTACAAGCGTCCCCGCCCTGAATAAAACAGCCTCACCGGTCGCGCTTTATGCGCGCTTAGGCGGCGATGTACTTGCCGTCCTGGATCACATAGGCCGTAGCGGGCTTTTCGACCTGGCCCTCGTCATTCCACGTCAGCTCACCCGTCAGGCCCTCGATCTTGATCTTGCGCATGACCTTGGTCGGCTGGTTGATAAAGCTCGTGGAGGAGTCGTCCTTAAAGGTCTCGGTATCGACGATGTCGAGCTTGGATGCCTTGGCCTGCTCGGCAAAGGCATCGGCGATCTCGCCCGAGACGGCGACGGCGGCACCGGTGGTGACGGGGCCGACGAGCGCCTGCATGCCCCAGTCGCACAGGGCAAACCTTATGGTGCAAACGTTGACAGTTTGTTACGGAAGTTCGTTTGTAGCGAGCGTGTTTCCAATGTTTCCGCAGCGTTTCGGGGGTGCCGTTTTGTGCGACTCCTGTTAACTGGCGAGCACGCGCCCTCGGTTCACGCTAGAATGCACTCAACCTTTAAGCGGTTATTCCATCCATAAGATGCACGAAGGAGCTATCTATGAGCGAACCCCTGCGCACCGTGAACGTCGGTCTGATCGGTCTGGGAACCGTCGGCGGCGGCGTGGCCCGTCTGATCAAGAGCCACCACGATGAGTACCTGGCAGCCTACGGCATCGACCTTAAGCTGACCCGCGCCTGCGCGCTTGCCTGGGAGCAGGCCGAGGCAGCAGGCATTGAGCGCGAGGCCTTTACGAGCGACTGGCACGATGTCGTCACCGACCCCGCCGTCGACATCGTCGTCGAGCTGATCGGCGGCGAGCATCCCGCAACCGAGATCTTCACCACTGCCTTTGAGCACGGCAAGCACGTCGTCTCTGCCAACAAGGCCCTGCTGGGCCGTCACGTCGAGACGCTTGCCAAGAAGGCACGCGCGTGCGGCGTGCAGATTAAGTGCGAGGCCAGCTGCGGCGGCGGCATCCCCATCGTGAGCACGCTTGAGCACGATCTGGTGGGCAACAAGATCCTGACCATCGCCGGCATCCTCAACGGCACCACCAACTACATCCTGTCGCGCATGGACGCCGAGGGCGCCGATTACGCCGACGTGCTCGCCGATGCACAGGCCAAGGGCTATGCCGAGGCCGACCCGTCCGCCGACGTCGACGGCTTCGATGCCGCCAGCAAGACGGCGATCCTCGCCTCCATCGGCTTTGGCACCCGCGTGACCACCGATGATGTGTACCAGCAGGGTATCCGCACCATCGGCGCCGAGGACATCGCCCAGGCCCGCGAGCTCGGCTACACCATTAAGCTGCTCGGCATCGCCCGCAACACCGACGCCGGCGTCGATGTTCGCGTGCATCCCACGCTCATCCCGGCAGACCACATGCTTGCCAAGGTCAACGGCGCCATGAACGCTGTTTACGTAGTGGGCGACGCCGTGGGCGAGACCATGTTCTACGGTGCCGGCGCAGGCTCCTTCCCCACCGCGAGCGCCGTCGTGGGCGATATCCTGTCGCTCTCCGAGCAGATTAGCCGGGGCGTGGCTCCGCTGCCCGAGATTGAGCCCTATGGTCACAACCTCGCCTTTAAGCCCATGGACGAGCTCCAGACCAAGTACTATGTGCGCCTGAAGGTCGCCGACCGCGTGGGCGCCCTGTCCGAGACGGTCGACATCTTTGCCAAGCACAACATTTCGATCTCGCTCATCAACCAAGTCGAGGACGGCAAGTCGGGTGTCAGCGATGCCTGCTCGGTCATCTTCCTGACGCACCGCGCACTCGAGAAGGACGTCCAGGCTGCCGCCGCGGAGCTTGCCAGCGTCGACTGCGTGGCCGAGGTCGCCAACGTCCTGCGCATCGAGGACGTCGGGGCCTGGACCGAAGGCGTCATGGCCAACTAGTTCGGTTTACACCCCACAACGCATTTGCTCGAAGGGCTCCCGTCTGGTCTTGGACGGGAGCCCTTTTATTTGCACGCTCGGGGCGCATTGACGCGATCCGCGTTTGAACAATTTGACCGTTCGGTGTCAACCAGGGATACCGCTCACCGATAAGCAGACATGTTTGCTTTTGTCCGCCGCTATCCTGTGCTGCGTACGTCCACCCCCGAAGAATGGAGGCACCATGTTGCTCGAGGGCAAGAAAGCAATCATCACCGGAGGCACGCGCGGTATCGGCTATGCCATCGCCTGCCGCTTTATCGAGGAGGGTGCCGCCGTCACCGTCTTTGGCTCGCGTCAGGAGACCGCCGATGCGGCCGTTGAGAAGCTGACAGCCGTCTATCCCGACGCCAAGGTCTGGGGTCGCTCCTGCGACCTCACCTCACTCGAAGCCGTGACCGAGGCCTTTACCCAGGCTGCAGCCGATATGGGCGGTCTCGATACGGTCGTCAACAATGCCGGAATCTCCCAGCGCTCACCCCTTTTGGACTACACGGCCGAGGAGTTCGCCAAAGTCATGGACCTCAACGTCGTCGCTGTCTTTAACGGTCACCAGGCGGCCGCCAAGATTATGACCGAGGCCGGTCACGGCGGCACCATCACTACCACGAGCTCGATGGTCGCCAAGTACGGCCAGCCCTCCGGCGTCGGTTACCCCACGTCCAAGTTTGCCGTCAACGGCATGGTCCAGTCGCTCTCGCGCGAGCTCGCCCCCATGGGCATCCGCGTCAACGCCGTTGCCCCTGGCGTGACTAAGACCGACATGGTCGCCAACCTGCCCGAAGAGGTTATTAAGCCCATCATCGCCACTATTCCGCTCGGCCGCATGGGCGAGCCCGAGGACGTCGCCAACGCCTTTGTTTTCCTAGCGAGCGACATGTCATCCTATGTCACGGGCGCCGTGCTCCCCGTCGACGGAGCCGCCCGCTCCTAAAGGTCGCAAGCCACGACTTCGAACCTCAACGAGGCCCAACGCAAAAGGCGCGCTGTCTGCATCAACCGCAGGCAGCGCGCCTTCTATTATTTGGACGGAACCCGTATCCCGGTATTCCTTACTACTTACCGTCGTCGTCCTGGGCTTCATCGCGCGCGTAGAGCTCCAGCATGCGGCGGCGGTATTCGTGTACGGCGAGCTTGGCGCGCTCAAGGCGGCGGCGCTCACGCGGAGTCAGCTCGGACGGGTCAACCTCATCACCATAGGTCTTATCGGCAAGAAGACGCGCCGCGTCCACGATGCGGGCATCGATGTGGCCGCTCGCCGCCTCGGCGGAAAGACGCTCGGCAATCGTATCGAGCGTAGGCAGGCCCTCGAATACGCGACCATGGCCATGCGAGGTCAGCAGCTCGTGCTCGCGTGCGAGCAGGCTCGCCAAATCGTGATGGGCGCGCAGGATGTCAAGTGCATCGGATGGATGCTCGGCAACCTCTGCCACGGCGGCGACCGGCGCGGCGTCGACTACGCGGTAGAAGAGCTGCGCGAGCAATGGCATCAAGAACACTGTGATGGCACCGGCGGCAACCATGACCGACGCAATATCTTGCGACAGCGCGCCCGCGTTGACGGCCACGCTCGTTACGGCAACGATGATCGGCAGCGCCGTGGTGCAGTAGAGCGCCACGGTAATGCGGCCATACGCCGACACATCGCGCGTCACGGGACAAATGCTCATAGAGATGAGAATGGGCACGGCACGAATGATCAGCAGCGCCAAGATAAAGCCCACGAGCAGCCCGGGGCGCGACACCACGGCCGTCAGGTCGATCTTAGCGCCCGACACGGTAAAGAACACCGGGATCAAAAAGCCGTAGGCCAGGCCGTCGAGCTTGGTCTCAAGCGTATGGTTGCCCTCGGGGATGATATAGCGCAGGACAAAGCCGGCGGCAAAAGCGCCCAATACGATATCGAGGCTAAAGATGGCCGAGAACGCCACGAGCGTGACCAAAATAAGCACTGTCAGGCGTACGAACGTCTGCGACGTGGTATCGGCGCGCTCCTCGACAAACGCAAAGAAGCGGCTGCCGACGCGTTTGGAGCGGCTGGGGACCACGGCAAGCAGCACGCACACGGCGGCAAATAAGCCCAAGATCAGCAGCGTCTCGATGCCCGTACGGGCAGACAGCAGTACCGACATGGCGAGCACGGGGCCGAGCTCGCCCCACGTACCATAGGCAAGAATCGAATCACCGACGCGCGTTCCGGCAAGCAACCGCTCGCGCAAGATGGGCATGAGCGCCCCAAGCGCCGTCGAGGTCAAGGCGAGCGTCACGGCGATACCGTCGAAATGGCTGACCGAGAACCACGGGGTAAAGCGCACGGCAAGCCAGGCGATACAAAATGTGACAGCCCACGTGGCCATACCGTAGCGGCCTTCGACGCCCGTGATGTTCTTGGGATCGATCTCAAAGCCGGCAAGCAGGAACAAAAATGCCAGACCGAGCTCTGACACGAGCGAGACCTCGGCATCTACATGGATGACGCCAAGCATATGGGGTCCCAGCACCGCGCCGAACACGAGCAAAAAGACCGTTTCGGGAACGGGCTTTCCGGGAATCGCCGAGGCGATGAAGGGGCTTGCAAAGGCCACGAGCGCGATGATGGCGAGTGAAACGAATGCCATGTGATGCCTTTCTCTTGTTTGCGCATCACTGTAGCACCCTCGCCGTCCTCAACGCGCCGCGAGCTGTCGTATCATAGTGAGGTTTACAAACATGTGGCTCAAGGCGACCGCAGGGCAGACCCCGCAAACCGACCGCTGCCGCATACCGTACCGTACGCCCAACCGATCAGGAAGGCAGGAACCAATGGTCTCTCGTATCTACGTGGAGAAGAAACCCGGGTTCGACGTCGAGGCTCAGCAGCTCAAGGGCGAGCTGACCGAGATTCTCGGCATCAAGGGCATCGAGGCCCTGAGGATCATCAACCGCTACGACGTCGAGGGCATCGACGAGGAGCTTTTCCGCTCCTGCGTGCCGACCGTCTTTAGCGAGCCCCAGGTCGATGTGACCTACGACGAGCTCCCCGCAAGCGATGGCGCCGTCTTTGCCGTCGAATTCCTGCCTGGCCAGTTTGACCAGCGCGCCGACTCCGCCAGCGAGTGCGTGCAGCTCATCAGCCAGGGCGAGCGCCCCGCCGTGCGCTCCGCCAAGGTCTATATGATCTCGGGCGCTCTGGACGAAGCCGCCATCAAGGCCATCAAGCACTACGTGGTGAACCCCGTCGAGGCGCGCATCGCCTCGCTCGACTTGCCCGAGACGCTGTACATGGAGACCCCCGAGCCCCAGCCCGTCGAAGTGCTCGACGGCTTCCGCGAGCTCGATGAGGCCGGCCTTGCCGCCTTCATCGCCGATCGCGGTCTTGCTATGGACGAGGCGGACATCGCCTTCTGCCAGCAGTACTTCCGCGATGAGGACCGCGACCCCACCATCACCGAGATCCGCGTGATCGACACCTACTGGTCCGACCACTGCCGCCACACCACCTTCGGCACCGTCCTAGATGACGTGACGATCGACGACGCCGTGGTGCAGCAGGCCTTCGACCGCTACATGGAGATGCGCCATGAGCTCGGTCGCGACGCCAAGCCCGTCTGCCTCATGGACATGGGCACCATCGGCGCCAAGTACCTTAAGAAGACCGGCGTCATGACCGATGTCGACGAGTCCGAGGAGATCAACGCCTGCACTGTCAAGGTGAAGGTCGATGTCGACGGCGAGGACCAGGACTGGTTGTTCCTGTTTAAGAACGAGACCCACAACCACCCGACCGAGATCGAGCCCTTCGGCGGTGCCGCCACCTGCGTGGGCGGCGCCATCCGCGACCCGCTCTCGGGCCGCAGCTACGTGTACCAGGCCATGCGCGTCACCGGCGCCGGAGACCCCACCGTCCCCGTGTCCAAGACGCTCGAGGGCAAGCTGCCGCAGCGCAAGCTCGTAACCACCGCTGCCGCCGGCTACTCCAGCTACGGCAACCAGATCGGCCTTGCCACCGGCCAGGTCAACGAGCTCTATCACCCCGGCTACGTGGCCAAGCGCATGGAGGTCGGCGCCGTTGTGGGCGCTACCCCGGCAAACCACGTGCGCCGCGAGTGCCCCGCCCCCACCGACAAGATCATCCTGCTGGGCGGCCGCACCGGCCGTGACGGCATCGGTGGTGCCACCGGCTCCTCCAAGACCCAGAACACCGAGTCAATCGAGACCTCGGGTGCCGAAGTCCAGAAGGGCAACGCCCCGGTCGAGCGCAAGCTGCAGCGTCTGTTCCGCCGCGGCGATGCCTGCCGTCTGATCAAGCGCTGCAACGACTTTGGCGCCGGCGGCGTCTCGGTCGCCGTGGGCGAGCTTGCCGATGGCCTGTATGTCGACCTTGATACCGTGACCAAGAAGTACGACGGCTTGGACGGCACCGAGCTCGCTATCTCTGAGTCCCAGGAGCGCATGGCCTGCGCCGTCGCCGACGGTGACGTCGAGGAGTTCATGGGCTACGCCGCCGAGGAGAACCTGGAGGCAACCGTCATCGCCGAGGTTACCGCCGAGCCGCGCATGCGCATGGCATGGAATGGCGTCGCCATCGTCGATCTGTCCCGCGAGTTCCTCAACTCCAACGGTGCGCCCAAGCACCAGGTCGCCCACGTCTGCGCCCGCAGCGTGTGGCAGCCCAGCTGGGCCGGCACCACGCTTGCCGAGCGCATGACCTCGCTCGTCACCGATCTTAACGTCGCCTCCAACAAGGGCCTTTCCGAGCGCTTCGACTCCACCATCGGCGCCGCGACCGTGCTCATGCCCTTTGGCGGCAAGACGCAGCTCACCCCGAGCTCTGCCATGGTCGCCAAGTTCCCCGTGGACGGTGAGACCACCACGGCGAGCGCTATGGCATGGGGCTTTAACCCCTATCTGATGGAGGCCGACCAGTTTGCGGGCGCCTACCTGTCCGTGGTCGAGTCCATCGCCAAGCTCGTGGCCGCAGGCTTTGAGCACAAGCGCGCCTACCTCTCCTTCCAGGAGTACTTCGAGCGTCTGCGCACCGAGGCCGAGCGCTGGGGCAAGCCCATGGCAGCCGTCTTGGGCGCCCTTATGGCCCAAGTCGACCTGGGTGCCGGCGCCATCGGCGGTAAGGATTCCATGAGTGGCTCGTTTGAGGACGAGGCCGGCGAGCTCAACGTTCCGCCGACCCTCATCAGCTTCGCCGTGGCCGTGGGCAAGGCGGCCCGCGCTGTCTCCCCCGAGTTCAAGGGCCTCACGCACCGCGTCGTCCGCATCGCCCCCGCCACCTATGGCCAGGACTACCGCCCCGACGCCCAGCAGCTGCTCGCCGCATTTGACGCCGTCGAGGCGCTCACCGCCGCCGGCGACGCCCTGGCCGTCTCCACGCCCGGCTACGGCTGCGGCGCCGAGAGCCTCTTTAAGATGTGCGTCGGCAACCAGATCGGTATCGAGCTTGCCGAAGATGTGGACGTGGAGAGCCTCTTCACCCCGCTCTACGGCAGCTTTATCGTCGAGCTCGCCGAGGATGCCGAGCTGCCCGAGGTCGCCGACGGCGTTGTCGTCGAGCCCCTGGGCACCACCGTCGAGGGCTATGTCATCGATACCGGCTCCGAGGTCATCGAGCTCTCCGAGCTCCAGGAGGCCTGGGAGAGCGGCATCGAGGGCGTCTTTGCCTACCGCAGCGCCGGCGAGACTGCCAAGGTCGAGACCATCGACTTCCGTGCCAAGGATATCCACGTGTACAGCGGCGCCAAGATCGCCCGCCCGCGCGTGGTAATCCCCGTGTTCCCCGGCAACAACTGCGAGTACGATAGCGCCCGCGCTTTCCGCGCCGCCGGCGCCGAGGCCGACACCTTCGTGATCAACAACCTCACGCCCGAGGCCGTCGCCGAAAGCACCCACGAGCTTGCCCGCCGCATCCGTGCAAGCCAGATCGTCATGATCCCCGGCGGCTTCTCGGGCGGCGACGAGCCCGATGGCTCCGCCAAGTTCATCACGGCGTTCTTCCGCGCTCCCGAGGTCACCGAGGCAGTCCGCGACCTGCTCAAGGCCCGCGACGGCCTGATGCTGGGCATCTGCAACGGCTTCCAGGCCCTGATCAAGCTCGGTCTGGTGCCCTACGGCGACATCGTCGACGCCACGCCCGATGCGCCCACGCTGACGTTCAACACCATCGGTCGCCATCAGAGCCGTCTGGTGCGCACCCGCATCTCGTCCAACCTGTCCCCGTGGCTATCGCAGTGCAGCCTGGACGACCCCTACACCGTCGCCATCAGCCACGGCGAGGGCCGCTTTGTCGCCAGCGACGAGGTGCTCGCCCAGCTCATCGCCAACGGCCAGGTCGCCACGCAGTACGTGGGCGAGGACGGCAAGCCCAGCATGGACCTTTCCGTCAACCCCAACGGCTCCGCACTCGCCATCGAGGGCATCACGAGCCCCGACGGCCGCGTCCTGGGCAAGATGGGCCATGCCGAGCGTCGTGGCGACAACCTGTACCGCAACGTGCCCGAGCATGTCCCCGGCGATAAGTTCATGCCGATCTTTGAGAGCGGCGTGGCCTACTTCGCTTAATGCGTCCCATCGGGTACAATCCCCTCGGGTAACAACACCCGCCACCGGCACACCCGGTGGCGGGTTCTTTTTTGCTTCGCGCATACAGGAAGGACATCATGGAAAGCCGCAAGCCGTATCTCGCCACCCTACCCGGGCTCATCCTGGGCTGCCTCGTCTGCTGTGCGCTCTGGGGGTCGGCTTTCCCCTGCATCAAGATCGGTTACGGGCTCTTTGGCATCCCCGCGCACGATAGCGCCTCACAGCTGCTCTTTGCGGGCTTGCGCTTCACGCTTGCCGGCGCCCTGGTTATCGTTGGGATGAGTGCGGCCCAACGCCGCCCCCTCATTCCGCAGGCTCGTGACATCAAGCCCATCTTTGTCTTGTCACTCTTCCAGACTATCGGGCAGTACTTCTTTTTCTACCTAGGACTCTCGCGCGCCAGCGCCATGTCGAGTTCCATCATCGAGGCCAGCGCCAACTTCCTCGCAATTCTCTTTGCCGCCTTGGCATTTCACACCGAGAGGCTCAATACGCCCAAGGTGCTTGGCTGTGTGCTGGGCTTTGCAGGCGTCGCGCTCGTCAACCTTTCGGGCGCGGATGGCACCTTTGGCTTTACGCTCGACGGCGAGGGATTTATCTTGGCTTCCACTGTTGCGGGCGCCCTGTCGACCTGCCTCATTGGCATCTTCTCGCGCGAGCATGACGGCGTCTTGCTCGCCGGCTGGCAGTTTTTAGTCGGTGGCGTGGTCCTTACCGCCATCGGGTTTTTGATGGGCGGCACGTTTTCCCCCACCGAAATCGCCCCCGCCATCGCGCTCATCATTTATATGGCGCTCATTTCCGCCGTCGCGTACTCGCTGTGGTCCCGCCTGCTCGCCGTCAACCCCGTCAGCCGCGTTTCGGTCTTTGGCTTTATGAACCCGGTCTTTGGCGTGCTGTTGAGCGCACTGCTGCTCGGCGAGGGCGCTGGCACGAGCCCCGTTACCGTACTTGTTGCCCTGCTGTTGGTCTGCGGCGGCATCATCATCGTCAACAAACCCAAAAAAGCCTAGCGAACCGCCCTTATTTAGTAGAGGAGATTCACATGCTTTAGCTTAATGGAGTACATCGGTGAGCTGAGGGCCGCAACGCACGCCAGCGTTCGCCCTTTTTTTCTAGCGTATCTGGACGCCGGCTTTCTTCTTCTCGCGCTTTACGCGGTAAAGCTCCGCGTCGGCAGCGCGAAGCAAGTCTTGCCAGGTATCGACGCCATCACCAACCCGTGCGTAGCCGATGGACATCCGCAACAGATACGGGACCTCGGCGCGCGCGAGCTCGTCGCTGATTGCCGCGCACAGACACATGATGTCCTGCTCCGCCGTCGCCTTTTGAAGCACCACAAACTCATCGCCGCCATAACGTGCGATAAAGCCACCAGACGCCGAGCAGACCTCTTTGAGCGTAGCAGATATGACCTGGAGGGCATGATCGCCCTCAACATGTCCATACCGGTCGTTAATCTGCTTAAAGCCGTCAGCGTCCATCATAAGCAGATATACATCTTCGGCCTGATCCACATTTGAAAAGAGCGACAGCATATAGGTCTCAAAACGGTTGCGATTGTTGAGGCCAGTCAACGGGTCGGTCGAGATCAGCTGCTCCTGGTAGATGATGTAGAGCAGCAGGATGCTCAGCGTTATACCGACACAAAGGCCCGGTACCGAAAACAAAACCTGGAAGGTACCGCCCACCAGAGCGGGAACCGCAAAAAAGGCGAGGGTGCGATAAATGGCCTTCTTTTGCAGACTTTCGACTTTTCGAGTCTGAATAAAGGCATGCAAAGACGTATATATGATGTAGCAGTAGCTAACGATAGGCTGAATCATATAAAGCGCTCCGCGACGATATACGCCCTGTGCATCGATATAGAACATAGTGTGCGTCCAGTAGCTGGTAAATGCCAGCACGACCACCAATACGGTTGGCAACGTCACGAGCGCCACCCTATAGCGCGCGGTCAAAAGGCGTGAGCCCTGCACTGTCTCGGAATAGAAAAACCAAATGAGGCACGCGATGGCGAACAGCGAAAACGAGACCGCGTTGGAAATCCAGTTGGCCGTGATGCCTACAGGAGTGCTCACGCCGTCCGAGAGCGTCCAGATCATATCGAAGAAAATGTAGGCTGCAGACGTGTAGCCCAGCATGCTAAACAGAAGCTGCTGGGTGCTCGAGAACAAGGAGCGGCGGCTTCGTGCGGCAAGCCCGATAAGAACAATCATGCATAGCAGGAATATCTCAATTTTGAGTGCCTTAACCACTAGACGCCATCCATTCAATATTCAAGTGGTCAGAATCGCCCGATTCTGGTCTGGGCAACAAACACCCCCTACCCGCAGGGGTAAGGGGAATCATAGCAGAGCGCCCGAACGTCACTGCAAAACAGTCATCGTTCGGGCGCTCAAACGGCGCGAATTGCACTCCGGCATCATTGATGGGTAGCGATTGCTATTCGCCATCGATGTCGGTCGCGACGGCCTCCTCGATGGCCTCGACACCGGCAGGCGACAGATCCTCCTTGCCCTGGCAAAACTTCTTGTCGACCCAGCCGGTCAGAATCGGGGCCATGATTGCCGTGATGATGACGGCGGTGGCGATCTGCGCATACGCGGTGGGCGCAAGCTCGGCATAGCGCGGAGCGACCTCGGCGAGGGCGACCGGCGTGGTCATAGCCGTGCCGGCGATAGTGGAGCAGGCAACGGCCGCCTTGCCGTTACCACCGCACAGGCGCTCGAAGGCAAAGGTAATGGGACCGACGATAAAGAGCGTGATGAGGCCCAGCAGGATGCCCGAAATGCCGCCGGTGATAAAGCTCGAAAGACTCATGGACGCACCGAGCTGAAAACCGATAACGGCAATCGCAGGATTGGCGCCGGGAACCAGCAGGTTCTTGATGAACGGGAACAAGTTGCCCAGAACCATGCCGATAACAAGCGGCAGGATGGATCCGATGATGGTGCCGACGGGGATGTTGGCGAGACCCGAGACACCGAGGATGATCATCGTGACGGCGGGGCCGGCCGTAAAGAACAGGATACCGACGGCGCCTTGCTCGGACTCGTCGCCGAACTCGCCCATGATGCCGGTGTAGAGCGCCATGTTGCAAAACGTAATGCCGCCGATGATAGACACGGAGCTCAGACCTAGGAAGTTGTCGTTAAAGAAATATGCCACACCCAAGCCAAGGGCAGCCGCAACAACAAGCTTAGGAATCAGCACAACGATGCCGGTCTTGATGGCGCCCGGCGTGGACTTAAAGCTGATGCCGGCACCCACAAACAGCAGGATCGCGGCAACGATGGTGTTGGAACCACCGCGGCAGGCGGCGGTAAAGAAGCCGCCGATCTCAAAGACCTGCGGGCAGAAGGTATTGAGCAAAAGGCCAACGATCATCGGGTAGATCATGATGTCACCCGGGATACGCGGGACTTTGAATTTCTTTTGCTCGTTGGCGGTCGCTTCCTGTGCCATGAAACCCCCATTTCCGCTGACGCAGAACAAAAGCCCACGTCATACTTTGCTACAGTAAAGTTTGACCATGGTACCAGAAGAAGCAGACCGGCTCGGTGAGAAATTCGATACGTGTGCCGGGACGCTAAACGTGCTCCGCTCTTATATGAAGCTCAAAACGATATAGAACACGATGCCCGAGACGCAGCACCACAACATCGACTTTGTCTTGATTGCCACCGCCACGACGCCGGCGGCCGCAATCCAGGGAATCAAGCCCTGCCACAAGCCGGCGTCGAAAGCGCCAGGGCTTATCAAATCGTTGGCGACCAGCGCCGCAAAGGCGGCAGGCGGAATATAACCCAAGGCCTCGGTAACGCGGGGCGACAGCGTTCTCCCGCGCAAGGCAAACGCCGGGGCAATGCGGAAAAACGCGATGGCCGCCCATGACGACAGCCATAGAACCAAAAACTCATTAACGGGCATCGCGAGCGCCCCTTCCCTCGGCGAGGACATCGCACGCGAGTGCCGTGACAACGCCGACGAGCACACTTGCCGGCACGGCGATATTCGTCCACCCCAAGAACTTGCATATGGCGACGGACACCGCAGCCAAACCGGCAGCTACGACATTGCCGCGCGACAGTCGCTGCGAAAAGAGTAGGCAGATAAAGAGCGATGTGCAGACAAAACCCGCAATAGCGGTGGGAACATCAACAACGGCGCCGACGATGGCGCCCGTCGTACACGAAACGCCCCATGTTGCGATGAGGATCACGTTGAGCACAAAGGACTCGAGCGGACCCCAATCCTCCCCTTTAACCAACTTGGCAAGCGAAATGCCGTATGCCTCCTCGGTAAGTGTCGCGGCAACAGCCAGCGTCTGACGCTTCGAAGCACCCCTCAAATGCGGTGCGATCGATGCCGAGTAAAGCGCAAAGCGCGAGGAGATTGCGGCCACACTTGCGACAATCGATGCCGCAGGCACACCTGCCAGCCACAGGTTGCAGACCATAAACTGCCCGCTGCCCGTCACGAACGTGCTGCTCAGGGCAAAAACCATCCAGGGTTCCATTCCCGTCTGCGCCATAATCATTCCGCACGGCGCGGCTATCGCAACATAGGTAAGCATCACCGGCCAGACGGTTTTAACGATTTTGAGCACCATAACGTTCCTCGTCCCGACAAGATTTCCGAGCCGCATTCAACGACGCGGCAGAACCATCGCCCGATGGCAACCGAGTTCACCTACAATTGCCACCGGATCGAAAGACACAGAAAGACACAACTTTTTAGGAAGTCATTATGACAGCTATCGATCGAACGCGGGCTGCCGCGGCCTTCAAGACCTACACCGATGCCTACGATGCCGCCAATCCGCGTATCGCGCTCAAAATCGAGCATACGTACCACGTTGCCGAGGCATGCGATGCCGTGGCACGCGAACAGGGCTGGTCACCTCAGGACATTGACCTAGCGTGGCTTTGCGGCCTGCTGCACGATATGGGTCGCTTTGAGCAGCTGCGACGCTGGGACACGTTTAAGGATGCCGAGAGCATGAGCCATGCGGCGTTGGGCGTCGAGGTTCTCTTTGGCGAAAACCCTGCAGACGCGCCCGCGACAACAAGTATCCGCGACTTTATCGACGATCCGGTAGAAGACGAGTTGATTCGCGCAAGCATTGCCTATCACAGCGATTTCCGTCTACCCGCGCAGCTCGACGAGCGCACGCGGCGCTTCTGCGATATTGTGCGCGATGGCGACAAGGTCGACATTATGCGCACCATCGCCGACAGCACCGTCGACACCATCCTCAAAGTGGATGAGGACGTGTTTCTTGCCAGCCACTTCTCGGCACCGACGCTGGCTGCCTTTGACGAGCACCGCTGCGTCACGCGCGATGAGCGCGATGAGCCCGCGGACTACTTGGTGGGGCTTATCTGCTTTATGTTTGAGCTCGTCTATCCGGCAAGCCGCGCGCTGACGCGCAAGCAGGGCGATATCTACCGCCTGCTCGACGCACCTTTTGGTATCGTGCGGCCCTTTACCGACCCCGCCACGCAAGCGACCTGGGAACGCCTAAAGAAAGAGATGCGAGCCTGGCTGGCCAGCGCCTAGCGCTCGAGCTGGGCCAGAAGCTCCTCGACAACTTCGACGGCGTCACCGACAACTTTGTACTGCGCAGCGCCGAAGATGGGGGCATCCGGGTCCTCGTTGACAGCGATGATGCACTCCGCGCCGCCGATGCCGGCAAGATGCTGGATAGCGCCCGAAACGCCGATACTCACAAGGAGCTTGGGCGAAACCGACACGCCGGTCTGGCCAATCTGGTGGCGATACTCCAACCAGCCTGCCTCCACAACGGGACGCGTGCAACCAAGCTCGGCACCCAAGGCATCGGCGAGTTTTCGCATCAGGGGCAGATTCTTCTTGGAGCCGATGCCGCGGCCCACCACGACCAGGCGCTCGGCATCGGCAATTGATGCCTGCTGCCCCCACTCCTCGGCGGGAATCGAGATCTCGACACGGGCCTTAACATCATTCGCAAGCGATACCTGGGTAATCGTGCCAGAGCGGCTGTAATCAAACTTGGGTGCCCCAAAGATGCCGGGGCGCACCGTTGCCATCTGCGGCCGATGATTGGGGCAGATAATGGTGGCCATCAAGTTGCCGCCAAACGCCGGGCGGGTCTGCTGCAGTAGACCCGTCTCCGTATCCATCGAAAGCACCGTACAGTCGGCCGTAAGGCCCGTCTGCAAGCGTACGGCCACACCGGGCGCCAGCTCACGACCAAAGGCGGTTGCGCCGTACAGAATGGCCTCGGGTCTGCGCTCGGCCACCAAATCGCAGATGAGACGAGCATAGATCTCCGCATCGTTTTGGCGCAGTCGCTCGTCGCGGCAGA
The DNA here is from genome assembly GCA_902494715.1 of uncultured Collinsella sp. Taxonomy (GTDB): domain Bacteria; phylum Actinomycetota; class Coriobacteriia; order Coriobacteriales; family Coriobacteriaceae; genus Collinsella. Next base: position 34,410 of record CABUUJ010000003.1, read on the forward strand.
CCACGACCTCGTCGGCACCGGCGCAGACCAGATGCTCCAGGTCCTCAAGCGAGCCCTCGGGGCCCATGCCGGCCAATGCCACCAGACGGCAACCGCGAGCATCGGCAAGCTCGCGCCCCTTACCCATGAGCTCGTAGGCCACCGGAGCCACGACATCGTGATCGTCGGTCTGAACGAATACCCATATGTCTCGATACGCATCGAGGTCAACCGCGCCGGCGGCCTCGTCGCGCTCGATCGAAATGGCATTGACGGGGCAGGCGTCGACGCACCCGCCGCACAAGATACAGCCGTCGGTCACATGGGCGCAGCGGTTGGGGCGCTCGCCCTCCATCACAATGCCACCCGAGGCACAGGCGCGAACGCAGCGGCCACAGCCAACGCACGCCTCGCTATCGATTATCAGTCCGCTCATCTATGCCATCCCCTCGATAATCTTGGCAATCTTTGCCGCCTGCTCGACCGGCGTGCCCTCGATGGCCTCGCACGTTTGGTCGCGGTCGGGCACAAATGAGCGCACGACCTGCGTCGGCGATCCGGTAAGGCCGCAACGCGAAGGGTCAGCATGTACATCGGCAGCACAGACCACCCGCACATCCGCATCTTCGGCCGCGCGAATGCCGGCGATGCTCGGCATGCGCAGCTGGCCGATCTCCTTGGCGGTCGTCATCGCGCACGGCATCTCCAGATAGACCGTCTCCTCGCCGGCATCGCAACCGTGAACGAGCGAAAGCGCACCGCACGTCGTAAAACCTGCGCTCTGCACGCAGCTCACATCGGTCACGCAGGGAATCTCGAAGGCGCCGGCCAGCTCGGGGCCAATCTGGGCGGTATCGCCATCTACCGCCATCTTGCCGCAGATGAGCAGGTCGAAGTCCTCGTCGAGCGCCTCGATACCGCATTTGAGGGCATAGGTGGTCGCCAACGTGTCCGCGCCCGCAAAGGCGCGATCGGTCAGTAGCAGCGCATCATCGGCGCCGCGGGCAATGCAGTCGCGCAGCAGCGATTCGGTTGCAGGGATACCCATCGACACCACCGTCACGCGCACATCCATGCCAAAGCCGATAAAGTCGTCCTTGAGCGCCAGCGCGCATTCGAGGGCACTTGCATCGAAGGGATTAATGACCGCCTGCTTGCCATCACGCACGATGGTATTGGTTTTGGGGTCCATCTTGACCTCGGTGCTTCCCGGTACCGCCTTGACGCACACCACCATATGGAAATCGCTCATCTTCACGCGCCCCCTTTCTGGACGAGTTCATCCAAGAGCTTCTCCGAAAATAGGTTGCCACGACCCAGCTGCCCGGCAGGATCGAGCTGCAGCTTGAGTCGAGCCGATTCGACCATGGCCTCGTGGCCGTACATCGTCTCCAAAAAGCCCGCTTTGATCTTGCCGACGCCGTGCTCGGCAGAGACGGCGCCGCCCATAGCCGTTACCTCCGCAGCCCACCGGGCAAACAGCTCACCACCGCGACGGTAGTCCTGCGCATCGCGCGGCAGGATATTCACATGCAGATGGTTGTTGCCGATATGTCCCCAGGCGGCAGACTCAAGCCCGCTTTCGGCCAGCGTGCGGCGATAGAAGGCAACGACATCGGCCAGGCGCGCGTTGGGTACCGACATATCCGACCCCAGTTTGGTAATGGTGGGGTCGGTGCGGCGACGCTCATCGATGAGCATGTTGACACTCTCGGGGACGGCGTGGCGGAAGAACCGCTGGCATTCGCGATCGACCTCGGTGCGCGCAACCCAGGTCGCGTCATCGCGGCCGCCCGCAAGCTCCAAAACCCATCCCAGGTGGTACAGCTCCTCAGTCGCTTGAGCCTCGTCGTCGCAGTCGAGTTCCACGTAAATACAGACCTTTGCCTCATCGTCGAGTGCCGGCAGCGAGGCAAACGCGGTCGACTGCTCGCGCTGGCGGCGAAGGATATCCAAGGCGCCGGCATCGAAATACTCAATAGCGGCGGCATGGGACAGCACGGGGCGCACGGAATCGGTAAAGGACACTGCCTTGTCCTCGCTGTCGAAAAAGCAGCTCACGCCCCATACGACCGAAGGTGCCGCCTGCAGGGCGATCTCGAGCTCGGTAATGACGCCGAGTGTGCCGCACGCACCGATAAAGAGGTCGATGGTGTCCATATCGTCCGCAACGAAATAACCCGACGCGTTTTTGGTCTTGGGCATGGTATAGCCGGGAAGATCCAGCTCGAGCGCGCGGCCTTCCGCTGTCACGAGCGACAAGTGGCGTGCGTCAGCGTGCGCCTGACCTCGATGAAGCTCAAGCAGGTCGCCGTCCGCCAGTGCCACGTGAAGCCCCGTAACGTGTGGGCGCATGGGGCCGTAGGCGTAACTGCGGGCACCAGAGGCATTGCACGCCGCCATGCCGCCCAGGCAGGCAGATGCCTCGGTGGGATCGGTGGGAAAGAACTGCTCAGGAGCTGCCTGGAACTCCTCATAGGCCTCAAGCGATACCTGATCCCAGTCAGCGGTCGGCAATGCCTTCTTACCCAGCTGCTTGCGCAACTCCGAAAGCACGACGCCCGGCTCCACGCGCAGCAGAAAACGGCCTCGCTCGTCGCGGCGAAGACCCAGGTAGCGATTCATACGAGAAGTGTTGAGGATGTGGCCGCCGTGGGGCACGGCGCCGGCAGCCAGACCGGTCCGAGCACCCTGGACCGTTATCGGAACATGCTCGGCATGGAGCTTTCGCAGAATGGCGCGGACTTCGTCCTCCGTTGTCGGAAACGAGATGCTCGACGCCTCGCCCGATGTGCGAGATTCATCGCGACCATATTCTTCGAACTCGTCGCCGAAGGGTTTGATGGCTGCAGACACGCGAACTCCCCCTTTAGTTAACTACAGTGTTTGCAGGGAGATGTTACCGCATCGTTTCGTCGACGTGACTGAGACCGTCTCCATAATTGGCGAATTTTACGTTTGCGCAATTCGGCGAGCGGCAGCGTTTTCTCGGCAGGCGCTCTATTTAACGCGCTCCTTCCCATCGCTGCCACGCATGCAATTGGCGCCCGAAAAAAGTTGAGATATTTTTTACCCTCTCTCACCTGCGGCGATGTAAATCCGTCAAGCATTTGGTCAGAAATTGGTCAAGTTACGGCTGATACGGTCGGCATCGACAGCCAAAGCCAATGGAAGGTTTGGCCCAAAAACAGGGAGGTTCCCATGGCATATTACTGGCCCCAGTACGGCGTCGCTATCGAAGTTGGCGACGACCCGTATCTTCTGCCCTTCGACGAGGAGGCATTTCCCGATGCGGCTGTCTATCACGTCACCACCGACGTGATTTGCGATCCCGAATCGTTTTCGGCACTCGCTCACCACATCGCCCACATCCACGACATCAAACTCGACCCAAACTTCGACGAGCTCATCTACTCGCGACGCCTCATGCTCCACATGCTCTTTGGTGCCGATCCGTCCACGTTCGCGCGCGTCTATACCACTAAGGATGCCGCATGAGCGCAAGGAAGCAGTCGAGCCCCCTAGGGTCAAAACATCGAAAAAGGCTCGGCGTTGTCTGCCTGGCCATCGCCTGCGCCCTTATCGCCGTCGGCCTTTACGCCTGGCAGTCAAAGCCTGTCGCCGAGACAGGTGCCTCGGTCACAGCGGCGGAGGGTAAGTCGCGCCAGGAAATCCAGGACGAGCTCGATGCCATCGTCCGCGACAACATGATGACGATCTCGGTCGCACCGGTCGCCCAGCTACAAAAAGGCGGCAAGCTGCGCGTCAACGTGCAAAACGTCCAGGATAACAAGTTTCCCCAGCGTTTCCGCGTGATCCAAAACGACGAGACCATCTATGAATCGGGCGTGGTCGAGACCGGCAAGACCGTTGAGACCTGCCCCGCAGGCGACATCAAAGAAGGTGAGGCGTATATCGAGATTCAAGCGCTCGACGCCAAGACCTACGACGCCCATGGCAATCCCACGCGCATCAAGGTGCGGGTTGCGCAGCCCGAAGACTAGATCTGCCACCCGTTGCGAAAACGCGCACCCACGCCGCTTTCGTCTGACCATCACGGAAACGGTCCGTGACGAATAGAAAGGAACGATTATGGACATCACCGGGAACTTGAGCGGGACCAGGGCGCTCGTCGTGGGCGTGGGGCTGATGCTTGCACTTTCAATGGGTGCCGCGCCGACCCCCGCCCTGGCGGAGGGACGCACTGGAACCACCAACGTGACTATCAGGACCCAAATCGACAACATCAAGTTCAAAGCCCCGACCGTCATCCCATTTGTCGCCAAGGCCGATGGCACGCTTCAGGGCCCTTCCGAGAATACAACCACCATCGACAATCTTTCGGCCTATGGCATCCACGTTGCCAACATGAAGATCGGCGCCAAGAACTCCTGGAGCATCGTCGCCGACGCCAAGACGGGAACCGCCCAGAACTCCATCGATTTTAAGGTTGGTCCGGACAAGGCACTCCAAGACGCTCACGCCGCGACGCAGGAAGCGGGCCTCGACCTTTCCAAAAATGCATCCTTCGACATGGGCTACCAGGGCATCGCCAATGGTACGGACAAGATTAAGCTCAAGACGAGCGGCAATGTCGCCCGCGTCACGCGAGACATCTTCCATGTGACTGGCGAGGGCGACCAGGTCGCAAGCATTACGTGGACGGTCGAGCCCGGTGCGCACACGGCCTAAGGCGATTGTCCTTGCCGTCATCATCGGCGTTGTAACGTTTGCCCCGATCGCCGCCTTTGCCCAACAAGAGCAAGCGCAGGCTGCCACGCAAGTGACTGTCGATCTATCGGAGCTCGAACGCAGTGGCCAACATGAGCCCCTCGCGCAAACGGGCGACACGCGACAGCTCCTGGCAGCAGGAGTCGCCGCGGCAGGCGTAAGCGCCATCGGCCTTGGCCTGCGCATGAAACGCAGCCAGTAGCCGCGAAAATCGAGACCGTCCAGAACAGGTAAGGAGAACCCATGGCATCAAAGAACCTTTTGCCCGTTGCCGCGCTCTGCAGTGCGCTTGCCACCGGCATGCCCGTCGCCGCTCTAGCGACACCCGCCGCGGACGTCCCCTTACCTGCCGTCAACTGTCTCGCCACAAACCAGATGAGCACCATCGCGCGCCAACGCTTCTCGCTTGCGCAGGCAAGCATTTCGACCTCGGGGTGCCTCCGTCGCTGCACGAACAGCTCGATAGTCGTGGATACCGAGCGCTCAAGCACAGCGGACGGTCCCCTAACGGGATGCGTTATCTGCACATGGCGCGCAGCTGCAACTGATGCCGATGGCGATTCCTGCGACGTGAAACTGTGTCTCGACATCACCCTGTCCGATGACTCGGCGGACGGGGCAACAGTCGCCTTCGACAGCACGTTTTTCGAAAACGGAGGGGGTGTATGCCTGGGCTGCGTCCCCTCGAGCGCCGATGGCACGCAGCCCGCTATCTCATTCACCGTATCGCTGAAAATGACCAAGGCGGGCACCGACGCCACAGCGAATGGCGAGATCCCTCTGATGCTCTACGCGAGCGGCACAGAAAGCCAGGAGATTCGGGGCAAACAGCGGACCGGATCGCTCAGCCTGACGCGAGGGGCAGATCCCGGTCCTGTCGATATCAGTACCGAAACGCAAGATGTGCATCACGTCCTTGTCGATCCGGCGCTCCTCGAGATGGAATGGAGCGGAGTAGGAGCGGTCGGACTCGCCCCCTCGACAGGTGACATCGCAAGCGACTCCAGCGAGAGCAGCGGTGAAATAGCGCCTGGGGACAATGGCGCACCAGGCGGCATAACACCGCCATCGAGCGGTCCTTCAGCCACTTTCAGCGAGCCAAGCGAAACAGCCGCCGCAGTGGGCGGCACGCAAGCTGGCGAAAACTTGGGGTGTCCCATGCCGGCAGACATCGACGAGGGCAATTGTTGCATGATGGTCGCGCTCGACCGCACGGAAACCGTCGACGCCGCGAGCATTGAGGTCACCGCTGCCGATAAGCCCGTCCGCAAAGCGGCCATTATCGCATTCCCTAAAACCGTCGAAGTTGTTTTTCTGCCATCGGGCGAGGTCGTAGCCCCCACCTTGCTCACCTTGCTTGGGGCAAAGGGCACGGCCAACCAAATCGACAACCTCACGGTCGCCGACCCTGCGACCACCGCAAAACTGCACCTGTATGCCGTAACCTCGGACGGAGGCAAAACCGAGGAATTCGACGGTGAGAACCTCCTGAATAACCGGATACTCCATAAAATGGAAGACGTCTCGTATCAAATTGAGCTCGTGGGATTTGACCGAGCTCGAGATGCCGATATCATCGCCGCGGCCATTGAGTCCCCGCAGCGACTCATGACGCTGTGCTTCGATTACAGCCCCTATGTCGTGATGGGAGGCTGAGGCTTGGGCACCAAATGCCGTCGTTAATACCACTTATATAACGTATAGGATGAGGCATGACGCACCCTGCAGCCCGTTCTGCTACGATTGCCAGGTTGGCATCAATATGGGAGGGTTCATGCCGGGTTTGGGAACGGTCATCAACGTCGCACTTTTGATTGCGGGCGGACTGCTGGGCCTTATAGGCGGACGCTTTATCACACCCCGCATCCAAGACACGCTCATGAAGGCGTCGGGGCTGTGCGTTTTGTTTATCGGACTGGGCGGCACCATGCAAAAGATGCTCGTCATTGACGGGAAAGCGCTGGAGACCACCGGCACCACCATGCTCATCGTCTCGTTTGCCCTCGGCTCGCTCATCGGCGAGGCCGTTAACCTGGAAGCCGGCATCGAAAACCTGGGCGAATGGCTCAAGCGCAAAACCGGCAGCGAGGGAGACAACGAGTTCACCAATGCCTTTGTCTCGACATCGCTGACCGTCTGCATCGGTGCCATGGCTATCGTGGGATCAATCCAAGACGGCTTGCTCGGCGACTGGTCCACGCTTGCCCTCAAGGGCGCGTTGGACTGCATCATCGTCTGCACCATGACGGCTTCGCTCGGCCGCGGCTGCATCTTCTCCGCCCTGCCCGTTGCCGTATTCCAGGGAACGATTACGCTGTTTGCCGGCGCGCTCTCCCCCATCATGACCGCCGCCGCCCTCGACAGTCTATCGCTCGTGGGCTCTATACTCATCTTCTGCGTCGGCGTCAACCTCATCCGTCCTCAGACCTTCCGCACGGCCAATATGCTCCCCTCCGTTGTCATAGCCGTCATCTACGCCCTCCTGTTCTAAATCTATCTACGTAGCGGTATCTCGAACACCTGTTTGATGCTGTGCTATGATATGAGGTCACCGAAGCTGCGTTAGGAGAGGAGAAACGGTGGCCGACCAGGACATCAAGATGCTCATCGAGCGCATTATGGCCGAGGCCCGGACCCATCAGTCCGCCCGTTTCTCACATGAGGTCTACGCAGACGAGCCGATTCTCAAGACCGGCCGACAGATGCAGAACTTCCTCCCCGACCAATACCGCAAGATGCGTGAGATATCGCGTTGGCAAGAAAACCCCAAAGGCGGCGCGGGTCGTTGGCTTTCGGAAGCCGAGCTTTTCTACCGCCAAGGCCTGCTGATGGCCGATTTTGAGGACGATTGCCCCTATAACGGTACGTTCAAGTCGTACTTCCCAACCTACAACGCTATGAGCGATCGCCAGCTGCGCGGATACTTTACCTGGCGCACCCAAGTGCGCCGCGGAACCGTCGAGGAAACGTCTACGTCCTTTGCCTTTCTGTATCTCTATGAGCTGATCTGCGGCATTGGCGTAGATGACCCACTCGATGGTTTTAACAAAATCAAGGCCTTTTGGGATGCCTATCGCGCCTTTGAACCCGGCATCGACCGGTTCGCACGCGTGTGGCTGCAGGACTACGCCGTGTTCCACGGACTCGACCCCAAGCTGCTTCGTGATTCTAAAACCGTCATGTTCGACAACGCCCTTATCGAGCTGCGGCGCTCGGCTCGAGACCTTGCACCAGCACCGTCGGACCTGGCGCCCGCGCGTCGCAAGAACTCCGAGCCCACGCTCCCCCTTCCGCCCGACGAGGCTCGCGAGGAGCGACTCATGGCCGCCATCAACGCCCTCTCCACGTATAACCTCAATAACTCACGGCTCGATCGCAGCCACCATCGCGACCTGCGCCACGTGGCATGCGCCGTGTATGTCCGTATGGCGCGCTACTATGACACGCACCGAAAGACCGGTATCGTGGCGAGCTTGTTTGGGGAGGAGACGGCCATGCCCTATACCATGTTTGCCTCGGCCGTGTTCTTTGCGCCCAATCGCCACGAAGACTGCGAATACCGCTTGGATCCCATCCATATCTACCGTTGCCAAAACGGTTTTTGGGAATGCATGCGGATTCACGGCAGCAGGCAAAAGAGCAGCAAGCTTGGCGAGATGATGCGCGCCTGCGACCAACGCCTGCGCCTGGCCCTAGACCCCACCCACCCCCTGAAGGAGGAGAAGGTCCCCAAATATCTGGCCAAGATCATCGACGACGAGATCGTGGCATGGCTTTCGTGGGACGCCGCGCACCAGCCCGTCAAGATCGATATCGACCTGAGTCAGCTGGGACACATTCGGAGCGCCGCCGCACAAACACGTGAGGCACTTTTAATTGATGAGGAGCGCGAGGACGATGTGCCCACAGAGGTCGATACGGAGGGCTCCGAGCAGCCGGAAGCCGAGCCCGCAGCAGACGCGTTTGTCAAGCCGGTCGAGGCACCCATTCGGCAGGACGAGGCCGACGAGCCGACCATATCCACCGAACAGTTTGGTGTCGTGGCACCGCTGCTCGCACCGACGCCCGCGTTCGCAGCTGCTGCGCCCGCTGACGCCGCGAACGAACTCGCGCCTGCCGCAACCGCGTATTTGCGCGCACTGCTCGAGCAAAACGCAGCGCAAGCGACATCGGCAGTGGAGAGGTCGGGCCAGAGCGAGGATATGCTCGTCGACAGCATCAACGAGGCGCTCTTTGACCTGGTGGGTGACACCGTTATCGAGTTTGGAGCGGCAGGACCGCAGATTATCGAGGACTACGAAGCAGACGTGAGAGGATACCTAGACCATGAGTGATACCACATCCGCAGCACCCCGTGTGCCCAAGCGCGTCGCCGCCGTCATTCTCAACTCGCTCAAGGGCGGCGTTGTCCCGCGCATCGGCCTTCCTTACATCACCGTAGGGCGCGAGGTCGAAATCCGCGCCCTGCTCACCGATCTGAGTCTCATCGCCGACGGCGGCGCGAGCTTCCGCTTTCTGGTCGGTCGTTACGGCGCCGGCAAGAGCTTTTTGCTCCAGACCATCCGCACGCACGCCATGGGCGAGGGATTCGTCGTCGCCGATGCCGACCTATCCCCTGAGCGCCGCCTGCAGGGCGGCCAGGGACAGGGCCTTGCCACCTACCGTGAGCTCATCCGCAACATATCGACTAAAACGCGCCCCGAGGGCGGTGCGCTCAACCTTATCCTGGATCGCTGGGTCGCCTCGCGTGCCGATGCCGACGAGTCTGCCGTCAATGCCCAACTGGCCCCACTCGAGGAAATGGTCCACGGCTTCGACTTCGCCCGCATGCTCCGCCGCTACCGCGCGGCCGTATCCGAGGGCGACGAAGAAGCTATGAGCCGCGTGACCAAATGGATTCGCGGCGAGTACCGCACCAAGAGTGAGGCACGCGCCGAGCTGGGCTCCTCGACCATCATCAGCGATGACGACTGGTACGACTACGTTAAGCTCATTGCGCGCTTTTTGGTCTGCAGCGGCTACAAGGGCATGCTGGTGCTCATCGACGAGCTCGTGAATCTGTATAAGATTCCCAACGCCATCACGCGCCAATACAACTACGAGAAGATCCTGACCATGTACAACGACACGCTCCAGGGCAAGGCGCAGTACCTGGGCATGATCATGGGCGGCACGCCAACCTCCATCGAAGACCACCGCCGTGGCGTGTTCTCCTACGAGGCCCTGCGAAGTCGACTCGCTCAGGGCCGCTTTGCACGCGAGGACCTTAAGGACATGCTCGCGCCCATCATCCGCCTGCAGCCACTCACCTACGAGGAGTTGCTGGTGCTGATCGAAAAACTCATGCAGATCCATGCCGGATACTTTGGCTGGACGCCCACGCTTACCGAGAACGACTTGGTAGACTTTCTCAAGATTGAGTTTGGCCGCGTGGGAGCCGATACGCACCTGACGCCGCGTGAGGTCATCCGTGACTTTATCGAGCTGCTCGATATCCTGTGCCAGAACCCCGATGCAAACGTGGCCGAGTTGCTGCAAAGCGTCGGCGGCGACGCGCTGGCACCGGCAGCCGCAACAGGCGACACCGGCACCGCAGACGGCGACCGCAACTTCGCCGAATTCACCATCTAACCTGCCAAAAAGGGACAGGTCTATTTTGGTAGCTTTTATCTGCACAAACGTTGAGACAGCAATGCAGCAAACCATTGCCAACCGCATTGAGAGGTTCGTATTTGAGGGGAGGCCCCGTGAACGCCTTTGACCGATATGCTCCGTTTATCCAAGACTTCATCTACTCCCACGATTGGGAGAGTCTGCGCTCTATCCAGGTTGCGGCGGCAGATGCCATCTTTAACACACAAGACAATGTGCTCCTAACGGCATCCACAGCTTCCGGCAAAACCGAGGCAGCCTTCTTTCCCATCCTGACCGAGTTTTGGGAGAACCCGCCCGCGAGCGTGGGCGCCCTCTACATCGGCCCCCTCAAAGCGCTCATCAATGATCAGTTCGTCCGCCTCAACGACCTCTGCGAAGAGGCCGATATCCCTGTCTGGCACTGGCATGGCGATGTCTCGCAGTCGCACAAGGCTAAGCTCATTAAAAAACCGAGCGGCATCCTGCAGATTACACCCGAGTCACTCGAAGCGCTTTTAATCCATAAGCACATGGCGATCCCGCGCATGTTTTGCGACCTGCGCTACGTGGTCATCGATGAGGTCCACTCGCTCATGCGCGGCGACCGTGGCGGGCAAACGCTCTGCCTTATCGAGCGACTCTCGCGCATGGCCGGCGTGCAGCCTCGCCGCATTGGCCTTTCGGCTACCATCGGCGACCCCGAGCGCACGGGCGCTTTTCTCTCACAGGGAACGGGGCGCGACTGTGTTATCCCCCGTTTTGAGGAACCGCGTCGCGTGTGGCGCATCTCCATGGAGCACTTCTACAACTCGGGCCCCCAGGCGCAGCAGCGGGGATTCATGGGTACAGGTCCTCAAGAGGCCGAAGTGCTTGCGTGCGAGCGCATCGATGCGGCGGCATCCGCGGCACTGCCCGCCGGCGCCCAAGACATGCGTCACAGCGGACAGCTCACACAAGAGGAGCGCCGTCAACGTCGTGAGCGGGCACAGGGCAAGGCCGCTCCCAAGGACCGCCAAGCTTCCTCGGCCCCCGAGGGCGAAGTCGACATCCCCCAAGCACCCGAACAGGCATTACTCAACCCCACCGATACAGCACCAGACAACGCCGACCCCGGTATGGGATATATCTTTGAGCACACGCGCGGCCGAAAGTGCTTGGTCTTTGCCAACTCGCGCGAGGAGGCAGAGGCCGTATGCTCCATGCTGCGTAGCTACTGCGAGAGCCGGCACGAGCCCGACCGCTTCCTTATCCATCACGGCAACCTCTCGGCATCGCTACGCGAGACGGCAGAAGAGCTCATGCGCGACGAGGAACAGGCACAGACAACCGTCACCACCTCCACGCTGGAGCTCGGCATTGATATCGGTCGCCTGGAGCGCGCGTTCCAGATCGATGCACCGTTTACCGTCAGCTCCTTTTTGCAGCGCATGGGGCGCACGGGACGCCGCGATCTTCCGCCCGAGATGTGGTTTGTCATGCGCGAGGAAGAGCCCGAGCCGCGCACGATGATGCCTGAAACGATACCTTGGAAGCTCCTCCAGGGCATCGCGCTCGTACAACTCTATCGCGAGGAAAAGTGGGTCGAGCCGCCCGAGCTCGATCGACTCCCCTACAGCCTGCTCTATCACCAGACCATGTCGACCCTCGCCAGCACCGGCGAACTCACGCCGGCAGAGCTTGCCCAGCGCGTGCTCACGCTCAGCTATTTCCACCGCGTCTCGGCCGATGACTATCGCGTACTGCTGCGCCACCTCATCAAGATCGACCACATCCAGGTCACCGAGGGCGGTGGGCTCATTGTGGGCCTCGCGGGCGAGCGCATCATTAACAACTTTAAGTTTTACGCCGTGTTCCAGGAAAACGAGGAGTTCACCGTTCGCAGCGAGTCGGCCGAGTTGGGCACGATCGTCAATCCGCCACCGCCCGGTGAGCGCATCGCCATCGCCGGACACTGCTGGATTGTCGAGGAAGTGGACTGGAAGCGTCATACCGTCTTTGCCACGCAGGTCAAGGGCCGGGTGCCGGCCTACTTTGGCGACTGTCCCGGTGACATCAATACACACGTACTCGAGCGCATGCGCAAGGCGCTCAACGAACACGCCGCGTATCCGTACCTCATGGGTAACGCACGGGCCCGCCTTGCGCAGGCTCGTCATACGGCCGAGATTTCGGGCGCGGGAACTAAACCGCTCATTAACCTGGGCGGCGATACCTGGGTGCTCTTCCCCTGGCTGGGCAGCTACGCCTTTTTGGCCCTCGAGCGCATGCTCAAGATTAAATGTGCCGCGGAGTTGGACCTTCGCGGACTCGACCCATCACGCCCGTACTTTATGCAGTTTAAGATGAAGGCCGACGAGGAGACGTTCTTTGAGGTGCTCGCCGCCGAGGCCGAGAAGGACTTCGATCCCATCGAGCTCGTCTATCCCGGCGAGGTGCCTTATTTTGACCGCTACGACGAGTTTGTTCCCGAAGAGCTCGTGCGCAAGGGCTTTGCCGAAGGCGTGCTCGACATAGAGGGCATGAAGCAGCGTGTCCGCAGCTGGAGCGACCACGCCTAAGACCCGTCTTTTTGGGACGGAGAGACTTACTTGTCGTGAAGGACGGTGCCGAGGAAGTCGGTGTCGAAGGGCACAGCTTCGGCAAAGACATAGTCGCCGTCGCTGGCGATGAGCAGGTAGTTCTCCTCGCCGCCGAACTCCGCATCGCCGCATGGGACCACCCAGGCGTGGGCGAATACCTCGAGTGCCGCGGCAACGCAATCGCGCAGGAACGTCACGTCGCTCCCCCTGTTCGCACTCACGATATTGGCAACATAGATGCCCCCGGGGTTCAGGCTGCCTCGCACCAAACGCAATGCCTCAACCGTCGCCAGCTCGCGTACGGGCTCGGCACCGCCAAAGCAATCGCTCACGACCACGTCGTAGCGACGATGACCCACGCTCGTCACGCCCAGATACGAGCGAGCCTCAGCGGTAATCACTCGCAGGCGATCGCCCACCGTGCGCTCCAGCTCGTCCAGGTAGAACCAACGGCGCGCCAGGCGCGTAATCTCGGCATCGTACTCAACGACGTCCATGCGCAAGCTCTCGTGCGACATCAGTGCAAACTTGGGATAGGCAAACCCGCCGCCGCCCAGCATGAGCATACGGTCGATACCATGCCCGTAAGCATCACGCATTGCGTCCTCAGCCTCAAACACGTCGTCAAACGCGCGATAGTACGCAAAGACGGGCTCCGCCCAACGCTCGCCAACGTAGCTTGCGCTTTGGTAAACGCCGCCCTGCACCAATACACGGACTTCGTCGCCGCCCTCATCGTGCACGCGTTTCACACGCGCCAACCCATTGCGGGTTCGCGCAACCTGCAGACAGGCAGCACGGACAGCGACAGCGGCCGCGCCAAGCGCCGCGGCCCCCAGAGCAACGCCGGCAACGACGCCGGCAGAAACACTCGGCTTGTTCATCTAGAGCTCCTTTTGCAGATAAAGGCCATGGTCATAAAATCCAAGATGACGATAGTACTCACGTGTGCCAATCGCGCTAATCACGTTGATACGCGCATAACCCGCATCCCGGGCAATCTCGCACGCACGCTCTACGAGCAAACGCCCCAACCCGTGATGCTGCGCCGCCTGGCCTTGATCGCCCACGCGCGCCGCCATGCCATACACGTGAACCTCGCGAATCATCGCCTCGTCCGACACCGTCGGCAACTCGTCCGCATGCGCGGCAACAAACGCGCGGTCGGGCAGCGACAGGCGCAAAAAGCCCGCGATTTTGCCCTGCGGTGTCACCCACTGCAAAAAGCGCTCGTGCGTCACCGGCGTCTCGTACGCCACTTCCTCGTCAAGGGTCAACTCGTCCAGGTCGGCGCCCGCCGTGCTGATCTCGCGATAGCGAATCTCACGCACCGTCGCACCGTCACCCCGAGCAGCCAGGCGGTTCTCAACGAGCTGGCGCAGGTTGGGTTTCTTGTTGCCCACCATGATGTCATCGGAGCTAAAGTCGCGGATCATGCGGCTGATGCGGCAGAACGCCGGCGTCACCACGATGTCGTCGGCCAACACATCGAGCAGCTCGTCCTCGGTATAGGGGCGCCACTCGCCACGCTCGTAACAGCCCACCAGACGCGAGCCCTCGATGAGCGCGCACGGGTAGACCTTGACCTCGTCGGGCATAAAGGCGCCCTCGGTCATAAAGCGCTCGTAGTCGCGCTTGTCCCCATCAGGCGTGGCGCCCAGCAAGTTGAGCATAAAGTGCGCGTGGATCTTAAAGCCAAACAGGCGCGCGAGCGAAAACGCCCGCTCGATCTGCGCCACCGAAATGCGGCGCTCGTTGATATCGAGTAGATGCTGGTCAAGACTCTGAATACCCATCTGAATCTTGGTGCAGCCCAAGCGACGGATAAGTGTGAGGGCCTGCGGCGTTACGGCATCGGGGCGTGTCTCGATAACGAGCCCCACCACGCGATGCTTCGCCGTCTCGTTGATGCGCTGCTGATGCTCAAGTTCCTCCATCGTTGCCGCCTGCCACTCGGCAACCTCGCCCCACGGCGTGCCAGGGCCGTACAGACGACGCACCGCACGGTTGTAGCCGCCCACAGCAACATCCACGCGCTCCTGCTCTCCTGCAACACCGCTCGCGAGCTCGGCCTCGTCTGTCGCAATGCCGGCAGCCCGGTAGCGCTCGCGACGCCCCGCCACCACCGGCGGCAGGGCATCGGCGGGCGCATCGTCGAGCAGGCGTCCCGCCTCGGCACGACTGATGCCCGGACGCGCCAACATGGGATTTGCCGCCACGCCCGCCACCGCATCATCATTGAGTGCACGGAAGAGCTCCGACATAAACCATGCCTGGTACCCTTGCGGATAGTCGCTCCAGGTACCGCCAAGAACGATAAGCTCGATCTTGTCGGTTGCATGCCCCATCTGCGAAAGCGCGGTCAGGCGAGCGCTCACCTGCAGATACGGGTCGAAGCAGTTTTGCTCCGCACGGGCGCATGCCGGCTCGGCGTGCAGATAGCTTTTAGGCATGCGCAGGTCGTTGGGGCAAAACAGGCAATCGCCCGAGCACGGCCAGGGCTTGGTGATGACGGTAATGGTCGCCACGCCCGAAGCCGTGCGACGAGGCTTCATGCGTAGCACCTGCAGCAGTTGACGCTCTAGCTCGGCGTCGACATTCCATACCGTCCAACGAGCCGGCTCCTCGCGCTTCACCCGCTGGTAGAACGGCAGCAGACGGCGCTTGGCCAGATCGCGCTTGTCGGCACCCTCACGGCGTGCCTCGGCATGTATCAGTTTGACGAGCGCTTTGTCGTCCACGGTCTCGCCGCGACGCAGAGCCTCGAGTATGTTCAAGATAATCTGTTCCATGCCCCCATTGTAAAGGCAAAGGCGCCGAAGCCAATCTCGGCTTCGGCGCCTTCATCAAACAGCGCGTCTATATCTTCGCCTAGGCTTTCGTCTGCCTCACTACTCCGAATCAAACGACATGTCGCCCGAACCGACCTCAAAACGATACGTGGCAGACTTATCGCCGTTATCGAATTCAAGATTCAAAACGGTCTCGCCGTCGTAGCCAAGCGGAAGGAAATCGCTCTCGAAGTCGCCGCTGCCCAAGGTGAGGCTCGCCTTAAAGCCCGTCGAGTTCGGAACCGTCATCTCCACATCGCCCGAGCCCACGCTCACGTCCATCGACTTCGCGGGGGCCTGGTAGAGCTCGAACGTCACATCGCCCGAACCGACCTCGGCATTCAGGGTATCGGTCACGGTACCCGTAAACTCGACGTCTCCCGAATTCAACGTTATAACCAGATCATGGCACGCAATGTCCGCAACCGCCAGGTCGCCCGACCCTACATTCGCCGTAATGCCCACCAGGTTATCCGCAACATCTCGCGGCAGCTCAATGGTAATTGTGCGGTCAATCGCGCGCTTATCATCGTAGTCGAACTGACTGATCTTGAGCGTAGAGCCCTTGACCTCAGCAAGGTTCCGGGTAGCCGCATCAGAAGCAGACGTTTCCTTCGCAACGCGACCGCTTTCGATAACACGCACCGGGCCGCCAGAGACACATTTAACCTCGACCGTCCCCGACGTCACGTCCAAGTCGAGCGATTGGAACGCGTCGGCATCAAACGTTTCGCTCGAAAGCTGCTGAGGCCGAGCGGAATAGTTACCGCTATCCAAGAGATCATCGTCGTCAAACATATCGTCAAAATCAGACAAATCTCCAGATAGAATACCGGTCGTACGCACCATATCGGAATGAGCCAATAGCTGCGAAGCACCAAAGACAAGCCCGATGATAAGCACAAACGCTCCGATGCCAACACCCAAGCGTACCTTGGATTCATGCGAAAGCTTCATCATTCATCACCTTCTTTGGCGCTCGACTCAGCGGTGGTCGCGGCAGCCATGTCAGCGTCAACCGCTGTGGAAACGTCCTCCCCCTTAGTCCTAGCGACCGCCGGCGCCGGACCAACCTGGATATCCCCGCGCGCCCAATCACCATCGAGCGCACGCGCCACCCAGTGATAGATGGGAATCGTAAAGAAGATCAGCGCGGCAAAGGGGCCGGCACCAAACAGGAACATCAGCAAAAAGAACAGCAGCCAGCACACGGCCCAATACGGGAACGACTGGAACGGGCCCTTCACCGGAGTCACGCTGGTCGCACCGGCACCCGTCACCTGAGCCGTCGCCGCATTGGCAGCCTGCGCGCTCCAACTCGCCGCCTGCGCCGCCTTGGCCGCGGCATCACTCGCCTGTGTTGCCGCCTCGGTGGCGCGCGCCGCTGCCTCATGGGTGCGGGCACGCTCCGCGGCCTCGGCCTCGCGCTGACGGGCGCGGTCCTCGTTCTCAAATTCGATATCGTCCTCGATCTCGTCACTCGGATTGAGGAGCTCGTCCAAACTCACGCCATAGAGTTTTGCGAGCGAGATCAGGTTCTCGGTATCGGGCGAGCTCTCCGCACGCTCCCATTTACTGACCGCCTGGCGCGACAGTCCCAGCTTTCGCGCCAACCCTTCTTGGCTAAAACCCTTGCTGCGACGAAGGTCGGCGAGCCGCTGCGCAGTTTCTACATTCATGGTTCCTCCTATGTGATGCCAGCCGTGCCGCCGGACCGTTTTTGTTCTTAAGGCGCCTTGCACAGTTAAAAATCTATCCGCCACCGCCAAAAGCATGCCACCTATTCTAGTGAGATTTTTGACAACCGGCGGTTGCGGGTGCATATGAGCTGCGGAAATGTGTCCAAACAAAGCAATGACCCGTAGCTTGGTTGTCCCCGTTGCGGCGTTAACGGTAGTATGGTCGTACTGTTTATTCCGCACCGCCAACGGAGGGAGTCCCGCGCCGTGAACCGCGATTTCGCCTCATCGCTCATCCAGCTCAACAACACGTTCTATCGCGAGCACTCCGCCTCCTTTTCCGATACGCGTCAGGCCCCGTGGCCCGGCTGGGTGCGCACCATGGACATTGCGCTCGAACAGCTCGACGTCGCCACGATCGAGCATCCCGTCCGCGTCTTCGACCTTGCCTGCGGCAACATGCGCTTCGAGAACTTTGCCGCCGGCGGCACGCTGGCTGCCAAAGGCGTGGACGGCACGAGCCCCTCGGCAGACGCCAGCTGCCCCTTCGAGTTCTATGGTGTCGACTCGTGCCAGGACCTGGCCATCGATGCACGCGGCCACGCCCTGCGCATTCCCAACCTGCACTTCCAGGAACTCGACGTACTCGACGCCCTTATGAAGCTCAACCCCGCCGAGACACCCGACGTGCTTTTCGACGCCCCGCTCGCCGACATCTCGGTCTGCTTTGGCTTTATGCACCATGTGCCGTCGTGCGAGTACCGTGTACGCGTACTTGATGCCTTGGTGCGCCAAACGCGCCCGGGTGGCATCATCGCCATCAGTTTTTGGGAGTTTATGAACGACGAGCGCATGGCGCGCAAGGCCGTTCGCGCCGAAGCCCGCGCCGAGCTCACCCCGCCGTTTGAGGGTTACGATTCCGCGCAGTTTGAAGCCGGCGACCACCTCATTGGCTGGCAAAACGACCGTCACGCCTACCGTTATTGCCATCACTTTGATGATCAGCAGATCACCGACCTGGTGCGCGGCGTCCGTACGTTCTACAAGAGCGGCGAGGTCCCCGTGCGCGAGCTTGAGCGTTTCCATGCCGACGGTCGCAGCGGCGAGCTCAACCGCTATGTGATTCTTAAGCGCCTGTAGGCATTGACGACTCGTCGCCGAGCCGCACCGCAACTTTCGGGCACATTGCGCCCACCCTTTTTCAACCCATTGACGGAACGTGCAGCTATGCGTTCCATACTTATGACCAAGGAGCCTCATGGGAGCCGTCCACGTTCGCACGCCTAAGAACTTTGTGCTCGAGGAGCGCCTGGAGCGCTACGCCGATGCGATTGAGACGAACCCCGAGGCCTATGCCGGAGATTGGCGCAAGGCCTGTGCGCCAGCTGGCAGCAAGCCCTTCGAACACCTTCACCTTGATCTTGGCTGTGGCAAGGGAACGTACCTTGTAGAGCGCGCGGCCCACGAGCCAAACACCCTCTTTATCGGCATGGACCAGGAGCCCATCTGCATCGCCTATGCCGCACAGAAAATCTGCGAGCAGGAGCTATCCAACGCACTCGTCCTGCCCCGAGGCGCCGCATCGCTGCCGCAGCTGTTTGCCGCAGGCGAGCTCAATGCCATCACCATTAACTTTCCCACGCCGCAGCCCAAGGCCAAGTACGCCAAAAAACGACTCGTCCATGTCGACCATCTAATGCTCTATCGCTCGCTCTTTGCAGCCGACGCCACCGTCACGCTGCGCACCGACAGCAAGCCATTGCGCGACTACGCCCTGGGGCAGTTTGCCGCGGCCGGCTACGACACGCTTTGGGTAAGTGACGACGTACGCCGCGACCATCCCGAGCATCCCGAGACCGAATATGAATGCCGCACGCGCGAGATGGGCGCCGTCGTCTATGGCATTTGCGCCACACCCGGTGCGCAGCCAACCGACGAACAGCTCACGGCGGGCCGCATGCAGGAGCAAAGCCTTGCCTGCTACCTGCCCGATAACCTCGATGAGCTCACCTATGTACCCCTGGGCATGGAAGAGGCCGTCGAGAACTTTAGAAACCGTGCCCGGAAAGGCAAGAAGCGCCTGCCTCAGGAACGCTAGCACCGCACGCCCATTTCCTGCATTTTCTCGCGCGCTGCCGCTCCGCGCCGCCGCTACGCCATAATAGTTGGCGGACAATCGCGAGAGAAAGCAAACACATGGCACAGACCACGACAGATACCGCCGCCAGCACCGTCTCCGGCGCCGGCGCCGCCAGCTCATTCTCGGGCGGCACGGGAACCGAAGCCGAGTTTGGCTCGCTCGGCGCGCTCTCCCCCACCTGGTGGGAGCCCGAGGATGGCAGTGAGCCCGAGCCATGGCTCACGCCCGACCAGGCCTTCGAGCGTTTCTTTGAATGGACGAGCGATCGCGGTATTGAACTGTGGGATCACCAAGAAGAGGCCCTCATGGACCTGGCAGCCGGCGATCACGTCATCTTAGGCACACCGACCGGATCGGGTAAATCGCTCGTCGCGCTGGGTATGCTCTTTATGGGCATGGCGCAGGGTAAGCGTTGTTATTACACGGCCCCCATCAAGGCCCTGGTCAGCGAAAAGTTCTTCGACCTTGTGCAGGTGCTCGGCCGCGATAACGTCGGCATGATCACCGGCGACACGCATATCAACACCAAGGCACCCGTCATCTGCTGCACGGCCGAAATCCTTGCTAACGATGCGCTGCGCGAGGGTGAGGACGCCGATGTGGGCTGCGTGGCCATGGATGAGTTCCACTACTTTGCCGACCCCGACCGCGGTTGGGCCTGGCAGGTGCCGCTGCTCACCCTGCCCCACACGCAGTTTATGCTCATGAGCGCCACGCTCGGCGATGTCACTGCCATCGCCGCCTCACTCGAGGAGCACACCGGCGCTGCTTGCGACTTGGTTGTCGACGCCCCGCGTCCTGTTCCGCTGAGCTACGACTATGTGACGACCTCCCTCGAGGGCACCGTCGAGCTCGCCATGCGCCGTGGCGAGGCCCCGCTCTATATCGTGCACTTTAGCCAGGATGCCGCCCTTGCGACGGCGCAGTCGCTCGCCAATTTTGGCATCGCCAGCAAGGCGCAGCGCGAGGCCATTAAGGAAGCTGCCAAAGGCACGAGCTTCTCCACGGCCTTTGGCAAGATTCTTAAGCGCTTGCTCGGATGCGGCGTCGGCGTGCACCATGCTGGCATGTTGCCGCGCTATCGTCTGCTGGTCGAGCGCTTGGCACAACAGGGCCTGTTGCCCGTCATCTGCGGCACCGATACGCTCGGCGTCGGCATCAACGTACCCATCCACACCGTGGTACTCACCGCGCTCACCAAGTTCGACGGCTACAAGATGCGTCGTCTGCGCGCCCGCGAGTTTCATCAGATTGCCGGTCGCGCCGGCCGCTCGGGCTTCGATACCGAGGGCATGGTGATTGCCGAGGCACCCGAGCACGAGATCGAGAATGCCAAGCTTATGGCCAAAGCGGGCGACGACCCCAAAAAACTCCGTAAGATTAAAAAGAAGAAGGCACCCGAGGGCTTTGTCACCTGGAATAAGCAGACCTTTGAGCGCCTGATCGAGACGCAGCCAGAAACGCTCAAGCCGCGCCTGCGCATCACGCACTCCATGGTGATTAGCGTGGTCGAGCAGGGCGGCGATGCGCGAGCCCGCGTGCACGACCTCATCGAGACAAGCCTGCAAACGCCCGAGGAAAAGGCCAAGCTCGAGGTTCGCGCCGACGAAATCTTCGCCACGCTCATCGATTCCGGCGTCGTCGTGCGCGCCGAGGTGCCGCCCGCACCCGATGCCCCGGCTGACGCCGCACCAGACATCGACTATGCGCTGACGGTCGATCTGCCCGAGGACTTCGCGCTCGATCAGCCGCTCTCGCCGTTCTTGCTTGCCGCGTTGGAGCTGCTCGATCCCGAGAGCGAGACCTATACCATGGACTTAATCTCAATGGTCGAGGCAACGCTCGAGGATCCCAAGCAGGTGCTGCGCGCACAGGAGCGCGCAGCACGCGATCGCGCTATGGCCGAGATGAAGGCCGACGGCATCGAATATGAGGAGCGTCTGGAGCGCATTCAAGACGTCACGTACGAAAAGCCGCTCGAGAATTTGCTCGACGCCGCTTTTGACAAGTACTGCCAGGAAGTACCCTGGGCAAACGACTATCAGCTCTCTCCCAAGAGCGTTCTGCGCGATATGCTGGAAAGCGCGAGCGATTTTAAGGGCTACATTCAAAAGCTCGGCATCGCCCGCTCCGAGGGTATTTTGCTGCGCTACCTGGCAGAGGCCTACCGTTCGCTCGACCGCACCGTACCCATCGAGAAGCGCGACGAGCGCCTGCGCGACATTATCTCGTGGCTGGGCTTTGTGGTGCGCTCGGTCGACTCGAGCCTGGTGGACGAGTGGGAGAACGCTGGCAACCCGGCAGCCCTCGACACCACGCCGCCGCAGGGCATCGACGAGGTCGTGGCGGACCGCCGCGGCTGCACGCTGTTGGTGCGCAACGCGCTCTTCCGCCGCGTGACCCTTGCCGCCCGCGAGCACGTTCGCGACCTGGGCGAGCTCGACGACGACTGGGGCATGAGCGAGATCCGCTGGCAAAAAGCACTCGACGCTTACCACGAGCAGCACGAGGAAATCCTCACCGACGGAGATGCCCGCAGCGCCGCGATGTTTTCCATCGATGAGTCCGACGAGAAGACCGCGCACGTATGGCACGTGCACCAGATCTTTGCCGACGAGGATGGCGACCACGACTTTGGCATCATGGGCGATGTCGATCTGGACGCCACGCAAGACGGCGGCGAGGTCATCTTCAAAAACTACCGCGTCGGCTTTATCGAGGACCTGCTCGAGGACTAGCCGAACATACTGGAGCGAAACAAGCGGGGCCGTTGGCAATATCGCCAGCGGCCCCGCTTTTGCACTATCTGCTATGCCTTACTCGGCATCCTCGACCTCATATGAATCCGCCTCGGCGGGCTCATCGTTTGTCTCCGTCGCAGCCCCGCGCGCCTCGTCAAACGCCGCCTTCATGGTCTTGTTGCCCCATGTGAGCTTGCGAATGGTAAGATCGTCGGCTTTCTTGTTGGCAAGGCGCAGATTGTTCTCGGAGGACAGCAACGCCTCCTTGGTTTTCTGCAGATGGCTAATCGTCTTGTCGATCTCATCGATTGCCGTTTGGAACTTGCGACTCGCGATCTCGCAGTTGCGGCCGAAATCGTTCTTGAACTTTTCCATCTTGGCTTCGAAGTTCGTGACGTCGATATTCTGCTGCTTGTACTCCGCCAGCTCCTGCTTATAGCGCAGCGAACCCATGGCGGCGTTGCGAAGAAGTGTAATCATGGGAATGAAAAACTGTGGGCGAATCACGTACATCTTCTCGTAGCGATAGCTCACGTCGACTATCCCTGCGTTATAGAGCTCGCTCTCGGGCTCGAGTAGCGTGCAGA
Organism: uncultured Collinsella sp.; assembly: GCA_902494715.1. GTDB lineage: Bacteria > Actinomycetota > Coriobacteriia > Coriobacteriales > Coriobacteriaceae > Collinsella. Next base: position 57,311 of record CABUUJ010000003.1, read on the forward strand.
GCACCGCGTACTCACAGCCTTTCTGGCGACGATCGTGATCGAGCTTCTTAAAGAAGTCCTCGTTTTTGTGCTTGGTCGCAGTCTCGTCGTTCTCGTTTTTCATCTCGAACATAATCGAAATGACCTCGTTGCCGCTCGCGTCGCACTCGCGGAAGATAAAGTCGCCCTTGGTACCCTCGGACGCATCGTTGTCTTTCTCGAAGTACGCGTTAGGAAACGCCGTCATGCGCAGACGGTTAAACTCGGTCTCGCAGTGCTGCTCGAGCGACTCGCCCACCATCTTGGTGGACAGGCGGACCTTCATGTCCTTAAGGCGCTCAATCTCTTCATCCTTGTAGCGAATCAGGTCATCGCTCGCACGCTTGGCCTGCGCAAGCTCGAGCTCGTGTGCCGCCTTGGCCTGCTCCTCGCGAGAATCGCGCACTGCCAGCTCGCTCGTCAGTTTGGCACGTGCCTCATCGCGCTCACGCTCCGCCGCGGCGACCGCCTCTGACAGGTTCATTTTTGCCATCAGTTCCTGCTCGCGCAGCTGGGCACGCAGGCCCTCGGCCTCTTGCTCGGACTGAGCCTTTGCGGCGGAGAACTTCTCTTGCACCTTCGCGCGATAGTCAGTAAGCGCGCGCTCGGCCTCGCTGCGAGCGGCATCGAGCTCACGCTGCGACTCTGCCGCGGCAGCGGCAAGCGCCATCTCCTGGGCCTTGTCCGCCGCGGCAAGCCTGGCCTGCAGCTCGGCAATCTGAGCATCACGTGCAGCCAAATCGTTTTGAGCAGCATTGCGCGCCACCGACTCGACGAGCTTGGCTTCGTCATCTTTGCGCTCCAGCTGCGCACGCAAATTGTCGATTTCTCGCTGAAGCTCGGCGTTTTCCTTTTGAGCATCGGCACGGGCCTCAACCGCCGCGCGCTGACTTGCGCTCTCGCGCTCTGTGGCAGCGCCCTCGAGCTTGGCGCGCAGCTCGGCAAGCTCAGCGTCGCGCTTGGCAACCTCTTGTGCCAGCTTCTGCTCCGCGGCGTTCTTCTGCTCGACAAGTTGAGCGTTGCGCTGAGAATCTGCCTTTTGCAAGGCAGCCGTCGAACGCGAGCGCTCAAGCTCCAGCGCCTGCTCGCCCTCGCGCTGGACTGCCTTCACACGCTCATCCAGGTCGCGCGAAAACTCGGCATTGCGCACTTGCTTGACGATGTCCGCATAGCCAGACGCATCGACCTTAAAAACTTCGCCACAATGCGGGCACTTGATCTCGTTCATAGCAGCTCCTCGATGGACGCAAATTTCAACCGCTTACACTCTACCGCGCCGCACGGACAAAAAAGACGCCGCCGCCATAATAGCAACAGCGCCAGAACCACCACAAAGGTGCCTGTCCCCTTTGTGGCGGTTTGTGTGACGGTTCGAGAATTACAGTCCAAAGAAGCTCAAGATCTGGTCTCGGCTTACGGGCTTGTACTCGTTGGCGTCGAGGCCCACATCGTAGCGATAAATGGGGCGCTCGCGATCGCAGTTGCGCGCGTTGGTGCGGTCTCCCCTGCTGTGGATATGCCCGTGCAGCATGATGGCGCCACGCGCCTTGCCATTCCAGCTGAGCATGGGGTAATGGCTCAACACCAGGCGATGGCCCTTGGCATAGCCGGGAGCAATCTCCAGGTAATCACGCACGTCTTCCCAGATTTGGGGCGCAGCTGGATCTTCCCAGTCACCGTCATGGTTGCCACGGATGAGCGTTACGTTCTGACATTCGATGCGCTCGCGCAGGCGCACAGCATCCGCCAGGGGCAAACGATAGGTAAAGTCTCCCAAGATATAGAGACGGTCGTCCGCCGCCACGCACTCATTCACGGCATCGATGACCTTGCGGTTCATCTCCTCGACCGAATCAAACGGCCGATCCATATCGTGCAAGATATTCGTATCGCCCAGGTGCAGGTCGGCGGTAAACCACATCATCGTCTATGCCCTCATTTCGCAACGCGTCAAACTCGTGCTAAGTATACAGACACAGCGATACGGCGGTTAGCCAAAGAGCCCGCCGAACGGGCCGCGGCTGCGTTTGTCTTGCTTTTTCGAAGCGTCACCCTGAGTTTTCTTGTCCCGCCGTTTCTTACGGTCCTGTTCCAGATCATCGTCGTCGAGCAGCAGATCCCACTCAAACGGATCATCCGTCAAATCGAACAGGTCATCGTCGTCAAACATGGCAGCCTCCCTTACCAATTAGCGGGCATCCACCACATAGAGGCCAACGCGCACCTGGTGCCACGGGCTGCGCTCGGGGGCAACCTGTTGCACGCGGGCCTCAAACACGTCCTTGTGGCCGTAATACATCATCAAGGACAGTGGGCCGACCTCGTTTCCCGGAACGTAGCCAAGTTTGGTCTTACCATAGTAGATCGCAACTGCCTCGGGGTCATGGGGATTATCGCGCTCGGCACACAGCGTCAGTTTATCGCCCGCTTTAAGATCGCCCAAGACCAAGGCGCCATCGGTATACTGAAATCCTGCAATGTGAAATGACAGAAGAACACGCGAAGGCTCGTACATAGCAGCTCCTCTAACGGCCGGATAAACCGGTGTGTAACCTTATTGAGAAGTCTACGGTCCCGTGCGGACACAAATACATCCTGTCTGCGTCCTTCAATCGTTTGCCTCAACGCTTGCGCGACAGAACGCTTGCAGATAAGATAGGAACACGGATGGCACCCGTTGCCGCGGGTCTTGCCAACTCCGATACACGTTTTCATCGTGAGAAGTGGCCGTCTTCGCTTACGCGGGGGCGGCTATTTCATTCGGCCGATAAACAGACCGAGTTCGATAGCCGCAATCAACAACGCCAATAACGAAATAACATCGCTTACGTTCATACCAAATCCCTTCTAAAGGGAGTTGGCCCATCCGTGCTCCATAACAGTAGTCTAACGCAAAATGCAGGTAATAGGAACACTTGTTCGTATTACCTGCGCCCTTTTCTAATGCACAAACATGCGCACGAACTTGTGCTTCCAGCTTGCGTAAGGAGCGTAGCGGAATGGCACGTCCAGCCACGTTGCCTTGTTCACGATACTCTTCTTGTGGCTAAACGTATCGAAGCTCTCGCGTCCATGGTACTGCCCCATACCGCTCGCGCCCATGCCGCCAAAGCCCATATGGCTCGTAGCCAAGTGCATGATCGTGTCGTTGACACAGCCACCGCCAAAGGGCACGTAACGCACGAAGCGCTGCTGAACTGCGCGATCCTGACTAAAGATATACAGGGCCAGCGGCGTCGGACGATCCGTAATAAACGCTTCGGCCTCGTCTAGGCTCTCAAACGTCAGCACCGGCAAGATGGGACCGAAGATCTCCTCCTGCATCACGGCGTCATCGGGGGTCACGCCGTCTAGGATCGTCGGCTCAATCTTGAGCGACGACTCGCGCGCCGTGCCTCCCAGCACGACCTTATCGGGATCGATCAGCCCGCGCACGCGCGCAAAATGCTTAGCATTGACGATATGCCCGTAATCCTCGTTATCGAGCGGATGCTCGCCAAACATACGGCGGACCTCTTCCTTGATGAGGCCCAGCAGCTCGTCGTGCACGCGCGTATCGACCAGCAGGTAGTCGGGCGCCACGCAGGTCTGCCCCACGTTGAGCCATTTGCCAAAGGCGATACGCCGTGCCGCGACCTTCAAATTTGCCGTCGCATCCACGATGCAGGGGCTCTTGCCGCCCAGCTCAAGCGTCACGGGCGTGAGGTTTTTGCTCGCGCGCTCCATAACGAGCTTGCCGACCGAAACGCTACCGGTAAAGAAGATCTTGTCCCAGCACTCATCGAGCAGCGCTTCGTTTTCGGCGCGCCCGCCCTCGACAACCGTCACCAGGCACGGATCAAATGCCTCTTCACAGATTTGCTTGAGCACCGCGCTCGATGCCGGAGCATAGGCACTTGGCTTGATGACCACGGTATTGCCCGCGGCAAGGGCGCCGGCGAGCGGCTCGAGTGTTAGCAAAAACGGGTAGTTCCACGGAGCCATGATGAGTGTGACGCCATAGGGCACGGCTTGCGTTTTGCACACGCTCACGGCGTTAGCGAGATCGCACGGACGCAGGCGCGGACGACTCCACCGAGCCACGTGAGCGATCTGATGTCGAATCTCGGAAAGCGACGTACCAATCTCGCACATATAGGCCTCGTCATGCGACTTCCCCAAATCGGTCTTGAGCGCATGGGCGATATCGGCCTCGTGGGCCCGCACCGCATCGCGTAAACTCACGAGCGCGCGACGTCGAGCATCGACATCAAACGTGGCGTGCGTCTTAAAGTAGGCGCGCTGATCGCCGACGATGCGCGCAATTTCCTCGGTGTTCATGGACCCTCCTAATTCTCGTCCTCAAACATACCACCTGCAACGACTTCGTACATATGCTCGAGCTCCAAGCGGTCCATTAGAAGCGGAACGGGGTATAGCGGATTGGCCTCGGCATCGGCATGCGCCGCCATCTCGGGAATGTCAGAGCGGCGAATGCCCAAGACATATTTGGGGATTCCCAGGGCCTCGTTCATGCGGTCGACCCAATCGATAAAGGCCTCGGCCGCCAGGCTGTCCTGCGCGTTAACCGGCACGATGCCGGCCATGCGGGCGAGATCAGCGAGCTTAGGAGCAGCAGCTTCGCCATAGGCGCGAAGCATGTGCGGCAGGATGATGGCATTGGCCAAGCCGTGCGGAATCCCGTAACGCCCGCCCAGACTGTGCGCGATGGCATGCACATATCCAACATAGGAGCGCGTAAAGGCAACACCCGCCTTATACGCCGCCGAAAGCATATTGCGACGCGCACGCATGTCATCGCCATGCTCATAGGCCTCGAGCAAATTGTCGTGGATGAGTTGAACCGCTTGTCGCGCCATCTTGCGCGTATAGGGCGTGGTGCTTCGTCCGATAAAGGCCTCGACGGCATGCGCCAGGGCGTCCATGCCCGTTTGCCCCGTAATGGAGGCGGGCAGACCGCGCGTAAACTCGGGGTCGTGCACCGCAAAGCGCGGGATGAGCACAAAGTCGTTAATAGGGTATTTGTAGTGCGCCTCGTCATCGGTAATTACCGCCGCAAGCGTGACTTCGCTTCCCGTACCGGCGGTAGTGGGAACGGCGATGAGCAGCGGCAGGCGACGATGAATCCGCAGCAGGCCGCGCATCTTGTTGATGGGCTTGTTTGGCTGCGCAATGCGTGCGCCCACGCCCTTGGCGCAGTCCATAGCTGATCCTCCGCCAAAGCCGATAATGGCCCGGCAGGCGCTCTCTCGGTACAGGGACGCCGCTTCCTCCACGTTTGAGACCGTGGGGTTCGCACGCGTTTCGGCATAGACCGTAATGCCAATCCCCCTGGATGCGAGCGCCGTCTCGAGCGGTGCCGTGAGCCCCAGACGGGTAATGCCGGGATCCGTCACGATAAGGACCTTCTGGATCGAGCGCTTTTGAAGCACCGCGGGCACATCCTCGGCATGCTCTAAAATGCGCGGCTCGGTATAGGGCAGGATCGGCAATGCAATGCGAAAAACCGTCTGATATGTTCGGCACCAGGCACGACGGGCTAGATGCATAAAGGAAACTCCTTCATTTGTTGATAGGTCAACATTTGCTCGCCCGATTGTACTCAGCAAAGATCGCAGACGGCCTCCCAATCGTTAATCAATCAACATCTTCATATCTCGAAATTGTTTTATTAAAAATCATTCCTAATAGGCTTCACATTTGGTTGCATTTATGGATAATAGAACTCGTCAAGACGCACGTCCGGAGAGGGCCCTTACGGGACCGGACGAGCGCACAATCGCCATCGATCGAAAGGATCGAATCATGAAGTTTGTTTGCCCCGTTTGCGGTTATGTGGAAGAGTTCGACGGCGACCAGCTGCCCGAGGACTTCAAGTGCCCCCAGTGCGGCGTTCCCGGTTCTCGCTTCCTGAAGCAGGAGGAGGGTCAGCTCGAGTGGGCTGCCGAGCACGTCGTGGGCGTCGCCAAGATGGAGGGCGTCTCCGAGGACATCGTTGCCGACCTGCGCGCCAACTTTGAGGGCGAGTGCTCCGAGGTCGGTATGTACCTGGCCATGGCTCGCGTCGCCCATCGCGAGGGTTACCCCGAGATCGGCCTGTACTGGGAGAAGGCTGCCCACGAGGAGGCCGAGCACGCCGCCAAGTTCGCTGAGCTCCTGGGCGAGGTCGTGACCGACTCTACCAAGAAGAACCTCGAGATGCGCGTTGAGGCCGAGAACGGCGCCACCGCCGGCAAGACCGATCTTGCTAAGCGCGCCAAGGCCGCTGGCCTCGATGCCATCCACGACACCGTGCACGAGATGGCTCGTGACGAGGCCCGCCACGGCAAAGCTTTTGCCGGCCTGCTTAAGCGCTACTTTGGCTAAGCCAACCGCTTGAGACATAACCTCTAGCTCGATGAGGCCCGGACCGTATTGGTCCGGGCCTTTTTCGTGCCTCACGAACTTGTTAACGCCCTGAAATAGGACCGTCTTCGGCATCGGTTTCTCGTCAAAAACTAAGTGAGTAGACTTTTTGGAACTTGCCGAGCACACCATCCATATTGCTTTATAAAGCCGCAGGTAAATGACTTGTTGCAAAACGGCCTGGTCGCCAAAGTGCCAAAAGTCTACTCACTTAGAACCGTAGCCGTCCACGATCGAGCTGTTTTGTGTCTAACGGGCATCTTTCCGTCGATTACTCCCAATTTTGTCCAGTCAATGAATAGTTCAGACCGGAGTAATATCTCAGCCCTTTGCTCATCCGAGCTTTTATCACGATATTCAGCATCGAGCATCCTGCATATGGCCTTAACGATCGCGCGGAATCTATCCTCATCCGATATCTGTCTGTGTGTCAGGAGAAGCACATCGTAGCCCATGGCCTGAAGGGCCGTCATGCGGTCAGCGTCACGCAAGCCATCCCCTGCGCGTCCGTGCGAGGCCTTTCCCTGACATTCAATGGCCACCTGTCGCCTACCGTCCGGTGAAGAAAGAAGTAGGTCGATATATATACGGGACTTTCCCACAATCGCTCGAGCACTTGTGCCTAGCATCACTTCAACATTAAGCTCTATGTCGCAAAAACCTTCGCCTCCCAGGGATCGCGGCAGTGCAAGTAGCAAATACGCCTCGACCTCAAAAGGCGACGCGGCACCCAATGGAACGAGTTGCGATACCGCCATAAATCTATTGCCGTAACGCATCCCGCAAACATCTGAACAAAAACGGTCAAGGTCTCCGCCCAAAACCAAAGCGTCTCGACGCCATAAATTTGAGGCGGTGCCGTCCTCGGACGGGCAGCGCACCCAACCGAACGTTGTCGAAATCGCGCCCGAATCAATTGCACGCGAAAGCTCCGCCTCAAGTGCCGCCGGCAGAGCGCACACCGCAAACAAGCCACACATCTCCGCCAATACCAAAAGAAGCTGGAGATCCGTCAGGTGCCGCGACATGATGAATGCCGTCAGTAGAGGAGACGTAATCAAAAACCCATCCTCCGTTTCCAGCACGGATTCCCTGGGAAGCTCACCAAGAAACAGCCGCTGCCTAATGCTGGCTGGACAAGTCCGTTTGTTTCTCGTCCGAACCAATGTATACAACGGAAAACCGAGCGCGACCGCAGCCGTCGGGTTGCGGGCGAGATCATATCGCTGCCGGTCTTCTTCCGGTCGTGGAAGCGGCGGACACAAAGCGCGGACTTGAGGAGGCAAACGCCAGTACCTAAAAGCCGATATGTCACAAAGTAAATCCTTCATAGGCACAGGAAAACACGAATTTCAACCCAGTCAGTCACGCATTGGCGCGAACGCACCAAAAATGGCGCCGAACGGACTGCCAAGTTTTCAACAGCACTCCCCAACTGGCCAAAAGCTTGCCGAGAGCTGGACGAAGCCCTGTTGAAAACCCCATTTTTTCTCATGCAGGAGCTTTGCGCGGCAAGTGAGTAGACTTTTTTGAACATCCCGAGCAGGCCGGTCATCCTGCTTTTCAAAACCGCAGGTAAATAGCTTGCTACAAAACTGCCTGGTCGCCAAAGTGCTAAAAGTCTACTCACTTAGGTTGCAGAGTGCCCCCCATTAGCTGCAATTCCAAGGTTGTTAGTACTTTTGGACTCAGATCGTCATACTGAACAAGAATTTGAGTTGTGTTTTCAGGGACAGATGCGCCATCGGCACACCAAAAACAGTCACCGATATCGATAAAAGGGATGCTCGAGCGCGTGAGGGCCCATGCAAAAGTGCTTCCGCCCGTTCCACGCTCCGCAACCACGATACAGTAAAGGCCCGCGTCTGCATGCTCGATCGAGACCTCTCCTGCCGGAAATACCTTCCGCACAAGCGCCATCAGGCCATCACGCGCCTCGCGAGCACGAACGCGCACGCGGTTCACATGTCGCTCGTAATCACCCGATTCCAGCAAACGCGCCAAAGCGACCTGGTCAACAGAGCTCACCGACGAGGCGTAGAAACCAAGGTTGCGCCTAAACCGCTCCATTAACTCATCGGGCAACACCATGTACGCCAAACGCAACGCCGATGAAAGGCTCTTCGAAAACGTGTTGGTGTAGATAACCGACTGGGCGGCATCGATCGACGCGAGCGCGGGAATCGGCTTGCCAGCAAGGCGAAACTCACAATCAAAGTCATCTTCGATGAGATACCGACCTGGTCGCTCGGCGGCCCAGCTCAGAAGCGCATAGCGACGCGCAATGCTCGTCACAAGGCCGGTCGGATACTGATGGGACGGCATCAGGTGAAGGACATCGGTCCCGCTTTTCTGCAGAGTGCTCAAGTCCACGCCCTCATCATCCAACGGGATATGTCGAACTTGGCAGCCCATAGCCTGATAGATACGCGTCAGACGCAAATAGCCCGGATCCTCAACCGCATACACCTTGTCCGCGCCAAGCAACTGAACCAACATGGTATCGAGCAGCTGGGCGCCCGCACCGATAACGATGTTGTTGGGGTCGACATTCATACCCCTTGTCCCGTGCAGATGGTGAGCAATTGCGCGTCGCAGCCGAGCAGTGCCCTGCGCCGGTGCGGGCGAAAAGATTTCGCGCTCGTCTTCGGATGCCAGCGTCGCCCGTAGCGCGCTTTGCCAAAGCCGCGCCGCCTCCAAAGCAGAAGGAGAAAGCGCATCGAATTGCTCGACCCGCCCGCGGACATCATGCGCGCTGGGGTCCACAGAGACGGCATCTCGGTCGATGCCCTCCGCAGCCGAAGCCAAAACCGGTGCATCCGGAAGCTCGCAAGCGTAGTAGCCACGACGCGGCATTGAGCAAATATAGCCCTCAGCGAGTAACTGGCTATATGCATTCTCGATGGTAATGACACTGATTCCCAGATGACTGGCAAAGGCGCGCTTAGACGGAAGATGCTCCCCCGCCACAATACGTCCAGCAACAATATCATCTCGGATTTGCTGGTAAATATACTCATAAAGCGATGCCTCGCCACGTTTTTCCAAATTGTAGTCAAGCATGAGTTTGCCACCTGACCTTATCGAGCTTTTCAATCTGGTATTAAGCTGACCTTATTATTATCTCGAAAACTGAGTATTTCGCCATACCCAGCTCCCCGATAGGATGTTCCGTCAAGCAATGCACATGCCAACCAAGGGAGCAACCATGGCAGAACAGACCAGCAAGGCCGATCGCGTCAAACTCAATCGCGAACTCGCGCAGATGCTCAAGGGCGGCGTCATCATGGACGTCACCACACCCGAGCAGGCGCGCATCGCCGAGGAGGCGGGTGCCTGCGCCGTCATGGCACTCGAGCGCATTCCGGCCGACATCCGCGCCGCAGGCGGCGTCTCGCGCATGAGCGACCCCAAGATGATCAAGGGCATCCAAGAGGCCGTCTCCATCCCTGTTATGGCCAAGTGCCGCATCGGTCACATCGTCGAGGCGCAGGTCCTTCAGGCCATCGAGATCGATTACATCGACGAGTCCGAGGTTCTCTCCCCTGCCGATGACGTCTATCACATCGACAAGACCCAGTTTGACGTGCCGTTTGTCTGCGGCGCCCGCGATCTGAGCGAGGCGCTGCGCCGTGTTGCCGAAGGCGCCACGATGATTCGCACCAAGGGTGAGCCGGGTACGGGCGACGTCGTTCAGGCCGTGCGTCACATGCGCAAAATCCAAAAGCAGATCCGCGACGTAGTTGCCCTGCGCGACGACGAGCTCTTTGAGGCAGCCAAGCAACTGCAGGTTCCGGTCGAGCTGGTGCGCGAGGTCCATGCCACGGGTAAGCTTCCCGTCGTGAACTTTGCCGCTGGCGGCGTAGCGACCCCCGCCGACGCCGCGCTGATGATGCAGCTGGGTGCCGAGGGCGTCTTTGTCGGCTCGGGCATCTTTAAGAGCGGCGACCCCGCCAAGCGCGCCGCCGCCATCGTCAAGGCCGTGGCAAACTTCACCGATGCCAAGCTCATCGCCGAGCTTTCGGAGGACCTGGGCGAGGCCATGGTGGGCATCAACGCCGACGAGATCGAGATTATCATGGAAGAGCGCGGGCGCTAGTCCAGCAGAAAGGATCGCACATGAGCGATTATGCAGACCAAACGGTCGCCGTGCTGGCGGTCCAAGGCGCTTTTGCCGAGCACGAGACAAGACTAGCCGAGCTTGGCGCACACTGTATTGAGCTGAGGCAGGCGCCTGATTTAAAGCAGGACTTTGACCGTCTGGTACTTCCCGGCGGCGAGTCTACCGTTCAAGGGAAGCTGCTTGATGAGTTGGGCATGCTCGAGGAGCTTCGTGCCCGCATCTCTGAAGGCATGCCCGTCCTGGGCACCTGTGCCGGCCTAATTCTGCTGGCTCACGACCTTGCCGCCCATGACGATAAGGGCACGCCGCGTTTGGCAACCATGGATGTACTTGTCGAGCGCAATGCCTACGGCAGGCAGCTCGGCAGCTTTCGAACCAAGGGGCAGCTAGCCGGCATCGACGGTGAAGTGCCACTGACGTTTATCCGCGCGCCCCGCATCGTCGAGGTCCACGGCGACGCCAAGGCCTTAGCGAAAGTCGACGGGCGAACCGTCGCCGCCCGCCAAGGCAACCAGCTCGGCGTAACCTTCCACCCCGAGCTCGACGACGACACGCGCCTCCACGAGCTCTTCCTCCAAATGTAGGCATCGAAATCATCAAACGAAACGAGAGTGGACAATCTCCCACCTTGAGCATGAATATGGGCTCAAACCGGGAGATTATCCACTCTCATGCTATGTAGTCGTTGGGGACGTTCTTAAACGACTAGTCAAACAAGAACGTCCCCAACGACTACATTGCGATAGACGACCACGTTTGCCCAGATAAAACCGACCAAAATAAACCCGTCCCTTTTTGGCAGGCGTTGATCAAGGCAACGCCGATGCTTTGGCACCGACAGACACTATGACCCAATCCGAGGGCACTAAAAAGATAGGAGCCCCCGCTCGTGACCGCGGGTCGGGGCTGCGACAATGATGTTGAAGTGCCATAGGCGCAGCCGCGCCGCAACGAGGTTGGGAGGCTCCCATG